>JBEVNH010000115.1:0-11155 GCA_040508175.1 Pseudoxanthomonas sp.
CCGGCAACGTGCTGCGCGACTACCTGACCGACCTGTTCCCGATCATGGAGCTGGGCACCAGCGCCAAGATGCTGTCGATCGTGCCGCTGATGGCCGGCGGCGGCCTGTTCGAGACCGGCGCCGGTGGTTCGGCGCCCAAGCACGTGCAGCAGTTCGTCGAAGAGGGCTACCTGCGCTGGGATTCGCTGGGTGAATTCCTGGCCCTGGCCGCCTCGTTGGAACACCTGGGCCAGACCTACGACAACCCGGCCGCCACCGTGCTGGCCAAGGCGCTGGACGTGGCCAACGGCAAGTTCCTGGACAGCAACAAGTCGCCCGCGCGCAAGGTCGGCGAGATCGACAACCGCGGCAGCCATTTCTTCCTGGCGCTGTACTGGGCCCAGGCGCTGGCCGCGCAGGACGAGCACGCCGAGCTGAAAGCCAAGTTCACTGAGGTGGCCAAGGTGCTGACCGAGAACGAAGACAAGATCGTCGGCGAGCTCAACGGCGCCCAGGGCCAACCGCAGGACATCGGCGGCTACTACCACCCGGACCTGGCCAAGTGCGCCACGGCCATGCGACCGAGCAAGACCTTCAACGACGCGCTGGCGCTACTGACCAAGTAAGCCACGCCCTGATGTGATGCGACAGGCCCGTTTCCGCAAGGAGGCGGGCCTGTTTCTTGTTCCCGCTCGCAGCCGCTGCCATGACCGAAACCGACCCGCCGATCCTGCTGTTCTCCTACGGCACCCTGCAACTTCCTTCCGTACAGCAGGGCCAGTTCGGCCGCCTGCTGAGCGGCCGCGCCGATGCCCTGCCCGGCTATGCCCGTACGCTGGTGGAGATCACCGACCCCTATGTGCTGGCCGCCAGCGGCGAGCGCTTCCATCCCATTGTCGCGCCGAGTGGCGACCCGGACGACGCGGTGGACGGCATGGTGTTCGAAATCACGCCGGCCGAGCTGGACGCGGCCGATGCCTATGAAGTGGACGACTATGTGCGCGTACAGGTCACCCTGCGCTCGGGCGCGAACGCCTGGGTCTACATCCAGGCCTGACATGGCAGCTCCCATGTGATCGCTCGCGGCACGCCGGACCACTATGATGGCGCGACAGGGATGGGTCCTTGTCGACGGCACGACAACAGCACAGCGGCACAGGAGCGCAATGGCCAGAGTTTCGGTCATGGGAACGGATACACCGATGGAGCAGGCCCTGCTGGCACGGTTGCGCCAGATCGGTGCCAGCGTCGGCCAGGAGGTCGAACGCTGCGAGGAGGCCACGCAGTGCGACCTGCTGGTGATCACCGACAGCGCCTTGATGCGCAACCTGGCCAAGCGCCTGGTCGCGCACCGGCCGCATATCGCCTTGTGGGTGCTGCAAGCGGACGGCACGCTCGCCGACGGTCTGCTCCGTGCACCCGAGCCACTTGACCACACCGACATTGCCAGCACGCTGTTGGGCATCGCCGAGCGCACCACGGTGGCAGCGGCGATCATGCCCACAGTAGAGCACGCGCCCATCGCACCGCCGGCATCGTCAGGCACGCCTATCGGCCTGCTGGTGCGCGAGCACCTGGCGGCGCGCGACGGCGACTGGTTGCTGAGCGCCAATGGGCAGGACCTGTTCGTCCTCGGGTTCGGCACCCTGACCGCCACGCCCCTGCAGACCGGCGCATCGCCGGCGCAGCTCCTGGGCGCGGTGATCGGGCAGACCCCGCACGAGGTGGTGCTGAGCCGGCTGGACCCGAACCATATGCCGTTGACTACGCAGCCGCGCACGGCGCTGGTGCCGCTGCTGTGGCAGTCGGCGCTGCGCATGCACCTGGAACCCACCCTGATGGCGCCAATGGACGAGTCCACGGTGATCAAGCTGCGCCGCTGGCCGGATTTCCGGGTGCTGGCGCATCGACACGACGATTTCCGGCTGTGTTCGCTGCTGCTGCGGCGAGGTCACGCCGCGCGCGAAGCCTCGCACCTGCTGGGGATCGACCCCGGCGCGGTCTTCGCGCTGTTCAATGCCGCTTATCTCAGCGGCTACGCCAACCTTGAAACGGCTCCGGTCGATTCGGACCCCTCCAGTGGAGGTGCCGCACGCGGCACCGGGCGGCTGCTGGCGGGCATGTGGCGCAACCTCCGCACACGCATGGGAAGCTGATAGGAATGCGGGAATACAAGATCATCGTGCTCGGCTCGATGGGCGCTGGCAAGACAACGCTGGTGCGCACGGTGGCCAATGGCACCGTCATCGACACCGATGTGGACAACACGGACCAGGGGTCGGCCAAGCTGACCACCACGGTGGCCATGGACTACGGCGACGTCGACCTGCCCAACGGCGACCGGCTGCGCCTGTATGGCTCGCCCGGGCAGGGGCGCTTCGATTTCGTGTGGCCGGTGCTGCTGGAAGGCGCGACCGGCGTGGTGGTGCTGGTGGATGCCAGCACGGCCGAGGAAGCGGACCGCTTCGAGAACTATCTGGACGTGCTGGAACGGCACGCCGCCAACGTGCCCTGCGTCATGGGCCTGGTAAAGCTGGACCTCGCTCCGCAGGCCAGCCCCGACGATTACTACCACCGGCTGGAGGCACGCGGGCGCACGCTGCCGCTGATCCCGCTGGATCCACGCGACGAAGACCAGGTCATGATGCTGATGGATGCGTTGATGAGTGAGATTGAATCCTCCGACCTGGTCTCCAACGCATGAGTGCCGTGGTTTCTTCCAGCCGTGCCGCGCTGCTGGGCGATCGGCGCGACGATGTGATCCAGGTGCTGCAGACCTTCGCCGGCAGCATGGATGGCATCGACCATGTGGTGCTGTCCTCCATCGATGGCTTTGCCCTGGCCCAGGCCAGCGGCGACGCCCGCCATGGCGACCGTCTGGCGGCGATGACCAGTTCCATGTTAGGCCTGGCTGTAGCCGTGGGCCGCGAGCTGTCGTTGGGCTCGCTGGAGGTGCTGATGATGGATGCCAGCGACGGCAAGGTGCTCATGCTGTCCCTGCCCACCGAGCCGCGACCGCTGCTGCTGATGGTGGGCTGCAACCGCCGTGCGGTCACCGGTAGTGTGCTGTGGGGCGCCAAAGACTGCGGACAGAAGGTGCTGGCGGCGCTGATGCGCGGTTGAGGCGCACACCGGCGAGTCCCAGGCGCATCGCGTCGGCGGTGAGACGGCGTTCCAGGCAACGCCATCGCCGCCGATGGTCCCACGGCCCGTGCACCGCCGATAAGCCATGGTCAACGACGGCTGCCCAAGCACAGCCGTCCCACTAGACTGCGCCCATGTCCGCCCCGTCCGTCGAACCCGATCCCGCCCAGCGCGCGCAGGCGATCAGCCGCGTCATCTTCGACGCGTTCGAGGATTACCACGCGCGCTTTGCCGACATCACCCGGCGGGCACGCGCGCGTTTCGAGCAGCGCGACTGGGCCGGCACGCGCCAGGATGCGATCGAACGCATCGCGTTGTACGACCACTGCATTGCCGAGTGCCGCCTGCGCCTGCAGGCCGCGCTGCTGGGCCACGCGCACGACCACGCCCTGTGGCGGGCCATCCGCATGCGCTTTGCCCGCCGCATCGACGGGCTGATCGACCAGGAGCTGTACAAGACCTTCTACAACACGTTGACGCGGCGCTTCTTCGGCACGCGCGGTGTCGATGCGTCGGTGGAGTTCGTCGCGCTGGATGTCGAGCCGACCGCAGCCATCACCCATCCGGTGGCGCGGCATACCTATGCCGTGTCCGAGCGCCGCCCGGCTGATGCCTTCGCCCAGGTGCTGGTCGATGTGCGCCTCGGCGTGCCCTACGCGCACCGGATGCGCTGTGCGGCCGCCATTGCCGTGCGCCTGCAGGACGATCTCGCGCACTGGGGACCGCAGCCGGTGCGGCAGGTGGAGTTGCTTGAAACGGTGTTCTATCGCGAACGTCGTGCGTACCTGGTCGGCCGCGTGTTCGGCGAGCAACGCTTTTCGCCTTGCATCATTGCGCTGGTGCATGGCGCCGATGGCCTCAAGGTGGAAGCGGTGCTGACCAGGCATGCCGATGTCGGCCATCTCTTTGGTATCTCGCGCAGCTATTTCCACGCCGATCTGCCCACGGTCGGCGATGCGGTGGTGTTCCTGCGGAGCCTGCTGCCGCTCAAGCCGCTGGATGAGCTGTACACCGTGCTGGGCCGCGCCAAGCAGGGCAAGACCGAACGCTTCCGCATCTTCTTCCGGCACTTCGCCGAGCATCCGGACGAACAGCTGGTGCATGCCGACGGCACGCCCGGCATGGTGATGGCGGTCTTCACCCTGCCCTCGTATCCGTTGGTGTTCAAACTGATCCGCGACCGCTTCGCATGGCCCAAGCAGATGAGCCGCAAGGACGTGGAGGACAAGTATTCGCTGGTGTTTCATCTGGATCGCGTCGGCCGCCTGCTCGATGCACAGCCGTATCGCGCACTGCGGTTCCCGCGCGCACGTTTCAGCCACGCCCTGCTCGCCGAGCTGATGGACACCTGCGCCGGCAGCCTGACGGCAGATGGCGAGGATCTGATCATCGACCTGTGCTACGTGCAGCGCCGGCTGCGCCCGCTCAACCTGTACCTGCGCGAGCAGACGCCGGAGGCCGCGCGCGCCGCGGCCATCGACTACGGCCAGGCCATCGTCGACATGGCCAGCAACAACATTTTTCCCGGCGACATGCTGCTGAAGAACTTCGGCGTTTCGCGCCACGGCCGCGCGGTGTTCTACGACTACGACGAGCTGTGCCTGGTCACCGACTGCCATTTCCGCGACTGGCCGCAGGCCAGTTCCCCGGAAGAGCAGATGGCCGACGAGCCCTGGTTCCATGTCGCACCCAAGGATGTCTTTCCAGAGCGCTTCCCGCTGTTCATGGGCCTGCCGTCCGCGCAGCTGGACGCGTTGAAGGCCACCCATGGCGCGCTGTTCCGTCCGCAATGGTGGCGCGATCTGCAGGCACGCCTGGCGGCCGGTGAGTATCCGGATGCCCCGCCGTATCCGGCCGCGCTGCGCCTGGCCTGAATCGCATCCGGCTGGTGGGCGCGGCAGCGGCTTGACGAGGCCTGCGGCCAGGACCAGACTGCGCGCGCCCGGCAGCGCCCCGCGTCGCGGGCCTTCTTGAATCGAGTCTCTTCCATGCCCAGCAGCGACCCTCACAGTCGATCTTGCCCGCCGCCAACGGTGGCCGTGCGCTGAGCCTGGGTTCCGGGTTCGGCCCGGTTGCCGTTGCGGCAACCGACCAGGCCAACCCGATGCATCTGACGTCCTTTGCTTTCAAGACCGCCGGCCAGGCGGCCCTGCACCTGCAGGCGCTGGCCACCCTCAATACCGCTGACGCGGTCGAGCGGCTCAACCGCCTCAAGCCCGCACTGGCCGCTGCCACGTTTGCCGGCCTGTCCGACGCACGCGCGATCCGCGTGCTGGAACAACCCGAGCTGCAGCGCGCGCCCACGCTGCTGCGTGGCGTGCCACGCGAACGTATGGCCAGCTTGCTGGTCGGCATGGCCGACGACCGCGCCGCCGACCTGCTGCAGGCACTGGAGGATCACGAGCAGGCGGCCATCCTGGCGCGGCTGTCCAGCACCGCACCGGCCACGGCCAACGCGCTGCAGAAGTTGATGCGCTATCGCCCGCGCACGGCAGGCAGCCTGATGACCACCGAGTTCGTCGCCGTACCGGCGGACTGGAGCGTGGGCCGCACCCTGGCGCATGTGCGCGAAGTGGAACGCAAGCGTGAGACGGTCTACGCCATCCACGTGCTGCAGCCCGGCGGCGACATGCTGTGCCAGGTGGTGACACTGCGCCGGCTGATCACTGGCGTGCCCGAGGCCAACATCCTGTCGGTGGCGCAGGTCAATCCACCGGTCACCGTGTCGCCGCTGACCAACCAGGAAGAGGTGGCCCGCCTGATCCGCCGCCACGACCTGCTGTCCATCGCCGTGGTCGACGAACACCAGCGCATGCTGGGGATCGTCACCGTGGACGACATCATCGACACGATGATGGCCGAGTCGACCGAGGACGCGCACAAGTTCGGCGGCCTGGAGGCGCTGGATGCGCCCTACATGCAGATCGGCTTCTGGCGGATGATCGGCAAGCGCGGCGGCTGGCTGTGCGCGCTGTTCGTCGGCGAGATGCTGACGGCCAGCGCCATGCAGCACTTCGAGGGCGAGCTGGACAAAGCGGTGGTACTGACCTTGTTCATTCCGCTGATCATGAGTTCCGGCGGCAACTCCGGCTCGCAGGCAACCTCGCTGCTGATCCGCGCGCTGGCACTGGGCGAAGTGCGGCTGCGCGACTGGTGGAAGGTGGCGCTGCGCGAGCTGCCCACGGGCCTGTTGCTGGGTTCATTGCTGGGGGTCATTGCCATCGTGCGCGTGGCGCTGTGGCAATCACTGGGCATCTACGACTACGGCACGCATTGGCTGCTGGTCGCCCTGACCGTGGGCGCGGCGCTGGTGGGCATCGTCACCTTCGGCTCGCTGTCCGGTGCGATGCTGCCGTTCGTCCTGCAGCGGCTGCGTTTCGACCCGGCCAGTGCGTCGGCGCCATTCGTGGCCACGCTGGTGGATGTGACCGGGCTGGTGATCTATTTCAGCGTCGCGTTGGTGATCCTCGGCGGAACGCTGCTTTGATGAGCAACGACACGACGCATGCGACGCACCGCCCTGCGACCGGCCGAATGCCGACGCCCGGCGTCGCGTCATGCCGCGCCGCGGGGCAGCCCTGTAAGGTAGGTGCGTTGGCATGATCGAGTTCGTCCTGCACGCATGAGCACCTATCGCCTCAAGTCCGTCTTCCGCCCGCAGTCCATCGCGATTGTCGGGGGCAGCACGCGCGAGCGTTCGGCCGGCCGCGCGGTGGTGCGCAATCTGCTGGCGGCGCAGTTCCCCGGCAAGCTCGGCTGGGTCAGCCGGCGCTATCCGGAAATCGATGGCGTGCGCACAGTGCGCAACCTCGGTAACCTGGGCTGGGTGCCGGATCTGATCGTGATCACCGCGCCGGCCCGCATCGTGCCGCGCGTGATCGCGGTGGCCGCGCGCCTGGGCGTCGCGGCGGCCATCATCCTCACGGCGGGACTTGGCAAAGGGCCGGGCTCGCCCGCGGCACGCGTGGAAGCGGCGGCACGCGCAAAAGGCCTGCGCATCCTCGGACCGCACTGCCTGGGCGTGATCGCCCCGCACGCCAAACTCAACGCCAGCATCGCCGCGCATTGCCCGCAGCCCGGCGACCTTGCCCTGATTTCCGAATCCAGCGCGATTGCGGCGGCGCTGGTGGAATGGGGCGTGGCGCGCTCGGTCGGATTCTCGGCCGTGGTCTCGCTGGGCGACACGCTGGATGTGGATTTCGGCGACCTGCTGGACTACTTCGCCACCGACTACCGCACTCGCGCGATCCTGCTCTACGTTGAACACATCCGCGATGCGCGCAAGTTCATGTCCGCCGCCCGTGCCGCGGCGCGCTCCAAGCCCGTGGTGGTGGTGAAGTCCGGGCGCCAGCCCGCGGTCATCGCCAGCAGTGGCGATACCCATACCGGTGCGTTGGCCAGCTCCGATGCGGTCTACGACGCCGCCTTCCGCCGCGCAGGCCTGCTGCGGGTGGGCGCGCTGGACGAGCTGTTCGCTGCGGCCGAAACCCTGGGCCGGCTCGGCACCTTTCCCGGTCATCGCCTGGCCATCCTCAGCAATGGCGGCGGCGTTGGCCAGCTCGCCACCGACCAGCTGGCCGGACTGGGCGGCACGCTGGCCACCTTGTCCGATGCCACCATTGCCAAGCTGGATGCCACCATTCCGCAGGAGTGGTCGCGCGCCAATCCGGTGGACATCGTGGTCGACGCCGATGGCGAGCGCTACGCGACGGCCATCGAGGCGTTGCTGGCCGACCCGGACAACGACGCGGTGATGGTGGTCAACGTCCCGACCGCGTTCACCTCGTCGGCCGATGCGGCGCAGGCACTGACCCGCACGCTGGGCAGCCACGTTGGCGGCTATCGACGCAAGCCGGTCTTCGCGGTGTGGCTGGGCAATGACGTTGCCGCCATCAGCACGCTCAACGCCGCGCAGATCCCCAGCTACGCCACCGAGTCCGACGCCATCCACGGCTTCATGCACCTGGTGCGGTACCGCCAGGCACAGACCGCGCTGATGGAAACCCCGCCCAGCCTGCCCGAGGACTTCGTGGTGGACAGCGCCTCCGCACGCCAGCATGTGGACGCCGCCCTGCAGGCCGGCCGGCGCTGGCTGGACCCGCTGGCGGTGCAGGCGGTGCTGGAGGCCTACGGCATTCCCATCGCGCCACTGCAGCTGGCCCGCGATGCCGATGAGGCAGCCGCCCTCGCCGCGCCGATGCTGCAGGCCGGCTCGGCCGTGGCGGTGAAAATCCTCTCGCCGGATATCCCGCACAAATCCGATATCGATGGTGTGCGCCTGAACCTGGTCAGCGCCGACGCCGTGCGCGAAGCCGCCAACGGCATCCTCACCCGTGCACGTGCCACCCGGCCGGAGGCACGCATCGAAGGCGTGGTGCTGCAACCGACGCTGCTGCGGCCCAAGGCGCGCGAGCTCATCGCCGGCATCGCCGATGACGCCACCTTCGGCCCGGTCATCGTGTTCGGCCGCGGCGGCACCGCGGTAGAAGTGATTGACGACAAGGCGCTGGCGTTGCCGCCGCTGGACCTCCGACTTGCCCATGAGCTGATCGGCCGCACCCGCGTCTCGCGCATCCTCAAGGCCTATCGCGACGTGCCCGCTGCCGACGAGCGCGCCGTGGCCCTGGTGCTGGTGAAGCTGGCGCAGCTGGCCACCGACATCCCCGAGATCCGCGAGCTGGACATCAACCCGCTGCTGGCCGACCGCGATGGCGTGATCGCGCTGGACGCGCGCATCGCCGTCGCCCCTTCCGACAGCGGACACAAGGGCCGCGGCCATCCGCGCCTGTCGATCTTTCCGTATCCCAAGGAATGGGAGCGGCAGATTCCGCTCAGCGACGGCAATGTCGCGTTCGTGCGCCCGGTGCGCCCGGAGGACGATGCCTTGTTCCGCGCGTTCTTTTCCCGCGTCACCGATGAAGACCTGCGCCTGCGCTTCTTTCAGGCCGTCAAACATTTCAGCCACGAGTTCATCGCGCGCCTGACCCAGCTCGATTACGCCCGCTCCATCGCGCTGGTGGCTATTGATCCGCGCAGCGGGCAGATGCTCGGCGCCGTGCGCCTGCATGCCGATGCCGATTACGACCGCGGCGAGTACGGCATCCTGATCCGCTCGGACCTCAAGGGCCACGGCATCGGCTGGAAGCTGATGCAGATCATGATCGAGTACGCCGGCTGGCTCGGCCTGAACATGGTCGAAGGCCAGGTGTTGCGCGAGAACCGCACCATGCTGGACATGTGCCAGACCCTGGGTTTCAAGGTCAGCACCGATCCGGACGAACCTACCCTGGCCAACGTCGTGCTGTCGGTTCAAGAAGCCAAGGCGGTTAGCGGTCCAGTGGGCTGAGCACCGCGTTGCCGCCCCGGTTGAGGACGTGGGTGTAGATCTGCGTGGTCGCGACATCCTTGTGCCCCAGCAGTTCCTGTACCGTGCGGATGTCATATCCGGCTTCGATCAAATGCGTGGCGAAGCTGTGGCGGAAGGTATGCGCGGACACCGGCTTGGCGATACCGGCACGCTGCCTGGCCCGCTTCAACGCGCGCGACAGCACGGCATCGCCGAGGTGATGGCGACGTTCGACGCCCTCACGCGGATCCACGCTGCGCTGTGCCGCAGGAAACACGTATTGCCAGCCCGCCTCCAGCGCCGCATTCGGGAACTTGCGCGACAGCGCATCGGGCAACCAGACCCGGCCATGCCCCTGTCCCACATCCAACCGATGCAGGACCGCCGCACGCTCGATCTCCCGCTGCAGTGGCTCTTGTAACGTCCGGGGCAGCACAGTACGGCGATCCTTCGCCCCCTTGCCTTGACGCACGGTGATTTCATTGCGGGCAAAGTCGACATCCTTGATGCGCAGCCGCAGCGCTTCCATCAGCCGCATGCCAGTGCCGTAAAGCAGACTGGCAATCAGCCAGGCTCGCCCATCCAGCTGCGCCAGCAACAACCGCGCCTCCTCTCGGGAGAGCACCGTCGGCACGCGAAGTGGCCGCTTGGCCCGCACCAGACCCTGCATCCACGGCAGATCAATCCCCAGGACGTCGCGATAGAGAAACAACAGCGCGGCCAACGCCTGGTTCTGCGTGCCCGCAGCAACCTGGCCTTCATTGGCCAGCGCGGAGAGAAACCTCTCCACTTCCAGCGCACCCATAGCGCGCGGATGGCGACGACCATTGGCCTGGATGAAACGCTGCACCCACGCGACATATGCCTGTTCAGTGCGCAGGCTGTAATGCCGCAGCCTTAACCGACGACGCATTTCCTCCAACAGCCCCCGTGGTTTTTCCTGACCTTCTGCAGCTGTTACGCCTGCATCCTGCAAGCCGTATTTCATACGCCACCGATTGCGTCCGATTGCACTCCATCATTGCTGTGGCGGACAGCAAGACGGAGCGCGCAACCCCCTGCCGCCATGTAGGAAAACGGCTTGACAGCCAAAAGCGCGCAAATGAACAATCAGTGCAACGCCCCGATTGCGGGGACTAATAGTAGTTAGGCGCTATGGAAACGGGCACCATTAACGACGAAACAAGACTGGCCTTGGGCTTTGGGGCTTTAGTTGTTGTTTGGCTTACGGCCGCATACATCTTCCGAGACAGCTTGGGCCTTATCCTTTTCCTGGTTCTTGGCTTCGCAACCCTCATACAGCTTCTTCGTGTTGTTGTGCTCGGCGGTAGGCGTATGAGGCTTAAAGAATTATGGTCTGCATTCAAGGATGCGTTCTGGGGAATAGGATGACCAGCAAGATTAAGCTTGCGTCGCGGGTCGCGCCTAACAATTCATTCAAGCCGACGCCGCTCCGCGGCGCGGCTTAACTCAAGCGTTAGGCGGTGGTGGAGCAGATTGGTTGGTGGCCGCCACTTCGGCAAGTTCGCTGGCACGCGTACGGTCGGCTCCGGACAGCAGTTACCACCGTTGCGGACTGCGGCAAGTTCGGCGCTTCGCCCTTGTCCGTCATTGGCGCGCTACGCTCATTGCGTTCGACTTCGGTCGCATCCCGCGCCTGGGCATCGCTGGGCAAGCTCCGTCCCA
>JBEVNH010000166.1:0-11811 GCA_040508175.1 Pseudoxanthomonas sp.
TCAAGGAATCAGCCAGTTCTGTTCCCAGACTTCCCACGCAACGTCTCCGTCGAAGCAGAAGCCGAAGCCACCGTGGCTTTCCTGGAGGCCCTCTGATCTGAGTCAGCACGTCTTGACCTGCGACGCCACCACCAGCAAAACGCCCCTACGGCCAGCGCCAGCACTACGAGCGCGACCAGCACCGTTTCCCGGCCGATGCCGAGCACCGACAACAACAGCCCAATCTTGCTTGTGACAAACGCGGGCGGCGCCACCGCCAGTCCCGCATCGCCTACTGGACGGCCGGCGAGGAAGTCGGCGATGTGCCCGGCAATATCCGAATGACCCAGCCACAGTTCGTCATCATGGCTGGCGCCGTGAACCAGCAATTGCCGGCTGTCGCTGAAACCGGTCAGCAATGCCTGTGCGTTCGCCAGCGGCGTGCGGCCGTCGAGCGTGCCGTTGACAAAAAATGCCGGCACAGCGCTGTGCAACGGTGCACGGAATGCCTCGCCAAGGTCGGTGAGCCCCAGACCGTCGCTGAGGATGAGAAACGGAAAGTTCAACGCGTCGCCAAACAGGCTTTCGCGCGCCTGCGTCTGGCCCAGGGCGCGACGTTGCGGGCTCTGGCCTGACGCGACCTCCATCGCCATCGGCATGGCGTGGAACTCGCCCAGCTCCTCGCGCACCGCCAGCACCACCTCCACCAGCAGATCGTAGTCGCCGCGTTCGGCATCGCGCAACGCCAATGGCAGTATCTGCTGGGTGGAACGCCGCCCGAGCGCGGCCGCTATCGCGAGCTGGGCGTCATATTCACCGATCGCCACGCGCCTGCCGCCATGCATGAGGCTGCGTCCCTGCCCTGGCTGGTGACGCAATGCTTCCAGCACGCGCCGGGCCGAGCCGACCAGATCGTCGAATCCTTCGTTCCTGGCGAGGGCGCCCAGCTCTGCGAGCAGGGCATCGGCCGCCAGGGGCGCCTTTAGGGTGTCGTCGGGTCCCTCGGCGCCGAGCAACACGACGCGGTCGATGCCGTGGCCGTGCCGACGGACGCTGGCCAGCGCCAGGTGGGTGCCATAGCTCATGCCCCACAGGCTGATCCGCGGCACGCCAAGCGCGCGGCGCAAGTGCTCGATGTCGTCGGCGCTTTCGGCGCTGGTGTAGGCCGCCAGGTCGATGCCCGCCTGTCGCCAGTAGGCGACGCAGCGGGCGGCGGTGGCGCGCAATGCAACCAGCGCGGCGTCCCGTTCCAGCGGGCGGGCATCATCAAAGCGCTGCACGTAGGGACATGGCGGCGGTGGCTCGGACTGGCCCGTCCCACGCTGGTCGAGCAACAGCACGTCGGTCTCGCGCCGGACCCGGTCGAACACCGGCCAGCGTGGCCCGCGTGCCGTCCCGACCCCGGAGCCTCCGGGACCGCCGGCCAGATACACCACCGGCGCCGCGCGGCCATCGCCACCCGTTGCCGGCAGGCGCACCACGCGCAGGCGCATGCCCGGGCCATCCGGCACGCCGTGCCGGCGCGGAACGGTCAGGAAGGCGACTTCGGCCGCGATCGTCCCGTACTGTTCGGTCTCGAACGCGTAAGGCTCGAATCGCAACGATGCCTGCACATCGTTGGCCAGCGCGGGCTCCGCCGCGGCGATCGCCAGCCACATCGATCCCAGACGCGCGACCATCGGAACCAACCGCAGGGACAGGCCTGCTCTAGACGGTGAGCGACGGCGCCCGTCGCCGTGCTGGCACCGAGCGACGGGCGACGTTTCCGGGACGGCTGCCCGGGGATGCGGGCGCAAGCGACGCAGACAGAAGCGCAATATCGATACGGTCGACATGGTGGACTCCGGGAGGCAGGCAACGCGTGTCGCTCCAGGTCTGGCGATCGACCGGAGGCGACACATGGCGGCGGAACGGTCCGCGCGGCCGGTTGCCAGCATCACCTCCGGCATGGGGTTGCGGATGCGCCAGGCCTTCGAACGGCTCCAATCGACGGTCCAGCGTCTCCATGCAACCGATACGATATCGGCATGCCGATTGCGAGAACCCTGACCGCCCTTGCCGTGCTGCTGGCCGCGCTCGCCACCTGGCTGATGGCTTCGTCGCCGGATCCGATGACGGTACGCGTGCTGACCGCTGAGATGGCGCCCGCCGCGATCACCACTTCCAGCGGCGTACCGGCATGGCCTCCGGGCCGGTTGGACTGGCGCCCCCTTGACCAGCGCACGCTGGCGCGCTGGCGCCATCCCTATTGGCTGCGCTGGCGATTATCGGTGCCCATCGCGCGGCGTGATGCCGATCGTGCACTGCGCCTGTCGCTGCGCGCCGCCAGTCAGCCCTACTGGAACGGAAAACCGCTGGCAGGCAATGGCTTGGTGGGCCGTACCCGGGCGGAGGAGCAGCCAGGCCTCATCGACATCGTCCGCGTGCTGCCGCCCTCCTCTCCCTCCGGTACGGATGAGCTGGTCGTCCTCGCCTCCAGCCACCACCAGCACCTTCGCCTGTACAGCGCGGACGCGGGCATCGAGGTGGCGCCAGTCGAGACGATCTATCACCGTCCCCTCGGGCCCTGGCTGATCGCGGCCGTGGCCGCGGGTGCGCTCGGGGCGGCCTGCTTGTATTTCTTGGTCGTGCAGCGCGGCCGGCTGCGTACGCCCGGCACTCCGCTGCTCCTCGCACTCGGCGCGGCCGGCCTCGCGCTGCCGGTCCTCGAAGCCTGGCGCCCGCTGTGGGGCTATACCTATCCCTGGCACGGCCCGCGCCTACTTGCGCTTCTGTCCCTGCACCTGGCGGCAGCGCTCCTGCTGCCGGCCTACATTGCACGCCGCTTCGGCGTGTTCGTGCCGGTCGGCACGCGCATCGCCTACCTATCGATACTCGCGGCGATAGCCGCTTTCCTGCCCAGCTTCGATGGCCGCTCGGCGGCCGTGCTCCTGCTGAGCCTGCTCGCCTCGGCCTGGCTGCTACTGCGTGCCCGTGGCGAGTCCGACGAGCGCTGGCCGATGCTGATTCTGATGTTGTCCGGCGCGCTGGCGATGCCAGTGGCTGGCGGCGCGTTTCTCGACGGCCCGTACTTCCTGCTGCTGGCAGTATTGATGGGCTTCCTGCTTCTGCGCCACGCCGCGCAGCTCCGTGCGCTGGATCAGCACAACGCAAGGCTGCGTGGAGAGCGCGCCCGGCTCTCGCTGCAACTGTTGCAACGGGGCATGCAGCCGCACTGGCTCATGAATACCCTCACCTGCCTGCAGGAGTTGATCGAGCAGGCACCGCCACGCGCAAGCCGGCTGGTCGAGTCACTGGCCGAACAGTTCGATCGCCTGCGTGAAAGCAGCACCCGTCCAAGCGTTCCGCTGGAGGACGAAGTCGCGCTGTGCCGCAGCCACCTGGACATCGTCGGCTTGGCCCTGGATCGTCGGATGTCTTTCGAGGTCGAAACCGACACCGGCACCGATGTGACGCGACTATCGTTGCCACCGGGCGTCCTGCACGCGCAGGTCGAGAACGCATTGACCCACGCCGGTGCAGCTGCGTGCGCGCAGCACCTGTTTCGCCTGCGCGTACGCCGCGAGGACAATAGATGGATCCTGGAACTGCGGAGCGCGCGGGGCACCGCACCGCATCGTGGCCGAGGCACCGGCACGCGCTACATCGAGGCCAGCCTGGCTGCCACCTGCTCCGGCGACTGGCGCTTCGTCCAGTACGCCGAAGGCGACGATTGGTTCAGCAGGATCGAGTTGGCATGCGCGCACTGATCGTCGAGGATGAACCGCTGGTACGCCAGCGCCTGCTACGCCTGTGCACCGAGCTGGCCGGCGGCCGTGCCCGCTTCGATGCCGTCGCCGACCTCGAGTCGGCAGGGGACCGACTCCAGCGCAGTGTCTATGATGGCCTGTTGCTGGATCTGAACCTGAGCGGCGAGGATGGCTTCGAATTGCTGCGGCGCGCCGTGGCCGGGCGCTACCACTGCGTCGTGGTCTCGGCCCATCGCGAACGCGCATTGCAGGCCTTCGATCATGGCGTGCTGGACTTTGTCCCCAAGCCGTTCTCGCGCGAACGCCTCGGCCTTGCCCTGGACCGCCTGCTCGACACCGGTCGCTACCGTGCAGGCAGCGCCCGGTACCTGGGCATCTGGCGCGCGCAGGGCACAGCCTTGGTCGAACTGGCGGACGTGCTGTGGATCCGCGCCGACGGCGACTACAGCGCGCTGCGCATGCTCGACGGCCGCAGCGAATTGCACGACAAATCCCTGGCGGGCCTGACCGCCGTGTTGCCGCCCGATTTCGTGCGCTGCCACCGGTCCTATCTGGTCAACCTGCGCCATGTCCGCGCCCTGCACGCCGCTTCCGGCAGCCGCTACTGGCTGGTACTGGCCGGCGGCGCGGAGCTGCCTGTAGGCCGCGCCCACGTCGCCGCGCTACGTCGCGAACTTGCGCTCGAATGAGGACCTACGGATGCGTGACCGTTGCAGAGATTGGCGCCTCGGCCGCACCCCGACTGACCGCCAATCGCGGTCGACCTTTCGGGTTCCTGCGCCTACCCGGGCGCCTCATACGGGCCTCCATCAGAAGGCCTGTGGGAGCTGCGTGATCCGCGACGACCGACCGCCGTGCCATGCCCATGTCGAGACCTCGGACAGCCCCCAGACCTCAAGGCAGTAATGCGCTGGATGCGGCCGCCATAGCGGCCTCATCGCTGCTGCGGGCACTCCATCAGTGCCTGCGTACACGCTTCCGGTACGCCGATCCTTTTGCTGGCGTTACGGCCGCCAGTTGGCGTTGGCGCCCCAGAATGCCACCGCGCGTCGATAGGCGTCGCGATCCAGCGCCACGCCCGAGCCGCCTTCTTCCACGCCCAGCGCGTTGCGCAGCATGGTGATGGGGGCCATCGGGATTTCTTCCGGCTCGGCGGTGTAGAGGCAGCCGACCACGCCCCAGTCCGCATCGATCGGCGTGCCTTCCTTTTCCAGCTGGGTGCGGCTGTAGAGAATGGGCAGCAGGTAGTGGGCCACCGGCGCCTGCACACCCTCGAACCAGCGCACCAGCACCGGCAGCTCAGCCGAATTGCGCGCTTCGTAAGCCGAGCGCAGCTGCTGGCGGTTGTCTGGCGTGATCGGCACGGTCAGGCACCGCGTGGAAGTCCAGTTGCGATGCACGTGCAGCTTGCAGAACGGCGCATAGCCGTCGAGCACCTTCAGCGGCGCATGTTCGTTCAAATGGCGCTCGAACTGCCCGGCCGTGCAGTCCTGGATGGTGTTGCCACGCGGCGTGCGCGGAAACAGGCGCGTGCGCGCGAACGGCGTCAGCACGATCGACATCGGTGCCTCACCCCTGCGCCAATGCGAAATCGATCGCCGCGCACACCGCCGCCACCTGGGCATCGTTGCATTGCTGCGGCGTGGCTTTCGGGCTGTCCGGGTAGACCTCGGTGGTGGTGACGAAGCGCGCATCGGTGATGCCCGCGCATAGACCCAGGCGCTTGACGGGATATTCGATGACGCCCGGCGCCACCACCGGTGAACCGATGATCAGCCCGGCCGCATCGGCAGGCGCGATATGGGTGACACGCTCGACCGCGGCAATGATCGCCTGCTGGAACGCGGGCTGCGGCTTGTCGCTGTCATCGACCAGATAAAAGCCATCGGGAATGCCATCGGGCTCGAACGGCTTGCCATCGCGCGCGGACAGCGCGGGGCGGAACTCGGACTCGTCGCTGTCGGTGGTTTCGTGCAGGTCGATATGCATCAGGCAGCACGTGCGCAGCGGCGCGGCCAGCGTCCACAGCGCGGCCGACTCGCCGGCCGGGCTGCCGGCGCGGAAGGAACGGTTGGGGTCGATGGCATCGGGATTCCAGCGATGGATGCGCTCGTAGCCCCACGGGCTGACGCAAGGCACGACCAGCAGGTTCACGCGACCGGCGTAGTCCTGGGCACGGGTGCGCAGGAACTGCAGCGCGCCGTGTACGCCGCTGGTCTCATAGCCGTGCACGCCACCGGTGACCAGCACCGTCGGTAGCGCGTCATCCCACGATTGGCTGCGCACGGCATACAGCGGATAGCGTTCTTCGCCGTAGCGCAGCAGCCCGTATTCGCTCACATCAAAGCCCGCGCTCAGGCGCTCGATCTCCTGCACGACCTCGTCGTGATAGCTGCGATGGCGCACCTGCTGCGCCAGCCACTGGGCCTTTTCCCGCGCGCCCCAGGGCCGGCCGGGCGTGCCGATGGGATAGAACGCGTCGCTGCTCATCTTGTCGTCTGCCTTGCCAATGGAAGCAGACGATTTTAAGCGCCACCGCGTGGCCGTGCCCGAAAGCCAGCTCAAAGTCCGTCGCGCGCGCCGGCTAGCACGCGCAGCAGGAGATTGAGCTGGGGCTTGGCGTCAGCGGCCGACGCGCGCCTGCAGGTGGGCTGGATAGCGATCACCAACGATTTCGATACCCTGCAGTGCCGTTTCGATGGCGGCCAGCTCGGCCGCGTCGAGCTGTAGGTCGGCCGCGCCGACGTTCTCTTCCAGTCGATGCAATTTAGTGGTGCCCGGAATTGGAGTGATCCACGGCTGCTGCGCCAACAACCAGGCCAGCGCAATCTGCGCGCGCGTGGCGTGCTTGCCCTGGGCGATCCCGCCCAGCACCTCGACCAGCGCGGCATTGGCCTTGCGATTGTCTTCGGAAAAGCGCGGCACCACGTTGCGGAAGTCGCCGGCATCGAAGGTGGTCCCCGCATCGATCGCGCCGGTGAGGAAGCCCTTGCCCAATGGACTGAACGGCACGAAGCCGATGCCCAGTTCGGCCAACAGCGGCAGGATCTCGTTCTCCGGTGCACGCCACCAGAGCGAGTACTCGCTCTGCAGCGCCGCCACAGGTTGCACCGCATGCGCGCGACGAATTGAATCGACACCGGCTTCGGACAGGCCAAAATGCTTCACCTTGCCTTCTGCAATCAGGTCCTTGACCGTGCCGGCCACCTCCTCCATCGGCACGTCAGGATCGACGCGGTGCTGGTAGAACAGATCGATGCGGTCGGTCTTCAGCCGCTTGAGCGAGGCTTCGGCCACTGCGCGGATGTTCTCCGGCCGGCTGTCCACGCCCTTGCTCACCTCACCGCCGGGGAAGCCGAACTTGGTGGCGATCACGACCGCCTCGCGGATCGGCGCCAACGCCTGGCCGAGCAATGCTTCGTTGGCGAACGGGCCATAGGCTTCGGCCGTATCGAAAAAGGTGACCCCACGTTCGAACGCCGCACGGATTAGCGCGATGCCATCGGCGGTGTCCAGCGCCGGGCCGTAGCCGAAGCTCAGGCCCATGCAGCCCAGGCCGATGGCTGAGACACGCAGTCCGCTGCGTCCAAGTTCACGTTGTTGCATGACAGTGCTCCAGAGAGGCACGCCGAACCATCTGGTGGCTCAGGGCGTGCGTGATGCCGGTGAGCTGCGGTGCCAGCCCGAGCGTGCGAGGCCGCGCGGTGCCTCAATCGGCCTGCAGCGACGCCATGTCGATCACGAAGCGATAGCGCACGTCCGACTGCTCCATGCGCGCGTAGGCGTCGTTGATCTGATCCATTCGGATCATTTCGCAGTCCGGCAGGATGTTCTTCCTGGCACAGAAATCGAGCATTTCCTGCGTCTGGCGGATACCGCCGATCGGCGAGCCGGCGATGCGGCGGCGCCCCAGCAACAGTGGCACCGTGCTGTGGCCTTCCATCGGGCCCACCTGGCCGACGATCACCAGCGTGCCGTCGACATCCAGCAGCGGCAGGTAGGGATCGAGCGCGTGCTTGACCGGTACGGTGTCGATGATCAGGTCAAAGCCATTGGCGGCCTGCGCCATCGCCTCCGGATCGGAAGACACCAGCAAGCGATCAGCCCCCAGCGACAGCGCATCGTCGCGCTTGGATGGACTGCGGCTGAGCACGGTGACATCCGCCCCCAGACCGACAGCCAGCTTGACTGCCATGTGGCCCAGGCCACCCAGCCCGATCACCCCGACGCGGCTGCCCGGCCCGATGTTCCAGGTGCGCAACGGCGAATAGGTGGTGATGCCGGCACACAGCAGCGGCGCGGCACGGGCCAGGTCCAGCCCATCGGGCACGCGCAGGCAGAAGGCCTCACGCACCACCAGGTGCTTGGAATAGCCACCCTGGGTGTTCTCGCCGGTGATGCGGTCAGCGCCTGCGTAGGTGCCGGTCATGCCTTCGCGGCATAGCTGTTCCTCGCCTTGATGGCACTGGTCGCAATGCTGGCAGCTGTCGACCATGCAGCCGACGGCGACGTGATCGCCCATCTTGTACTTGCGCACACCCGGGCCGACCTCGATCACGCGCCCGACAATCTCATGGCCGGGCACGATCGGGTAATCGCTCCAGCCCCAGTCGTTGCGTGCGGTGTGCAGGTCCGAATGACAGACTCCGCAGTAGAGGATCTCCATGGCCACATCGTCCGGCCGCAGCGCGCGACGTTCGAAGGCGAAAGGAGCCAAGGGCTGGGCGGGATCGAACGCGGCGTAGCCAAGCGTGTTCATGGCGTGCTCCTGATGGACTTGTGCCGGGGGTGATGCACGAAGCGGAAGCCGGCATGCCGGCCATCACCCACAGTCTAGGCAGCCGCCCATCCATGATTAAGCGGGGCAAAAAGCATTCGGTGGTGAGCACGCCTCATGAATGACAGCGCCAGGTCGCGTGTCAGCGCTTGCCCGCCATCTCGTGGCGCAATGCGTCGATCACGGCGCGCAGCGCGCCGGAGGACTGCCGCCGGCTGGGGTAATAGGCGTAGTAGCCGTCGAATGGCACGCACCAGTCCTCCAGCACGCGCTGCAGCCTGCCGGCCGCCAGGTACTCCATCACGCCCGCTTCCGGCAGATACGCCAGACCGCCGCCCTCAAGCGCGGCGCGCAGGATGGCCGCACTGCCATTGAAGGTCCACTGGCCGTCCACTCGCACCTTCAGTTCCTGCTCACCATGATCGAACTCCCATGGCAGCAAGCCGCCGTGCGTGGGCAGGCGCAGGCCGATGCAGTTGTGCTGGGCCAGGTCCGCCGGCGCCTGCGGAAACCCATGGACCTGGAAGTAATCGGCGGTGGCCACCACGGCCATGCGCTGCGGGGGACTGATCGGCACGGCGATCATGTCGCGCGCGACCTGGTCGCCCAACCGGATGCCGATGTCATAGCGCTGGGCCACGATGTCGGCCAGTCCGTAGTCCACGGTGACCTCGACCTTCAGGTCCGGATACTGCGGCAACACGCGCGACAGCTTGGGCCACACATAGTGATCGGCGGCGTGGCCGGCGGTGGTGATCCGCACCGTACCCGCGGGACGGTCGCG
Organism: Pseudoxanthomonas sp.; assembly: GCA_040508175.1. Lineage (GTDB taxonomy): Bacteria > Pseudomonadota > Gammaproteobacteria > Xanthomonadales > Xanthomonadaceae > Pseudoxanthomonas_A. The sequence goes on from JBEVNH010000166.1 coordinate 9,290, forward strand.
GAACGCGGTGACCGCCGCCAGTTCGGCTTCGATCTCCTCCAGCCGCGGCGCCACGGTGTCGTACAGCTGCTCGCCGGCTTCGGTCATCGACACACTGCGCGTGGTGCGGGTCAGCAGGCGGATGCCGAGCCGCGCCTCCAGGCCACGCACGGTGTGGCTGAGCGCGGACTGCGAGACACCCAGCTGTGCGGCGGCCCGGGTAAAACTGCCCTCGCGTGCGACGGTGACAAACACCAGCAGGTCATTGAGGTTTTCCCGCGCCACAGGCCGCCCCGGCCAGCACATGCGATTCATGCCCCTGCATCATCGGCCAGCGCGGCGATTTCGATCAATCCCGAAGATTCATGACCATGCGTTCTAGGACCATGCCGTGTGTCGGGACTAATCGCGGCGGTCGCCGAAGTCTATGGTGGGCGCTCCTTCCTTCTCCAAGGCGTCTTCCATGCACTTGCTCGCCAGCGCCATGCTGTCCATGGTCGCCGCGGCTGGCGGCGATGACACCGCCGCCTCGCGCATCACCGTACAGCCTGCCGGCCACCATGCCTCATCGGTGGGCCCGGCCGATTACTTCACCGGCACCGTTCGGATCGACGCCCCCTTCCAGGCCACGGATTCCGCCCGTGTCGGCGGCGCCACCGTCACCTTCGAGCCGGGCGCGCGCACGGCCTGGCACACCCATCCGCTGGGCCAGACGCTGATCGTCACCGCCGGAATTGGCTACGTGCAGCAGTGGGAGCAACCCGTGCAGGAGATCCGCACCGGCGATATCGTCTGGATCCCACCCGGCGTGAAGCACTGGCATGGCGCCCGCGCGCGCAACGCCATGAGCCACATTGCCATCGCCGAAGCCGTCGACGGCTCGCCGGTGACCTGGCTGGAGCAAGTCAGCGATGCGCAGTACCCGGCGCCTTGACCGAAGCGCCGCCATGGCAGGGGTACGCGGCCGCGCCAAGTAATATGCATCCATCGCGATGAAGCGATAGAATGCCGCGTCCACCACCGCCCCAGCCGTCATGACGTCCATCAGCTTCGAGTTCTACCCGCCCAAGACCGATGATCAACGCGCGCAGCTGGATCGCGCCGCGGACAAGCTGAAGAAGTACGCGCCGGACTACGTCTCCTGCACCTTCGGTGCGGGCGGCTCGACGCTGAGCTACACCTCCGAGACCGTGCGCCACCTCAAGCAGCACCACGGCTTCGACGCGGCGCCGCACCTGTCCTGCGTGGGTGGTAGCCGGGAGGAGATCCGCGAGTTGCTCAAGCTGTACCGGGCCATCGGCTGCAAACGCATCGTGGCGCTGCGCGGCGACCTGCCCTCGGGCATGGGCCAGCCGGGCGACCTGCGCTACGCCTCGGACCTGATCGCCTTCATTCGTGCCGAGCATGGTGATGCGTTCCATGTTGAGGTGGGCGCTTATCCGGAAACCCACCCCCAGGCCAGCGACGCGCTAAGCGATCTGAAGCACTTCAAGGCCAAGGTCGATGCGGGTGCCGATGCTGCCATCACCCAGTATTTCTTCAACGCCGACGCCTACTTCCAGTTTGTCGACGCGGTGCGGGCAATGGGCGTGGAGATCCCGATCATCCCGGGCATCATGCCGATCTCCAATTTCAGCCAGCTGCGGCGGTTTTCCGAGCAATGCGGTGCGGAGATTCCACGCTGGATCTCCAAGCGCATGGCCGCCTATGGCGATGACGCCGCCTCCATCCGCGAGTTTGGCGCGGACGTCGTGGCCCGCATGTGCCAGCGCCTGATCGAAGGCGGCGCGCCCTCGCTGCACTTCTACACGCTCAACCTGGCCAAGCCGAGCCAGCTGGTTCTTTCGCGCCTGCGCTGAAAGCCCACTGGTGCCTGACGCGCGCGCTCTGCGCTAGGCTCCATCGATGCGATCGCTCCTGCTTGCCGCCCTGCTCGGCACTCCCTTGTTGATGCCGGCAACGGCGCGCGCGCAGGCGCAGGGCGTCCAGCGCTGTGTGATGCCTTCGGGCCAGACAGTCTATTCGGACAAGCGCTGCGAAGACGTCGGTGCCATGCAGCGCCTTCCCGACACCTCACGACCCACGGTGGATGGCAGCTCCTACTATCGGCGCGGATGTTCGCGCACGCTCAGTGACTTGGTCTACCAGATCACCGCAGCCATCGATGCCAAGGACGTCAATCGCCTGGCCGGCCTGTACCTGTGGAACGGCGTCTCCGACGCCAGCGCCAACCGCGTGCTGGACCGCATGGAAGCCATCGTCGAGCGCCCGCTGGTGGACATTCGTCCTGTGCGTCCGGAACCGCGCCCCGTGACCGACGCGGACGGCACGGTCGTGGATGCCAATGCCGACGGCTATTACCCACAGACCGCGCCACAGCGCACGCGACCTACCGGCCTGCGCCTGGAACAGACCCTGCGCAACGGCAGCACGCCGGCTACGACCGTGCTTGGCCTGCGCCGCAGCTACAACTGCTTCTGGATCACGCTATAGGGCGTGTTATCCCTTGCCGCACCGGCCGCGACCCAGGTCACGCTATCGCC
>JBEVNH010000169.1:0-19976 GCA_040508175.1 Pseudoxanthomonas sp.
TCGGCGCGGAAAGCCGCCACCACGAACCGCGCCACCCCCTGCCAGTCCGGCTGTGCGGCACGCACGCGCGGGTTGCAGAACACCTGCCGCAGGATGTTGCGCTCCTCCGGCGGCAGCTGGCCGTAGTCGGTCATCACGGCGGCGGCGGCACGGTTCCAGGCCAGCACGTCCCACCACAGCGTCTTGACGAAGGCGGGGCTGGTGTCCAGCGCATCAAGCACGCGCTGCAGCCGCGGCGTCACCCCCTCTTCGCTGGAGGTCGCCACGCGCTCGGGCGGGCGGCCCAATCCCAGGAAGAAAAGATGCTCGCGTTCGACATCGGTCAGCAGCAGCGCGCGGGCGATGCGCTCGAGCACGTCCGCCGATGGCGCGCCGCCGCGCCCCTGCTCCAGCCAGGTGTACCAGGTGGGGCTGACGTGAGCGCGCTGGGCCACTTCCTCGCGCCGCAGTCCCGGGGTGCGCCGGCGCGTCAACGGAAAGCCCAATGCGGCCGGATCCAGCCGCGTGCGCCGGTCCTTCAAATATGTGCCCAGCGGGCTTTCGTGCATCGCCATCGTGCCTGCCTGTCGCTTTCGATACCTGGATAACACTACATCTTTACCGGGATAGATAGCTGCCATCGCGGCCGCGACCCAGAGGCGCGCGATATGGCACCCGCGCAAGCACGCGGTTCGACATCAACGGCCGCGGGCCTACACTGCGGCCCCATGACCAACGAATCCCCGAACGATCCTGCCCGTCGCCCGCTTGCCTCCGGCCGCCTGCTGCGGCTGGTGAGCGGCCCCTTGGAAGTGTTGATCGCGCCGGAAGCCGGTGGCCGCATCGCGCAGGTGATCCGCGACGGCCACGCCTGGCTGGTGGGTCCGGACGATGGCTATCCGGCCGCAGATTCGTGGGGCAGTTTCCCGATGGTGCCGTGGTCGGGGCGCGTGCGGCACGGGCAGTTCACCTTCGATGGCCAGCGTTACCAGCTGCCGATCACGCTGGGCGACCACGCCATCCACGGCTTCGGTTTTGATCGGCCTTGGCAGGTTGAAGACCTCGGCGACACGCACTGCGTGCTGGCGCGTGAGCTGCCACAGGACAACGCCTGGCCGTTCGGCGGGCGTGCCGAACAGCGCATCGCGGTCGATGACGATGGCCTGCATCTGGTGTTGTCGCTCACTGCTGGTGCGCGTGCGATGCCGGCGCCCGTGCTGGGCTGGCATCCGTGGTTCCACAAACCCGACGCCGTGCACTTCACGCCCGATGCCGTCTACCCACGCGATGCCGCAGGCATTGCCATCCTGCCCACGCGGCCGCCGACGCCGGCGCCGTGGGACGACTGCTTCATCAACCGCGCGCCGGTGCATGTCACCCTGCATGGTGCGACGCTGGAACTGACCTCCGATTGCGACCACTGGGTGGTCTACGACACGCCGCCGCATTCCACCTGCGTCGAACCACAGACCGGCCCGCCCGATGGCTTCAACCTGTTTCCCGACGCGCGTCTTGAAGCCGGTGACACGCTGACCGCGCGCTTCGACTGGCGCTGGCGCTGATCTCCACGCCTGCGCAACGCAACGCTGTCGAACATTCCGCCACTTCCTGCCTCGGGTACCCCTGCCATGACCTTTCGCGCTGCTTCCGCGTTGCTGCTTGCCACCCTGACACTGCCCGCGCTCGCACAGGCGCGCGAGGCGACACCGACGCCAGGCGCTGCGCAGGCGGCCCGCTTCGATAAAAGCCGCGTCGCGCGCCTGGATGGTGTCCTGCAGCGCTACGTCGATGACGGCCGCATCGCTGGCGCGGTGGCGCTGGTGTTGCAGAACGGCAAACCGGTCTACGAACACGCCGTGGGCTGGAGCGACAAGGAAGCCAAGCGGCCGATGCGCAACGACACCATCTTCCGCATCGCCTCGCAGACCAAGGCGATCACCAGCACCGCCGTGCTGATGCTGGTGGAAGAAGGCAAGCTGACGCTGGAAGAACCAGTCGGCCAGAAGATCCCCGCCTTTGCCCGTACCACAGTCATCGGCGAGGACGGCAAGACCACGCCGGCCAAGCGCGAGATCACCGTGCAGGACCTGCTGACCCACACGGCCGGTATCTCCTACGGCACCGATGCACGCGTGGCCGAGGCGTATCGCGCCAAGGCGCTGGGCCCGGCGGCCGGCTGGGGCTGGTACACCGCGGACAAGAACGAAGACACCTGTACCTCGATGGAGCGCCTGGCGACGCTGCCGTTCGTCTCGCAGCCAGGCGAGCGGTGGGTCTATGGCTACAACACCGACATTCTGGGCTGTGTGGTCGAACGCGCCTCGGGCATGTCATTGGACGCCTTCGTCCGCACGCGCATCACCGGGCCGCTGGGCATGAAGGACACGCAGTTCTTCCTAGCTCCCGCGCAGCGCGAGCGGCTGGCGGCGGTCTACGCCAGCGACAAGGACGGACGCGCGGTGCGTGCACCGGATGGCAGCAAGGGCCAGGGCCATTACGTGGACGGCCCGCGCCGTAATTTCGCCGGTGGTGCCGGCCTGCTATCGACCACGCATGACTACGCCCGCTTCCTCGAAGCCTTGCGCCGCGGCGGCACGCTCGATGGCGTGCGCCTGCTGTCACCGCGCAGCGTGCAGCTGATGCACCACACCCAGACCACCACCTATCCCGCGGACGGCCGCGGCTTCGGCTATGGCTTCGAGACCACCGAGCGCATCGGTGGCAACGGGCTGGATGGCGTGGGCGCGTTCGGCTGGGGCGGCGCGTACGGCACGACGTATCGGGTCGATCCGGAATCCGGCCTGGTGCTGCTGTTGATGATCCAGCAGCTGCCCAACGCCACCGACATCGGCGCGGTATTCCCGACGATGGTGTACCAGGCACTGGACTGATCCGTCGTGCCCGCGCGCATGGGGACGATCCGTGCCGCCACGCGGTTGGCGCTTGAAACCCGGCATCTAAAAATTTCAGGAAAACGGCAGCAATATTCCTTGAAATCCCCTGCTGCACTGCAATTTGTATTACAAATTCAATCGAATTAATCTCGACGAATCTTGGGGGAATTCGCCGGATGCCAGCGCATGAACATGCTGAAGGGCTTGCTGCTCGCCGCAGGGTTTTTGACCACCAGTTTGGCACTGGCCAAGCAGCCCGACCCTCCCGGCCAGGTCGCCGCGGGCGAGAAGCCGGTGAACGAGGCCTACCTGTTCGCGCACATGACGCACGCCGATTACGGGCACCTGTACTACAGCCTCAGCCTCGATGGCCTGCACTGGTCGCGCCTCAATGATGGCAAGCGCATCACCGATGACTATCGCGGCCATCCAGATATCGCGCAGGGGCCGGATGGCACCTACTACATCGTCGGCAACCAGGGCGACGGCGCCAAGACCATCGACCTGTGGTCTTCGCGCGATCTCATCACCTGGAAGCGCTTCAGCACCTACACGCCAGACCTGAAGTCCACACCTGGGTATGCGAACGCGCTGCAGCGCATCGGCGCACCGAAGCTGTTCTTCGACATGGCGTCCAGCCAGTTCGTCATGACCTGGCATACGCCGCATCTGGAAGGCACGGAAGAAGACGGCGAGCGTTACTGGGCCAGCCAGCGCACGCTATACGTCACCTCCAAGGATCTGAAGACCTTTTCCGCACCGCCCAAGCGCCTGCTGGACTGGGAGATGGGCACCATCGACGTGTTCCTGCGGCATGAGGAAGGCAAGTACTGGGCGATCCTCAAGGACGAGACCTATCCCACGCTGAAATGGGTGACCGGCAAGACCATCCGCATCGCCAGCTCCGATTCGCTGCTGGGGCCCTACAAGGACCTGAGCCCGCCAGTCAGCCCGAACTTCCGTGAAGCACCGATGCTGATCCCCTCGCCCAACGGCAAGGCCTGGTACCTGTATTACGAGCAGTATCCCGGCGTGTCCTATGGCCTGTCGGTGTCAGAGACGCTGGGCGGCCCGTGGTACCAGATCTCGGGCTACACCTTTCACGACGACTGGGACAAGTACGCCCTGCCACCCAAGGTCAGGCACGGCACGATGCTGACGATCTCGCGCAAGCAGTACGACGCGCTGGTGCAGACATTCGGCATCGAACCACCCGTGCAGTAAACGCCCTCGCATGCGTGATGGACCGCGTCTCGCGTCCTTCATGCGCATCCGGAATCCGCACCATCTCACGCACCGCCGCCAGGGCGCACGCCCCGTCTGCGTCCTGCATCCCTTTGCATCGGAGAGAAACCATGGCCATGTCCAGCGTCTACCGTCGTGCCGCCCTTCAAACGCGATCTCGTCTGCGCAGGCTGACGCTGTTGATGTCGGCACTGGCGCTTGCTGCCCCGCTGGCCGCACAGCAACCCAAGGCCTCGCCCGCGCCCCGGCATGCCGTGGATGAAGCCAGCCCCCTCGTGGGCACCGCGCCGCTGGATCGCCAGGACCTGATCGGCAACGCGCCACCGCCGGGCGAGCCGTTGTACTCGGGCATCACCTCGCCGGGCGCGCGCCTGCCGCACAGCGCGACGGAAGCGACGCCGGTCAACGTCAACCTGGAACTGAGCTACCCCACCGGGGTGCCGACGCCGTATCACTACCCCAACCCGACGATGTTCGCCTTCACCGGCGGTGGCGGGTCCTCGTATGGCGGGCGTGCCGAACCAATGATCATGCCGGTGGTGGGTGACTGGACCGTGCCGCCGGTCTACACCGCATCGTCCTACGACAAGTCGCGCGAGACCGCCTCGCCCGGTTATTACGCGGTGCATCTGGACACCTTCCGCACGCAGGTCGAGCTCACCGCGACCGCGCGCACCAGCCTGATGCGCTTCACCTTCCCGGAAAGCCAGCGGTCCAACGTCATCCTCAACCTGCGTCGCAAAGGCGGCACTGTGGAAGTGGTGGATGACCACACGATCCGTGGCATGTCTGACAGCGACGGCGCAAAGGATCGCACCGAGGATGGCCCCTACTTCGTCGCCGAGTTCTCCAAGCCGTTCGCCGCGCTGGGCACGTTCAGCTCCAACCAGGCGCACACCGGCTGGGGCATCGGCGACAAGGACGTGGCGCCGGACCGCCGCACCGTGTCCGGCCAGCATGCCGGCGCCTACGTCACCTTCCACACGAAGGCGGGCGAGCAGGTGCTGGTGAAGCTCGCGCATGGCCACAGCCATGCCGAAGCCGAACAGCGCCTGCGTGCTGAAAGCAAAGGCTGGGACTTCGATGACATCCGCGCACAGGCGCGTGAGGTCTGGGCGAAGTTGTTCGACCGCGTGGAGATCACCGGCGGCACGCTGCAGCAGCGCAGGATGTTCTATTCCACGCTGTTCCAGTCCTTCGCCAGCCCGCGCCTGGTCGCCCACAAGGGCGAGCGCTTCACCGACCGCAACGGCAAGGTGCAGGTGGCCAAGCATGACCGCTACGGGCCGGTGCCGTTCTGGGATACCGGGCGCAACCAGATCATCCTGATGATGCTGCTGGAACCGGACGTCGTGCAGGACGTGATGCGATCGGAGCTGGAGATGGCGCGCGAGCGCGGCTACATGAACACCTCGTTCCATGGCGACCACGCGATCTTCCTCTACAACGGCGCACGCCAGCGCGGCATCCCGTTCGACTACGCCGATGCGTATCCCTACATGCGCAAGAACGCGACCGATCCCAAGGGGCCGCGCGGCTATCTGGACGAATACGACAAGAACGGCTGGATCTCCGACATCGTGCCCGAAGGCAGCCCCAGCCCGCCCTATGCCGGTGGCAAGGCCGGTGCCGACAAGACGCTGGAATACGCCTGGGACGATCATGCGCTGGCCAACTACGCCCAGGCGCTGGGCAAGCAGGACGATGCGAAGCTGTTCGCCAGGCGTGCGTCGAACTACCGCAACGTGTTCGATGCCTCGGTCGGCTTCATGCGCGGTAAGACCGCCGATGGCCAGTGGATTTCCCCGTTCGATCCTGGCGAGCCGTACTACAACTTCATGATGAAGGAAGCCTCGGGCTGGTCCACCGTGTGGCTGGTGCCGCATGACGTGCAGGGCTTGATGGGCCTGCTGGGCGGGCGCGATGCCTTCAACCGCAAGCTCGATGCGTTCTTCGCCACACCGTATGCCCCCAAGGGCATCTGCCGCGACTGCACGGGGCTGATCGGCCAGTACGTGCATGGCAACCAGCCAGACCAACATGCGCCGTATCTCTACGCCTGGAGCGGGCAGCCGTGGAAGACGCAGACGCTGGTCCGGCAGATCCTGCGCGACATGTACGGCAGCGATGCCAGCGGCAATGGCTATGCCGGCATGGACGATCAGGGCGCCACGTCATCGTGGTACGTGCTGAGTGCGATGGGTTTCTATCCGGTGGATCCGTCGAGCCCGGACTACATCATCGGCAGCCCGCTGTTCGACGCGGTCAAGCTGCGCATGGGCAACGGCAAGCTGCTGGAAGTGATCGCGCGCAACAACTCGGAGACCAACCGCTACATCCAGTCGGCCACGCTCAACGGCAAGCCTTGGACCAAACCCTGGTTCAGCCACAAGGACATCGCCAAGGGCGGCAAGTTCGAGTTCGTCATGGGGCCGGAGCCGAACCAGGACTGGGGCAGCGCACATGACGCCGCGCCGCCGTCCATGTCGAAAGATTCGTAGCAGCAGCCCGTGGCGACGATGCAAGCCCTCGCATTGCCGCCACGCGTCACGCTGTCACGGCGACCGAAGCTGAAGTTCCCAGGACCTGCTGCAGCCATCGCACGCCATCGTCCACGGCTCCACGTGCCAGGGCCGACACCGCGACCGCTTCGATGAAGCTGTGCGGCGCGCCCGCGTAGACCTTGGCCTGTACCTGCACGCCGGCGGCAAGCAGGGCCCCGGCAAGCTGCAGGTTCTGATCCACCAGCACATCGCACTGCCCCACCTGGACGAATACCGGCGGCAGCCCACGCAGGTCCGCGAGCAATGGCGAAAGATAGGGATCGCGCTTGTCGCGCTCGTGCGTCACGTACTGGTTCCAGAACGCCTGGATCTCTTCACCGCTCAGCATGTCCTGCGGGGTGCCATGGCGCTGCAGCGCGGCCGGCAGGCAGTCCGGCGTGAAGCCGCCATACAGACTGAGAAGGGCCTTGACCGTGTCCGGCTCGCCAGCATCACGCAGCGTCAAGGCCGCGCCCAGCGCCAGACTGCCGCCCGCCGAGTCGCCGCCCAGCGCAAGCCGCGTTGCATCCAGACCATGGGCGGCGCCCTGCGCGCGCAGCCAACGCGAGAGCGCCACGATCTGGTTCAACGCAGCCGGCGCGGGCGACTCCGGCGCCAAGGCGTAATCCACGCCGACCACCGCCATGCCGCTGCGCGCGGCGTACTCGCGCATGACGCGGTCATGCGTGTCCAGGCTGAACATCGCCCAGCCGCCGCCGTGCAGATAGACCAGCGTGGGCTTGGCCACGCCGGGCGCAGGGTCGTAGATGCGCAGGCGCAGGGGGCCAGCATCGGTCTGTGCGACCAGCTCACGCGTCGCCTCGATCACCGGCCCACCCTGACGCCAGGGACGCCGCGTTTCTTCCGCCAGTGCACGTCGCTGCGGCCAATCCAGCACACGGTCGCCGGCCGCCTCACGCCACGCCTTGCGGACACCATCGATGAACACCATGGTCTCGGGGTCCAGCGGCGCTGGCGGCGGCGCGGCCACCGGCAGCGCATGGGCAGGACGTGCCGGCCCATGACGCCGCATCCACGCGGCCAGGTCCGGCTGACCGGTGATGTCCAGGGCCTGCAGGATGTCGTGGAACACGTCGTCGCGTTCGTCCTGTCCCAGCTTGAAGGTGCCGCGCACACTGCGTACATGCGCATGGAAGCCGACCACGCCGGTCACCAGCTGCTCATAGCGTGGCCCGACCTCGGCCACCTGCCAGGGCGCGGGACGTCCGGCCTCGACCTGCGCGGTCAGCCCTTCGATCAGGGCATCGGCATCGGCACGCGTGTCGCGCAGTTCGACGTCGACCTCGAAGATCGCGCACGCGTAGTTCCAGGTCGGCGCGCGTGTCCGGTCGCTAAACCACGACGGGGACACATAGCCCTGCGGCCCCAGGAACAGCACGGTTGCACGCGCCTCGCGGCGCAGCGCCTCCACCTGTGGATTACGCCGGGCGAAATGCCCCAGCAGGCGCGCGGGCGCGCCTTCGGCATCGCACTCGAGCTGGATCGGCAAGGGGCTGGCGCCCAGCGCGCCGGCATGGCCGGTGATGAACCAGGCCAGCGGATGCCGTGCGATCAGGTCGCGATAGTCGGAAGGGTGCAAAGACGCAAACATCGAGCTCATCTGGAAGTGTCTGAAACGCTAGGGACTGGAAGATTGAAAGCGGGGACGCGATGACCTGCGGCCGGTCACCTGGCGTGTTGCCGTCATCACCTGGGGACAGCCCGCAGCGTCAATCGAACGCGCAGAGTCGATCTCTGGCGGCCTCGCATAGGGTGCCGCACGTCCGCGACGGCGCAGCACGCGGCCTGTGCGCGGGTATCGGGCGGGAGTGCGGCCGCCGATCACGGCGACAGGCCAGGCACGCCAGCGCGCCCGGACAGCAAGCGGCAGGCTGGCGCGCGGTGGAGGTCATGATCGATCGCCATGACCCGCACGCCATGACCGGTGACCGCACGCCTACCGGTTGAACTGCGCAAGGTCACCGTGCACGGGACGGCCTTCGAACAAGGTCAATAGCACCTTGGCCTTGCCGATCTGATCCTTGGGCACCTCGAAGATGTTCTTGTCCAGCACCACGAGGTCGGCCAGCTTCCCGGCTTCGACCGAGCCCAGCTTGTCGTCCATCCGGTTCACATAGGCCACGTCCAGGGTGTGGGCCCGCACCGCCTGTTCCAAAGTGACCGCCTCGTTGGGCAGCAGCGGACCACCGGACGGATCGTCCGCCGTGGTGCGCGTGACCGCAACCTGCAGGCCTTTCAGTGGGTCGGCCGAATCCACCGGCCAGTCCGCGCCATAGGCCAACCGGCCACCGGCCTTGAGGATCGATGCGGCCGGATAAATGTAGCCCGAGCGCACCGGGCCGATCACCTCGCGGGTCAGATCCATGTAGGGATAGTGGCTGGCCCACAACGGCTGGAACTGCGCGGCCACCCCCAACGCGCCGAAGCGTGGCTGGTCGGCCGGGTCCACGACATTGAGATGCGAAATCATGTGCCGGCCACCGTCGCGACCATTGGCCTGGCGCGCCGCTGCCATCGCGTCCAGCGCCAGGCGCACGCCGCCATCGCCAATGGCATGCGCATGCGCCTGGAAGCCCTTGGCATCCAGTGCCACCAGCGCCTCGGTCAACCGCTCGGCGCTGAGATGCGGCTTGCCGCGTTCGCTTCCGCTGTTCTCGTAGGGCGCCAGCATGTAGGCGGTCTTCTGCGGGATCACGCCATCGACATAGAACTTCACCGAGTGCGACACCAGGCCGATTTGCTCGGCGCGTTCGGAGGCCTGCACCAGGTCAGGGATCTGCTCCATGCCCTGGTCGTTGGCCCAACGGATGGCCACGGCGACGTGGCTGCTCAGTTTGCCGGCCTGGCGAACGGCGCGATAGGCGTCGAGAGTTTCACTCGCGCCGTCCTTGCCGAACTCGATCCCCGCATCGTGCCAGCTGGTGATGCCCAGGCTGTTGAAGAGCTCCAGCGTGTAGAGGATCGCCTTCTGGCGTTCCTCAGGCGTGGGCTGCGGCACCAGTTTTTCCGCAAGCGCCATCGCCGCTTCCTGCAACCCGCCGATGGCCTCGCCCGTTTTCGGATCCCGGTCGATATGGCCGTTGGCCGGATCGGGCGTCTCACGGGTGATGCCGGCGGCCTCCAGCGCCTTGGAATTCACCCAAAGCGTATGGCCACCGACCGACTCGAAAATCAACGGCCGCGTGCGGCTGACCGCATCCAGCACTTCCTTCTTGGGTACCCCGTTGGGCGGGAACAGCGCATCGCTCCAGCCCACGCCGTAGACCACGCCATCGCCGGGTGCGGCGGCCAGGCACGCGGCGATCAGCTTCTGATAGTCCTCCAGCGTCTTGCCCTCGTGCAGCGGGCAGCGCGAATGGCTGATCCCACCGAACTGCGGATGCGCATGGGCATCACCGAAGGCGGGCAGGACGAGCCTGCCGGCCAGATCGACCACCTGCGTCTGCGTGCCTTTCCAGCGCGCGGTGTCAGCATCGCTGCCGACGGCCACGATCTTGCCGTCGCGGATGGCGACCGACTGCGCCCATGGCGTGGCCGATGCGACGGTGTAGACCTTGCCGTTGGTCAGCAGCACGTCCGCCACTTCCTGGTTCTGCGGCGTTGCACTGCACGCGGCCAAGGCCGCCAGCGCGCCTACCAGCATCCATCGGCTCGCCGGGACGGCCAGCGTGTTCAACGACTTTCGAGACATCATGACTCCCTACTGGATAATTCCCTACTGAAGCACGGCCTGCCGGGGACGCGCGGTGCGTGGCCCCGGTCAGGGTGCTGCATCACCGATCAGAAGCGATAGCGCAGGTTGGCCAGGAACATTCTGGGGCTGCTCGTGTAGCAGGTGCCGTTCGGCGGTGCGCTCATCGTGCAGTACGAGTAGTACTGCTTGTCGAAGATGTTCGACGCGTTGAGCGACACGGTCCAGCGGTCGAAGCCCACTTCCACCATCGCATCGGCCACCGTCACCGCATCGGTGGTGTAGATCTGGTTGGTGTCCAGCTTGCTACCGGTATACCGCGCGCCGCCGCCGAACCGCACCTGCACATCGTCGGAGAGCTGGATCGCCTTGGTCACCCACAGCGAGGCCAGGTGCTTGGGCAGATCCGCCACGCGATTGCCCTGCGTGCCGTCGGTGGCGCTCAATACCTCGGCATCGGTGTAGCTCCAGGCCGCGTTGACGTCCAGCGAGCCGAAGCGCAGGTTGGCTTCCAGCTCCACGCCCTTGGAACCGACCTTGCCGGTCTGGATGAAGTTCTGGATGAAATCCGGGTCCTGCACCACGTAGTTGGATTCTTCGATGTCGAAGGCCGACAGCGTGATCAGCGAGTAGCGGTTGACCTCCCACTTGATGCCGGCCTCGTACTGGCGGCCCTCGCGCGGGCTGAACGGATTGCCGTAATAGTCACCGCCGAACACCGGCTGGAACGACTCGGAATAGCTCACGTACGGCGAGATGCCCGCCCCCACCTCTCCGATCACGCCGACGCGGTACGTGGTCGCGGTGGCATCGGGCTCGCTGACGCCGCTGACCTGGGAAGTCGCCTTGTCGCGTCGTGCGCCCAGCATCAGCGAGACCTTGTCGCGGTAGCGGATCTGGTCCTGCACGTAGAAACCCAGCTGGGTGCTGCGCGTGGTGTAGGCGTTGGTATAGCCGAAGTCGAAGTCGGCGTAGTAATTGGGATCGTTCACGTCGATCGGCGGCGGGCTGCCACCGGCGTAGCATCCATAGAGACCTTCCAGGCCAGCGCAGGAGAAGCCTTCCTGGCGATCCTGCTCGAAGCGGATGTAATCGATGCCCGCCAGCAGGCGGTGCTCGAACGGCCCGGTGCCGAAGGTGAAGGCGACGTTGCTGTCCGAGTTCAAGCCCTTGTAGGTCTCGCCCAGCACGTAGAACTCGCGCGACAGCAGCGAATTGGAGCCCGGCACGATGCCCGTGGCATACACCTCGGCGTAGTCCACGTCCTGCTCGTAGCGGCGCGTGCGGCTGCTGAACTTGATGTTGTCACTGAAGGCATGATCGAACAGCAGCGAGGCCGACTTGTGCTCGATGTTGGAGCGGTTGAAGCCCTTGTCGCCCAGGAAGAAGTCGTGGGGCAGCCGCTCCTGATCCGAGGCCGCGCCATCGGTCAGCGCCAGCGGCAGATAGGTCTGCGTGCCCATCTCGTCTTTCTGGTACAGGCCCAGCAGCGTCAGGTTGGTGCGCTCGCCGATGTTCCAGGTCAGCGAGGGCATCAGCAGCTTGCGGTCATCGGCCTGGCCCTCCCACTGCAGCTCGCCATCGCGTGCCAGGGCGACCACGCGTCCGGCGAACTGGTCGCCAATCGGCCCGGTGACATCGAAGCGCAGCTCCTGCCGGTCGAAGTTGCCCAGGCTCAGCCCCACCTCACCGCCGAACTGCTGCTGCGGCAGCTTGCTGACGCCATTGAACAGGCCGCCGGAACCGCCCGCGCCGTACAACACCGAAGACGGTCCGCGCAGCACTTCGGCGCGTTCCAGCGTGAACACCTCCATGCGCGCGCCGTAGATGAAATCCGGCATGCGGTTCAGGCCATCCAGGTACTGCACGGTGTTGAAGCCACGTGCGGTGAACGCGTCGCCACGTGCATCAACGCCGTTGGGCGCGGTGGCCACGCCGGCGCTGTAGCGGAAGATATCCTGGAAATTGACCGCTGCGCGCTCGGTGAACTGCTCGGCGGATACCACGCTGATCGACTGCGGAATCTCGGTCAGCGCGGTATCGGTCTTGGTACCGGTCTGTGCCCTGCCCCCTACCACCACGATCTTGTCCAGCTCCGACACCGACGGCGTCCCGCTGTTGTCAGACTCCTGCGCCAAGGCCATCTGGGCCAGCGCCAACGTGCAGCCGACGGACAACACCGCCAGCCGCGTTCGCAGGTGACGCGGCGGAAGTCGACATGGTGGCTGGGTGTTCACGGTATTCATTCGGCGTCCCCTTGAATCGGTCTGGATGGTGCGCATGACGGAGCGCTTGGTCGGGCCGCATCGCCGCGGCAACCTCCAGACGATTAGTACTACAGGGGCACCATGGCACCGGCCAGAATTTGGGGTAAGTGGCCGGGTAAAACGGGTAAGTCGCTCGCGGCGGCGTGGCGCGGCCACATACCCGCCCTGCGCATCAGTCCGGCGTGGGCGTTGCGGATGCCGTGGCTTCGCTGATCAAACCACGCTCACGCAGCACGCGCACCGCCTCGCGCCGCGTATGCACGCCAATCTTGCGGAACAGCGATTTGAGGCGGTACTTCACCGTGTCCGGTGACATGCCGATGGCCCGTGCGATCTCCTTGTTGGACAGCCCGCGCCCCAGGTGTGCCAGCACCTCGGCCTCGGCCTCGGACAGCAGGCGCTGCGCCAGGCTGTCCAGCGGGCGCGCCGCAAAGGCCTTGAGCAGGCTCTTGATGAACTGGTCGCGGAAGCGGTCGCCCTGCGGGCCGCTGCCCGGACACGCGCGGAGCACCGGCTCGACAAACCGCTGCGCATCGATGAAAGGCCGCACCAGGCCCTGGAACATCGCCATGCCAACCGCTCCGTCAAAGGCGACCTGCGACTGCTCCTGATCGCCCAGGGCCAGCTGCGCGCTGGCGATCAGCAGATCCACCTCGATCAACAAACGACCAGCGCCGTGCAGGCTGGCCCAGTGCCGCAACGGCTCCAGCTCCTGCAGCGCCCGCGCTGCCGCGTCGTCCAGCAGCCGGGCCCGGGCGCGGCATAGCACCGCCGCGATCGCCACTGGCCGATAGACCGGCGACTCCAGGCGCATGTCATCGGCCAATGCATCCAGGCCGAGTTCGTCCTGCAGCGCCTGCATGCGTGCATCGTCGCTGCCCAGCAGCTGCAGCAGCTGAAGTTCGAACAAACGCGCCAGCAGTTCCAGCTGGCGCAGCCGGCGCCGGCCGCCCAGCCGCCAGGCGCGCGACAGCATCGCCAGGGCATCGTCCGGCGCGCCGCGCGCAAGCTCGATCCGCGCCGCGGTGAAGTACGCCGCCACGTAGACATCGACCCAGCCGTCGGACTGCTCCATGTGCGGCAGCGACCACGCCAGCAGGCCTGCGGCCGCCTCCAGGTTGTCCTGCTCGTACAGCAGCTCGGCTTCGAACGCGGCGCAGTTGGCCGCCAGGTCCGAGCGCGCGCCGAAGTGGCTGACGATCTGCCCGCGCGCCGCTTCCAGGATGCTGGCCGAATCGCGCGCACGTCCCTGCGCGCGCCGGATGCGCGCCTCCAGGAACCGCGTGAACAGATCCGCGTAAAGCGACCCCAATGCCTGGTGATGCTCGCGCGCGGCCAGCGTCGGTTCCATCGCGCGCTCCAGCCAGCCGCCTTCGTAATACTTGGCGCCCAGCAGTTCGCAGATATTGGCCTGCAGCAGATGGTCGTTGGCCGGCAGTGTGCGCAGCAGCGCCTCGCGTGCCAGCAGATCGTCCAGCGTCAGCGGCCTGTTCTCGTAATCGAGCAGCACATCGCCGACGATGTTGACCTCCGTGCGCAGGTCGGCATTGGCCTGCAGCTCGCCCTCGCCATCGCCCGACAGCAGCCGGTCGTAATCGGCGCGCGCCGCGCCCAGCTCGCCGCGCTTGATCGCCAGGTAGATCCGCATCAGCGCCAGCCGCGGCCGGTGCGAGACCTCGGCCTCGGACAACGCATCCAGCGCCCGCATGGCCACCGCCTGCCTGCCCTGCGGGATCAGGCGCCAGGCACCGGCCTGCTGCACGATGGCCGCCAGCAGTTCGGGGGCCTGCGCCTGGATGGCATGGTCCACCGCTTCGGTGATCTCGCCGCGCCCGGCGAACCAGTTCGCTAGCGTGCACTGCAGCGCACGGAATTTCGCGGCATCGCGCCGCACCAGGCGTTCGCGCATGTAGTCGGCAAACAGCTGGTGATAGCGATAGGCCGGCCCGCCGTCGTTCATCGGCGCCAGGAAGATGCCCTGCTGCTCCAGGCGCTCCAGTACCAGCCAGCCGTCCTCGCGCGCGCACAGCAGATTGACCAGCTCACCGGTGAGGCGCTTGACCAGCGCGGTGTGGACCACGACCTCCTGCATGTCGGCGGGCAGAGCCACCAGCACCTGTTCAGAGAGATAACGTGCCAGTTCAGAGCCCGAGCCGGTGAAGCGATCCACCAGCGCATTGGCATCGGCGCCGCGCTTGAGCGACAGCGCCACCAGCTGCAGGGCGATCGGCCAGCCTTCGGTGCGTTCGAAAATCCTGCGCAGGTCCTGGTGCGCGATCGGCTGAGACTGCTTGCGCACCAGCAGGGCTTCGGTCTCCACTGCGGAAAAGCGCAGGTCCTCGGCACTCAGTTCCAGCAGCTGGTCCTCGGCAGCCAGGATCGATTGACCCAGTGCGGGGTGATCGCGGGAAGCCACGATGAAATGACAATGCCTGGGCGCCAGCCGGATCAAGGTACCAATGAACTCGGACAGCGCCGGACTCTCGGCACGGTCGTAGTCATCAAAGATGATGACCATCGGCCGTGGCTCGGAGGCAAAGCGGTTGATGATGGCCGACAGCGCCGCACGCGGCGGCAGGTCGGCCGGTAGCGGCACGCCCTCCTCGCCCGACATCGCCAGGGACAGATATCCCGCCAGTCGCTTGAAGTCGACATCGTCGGACTCCAGCGTCAGCCACGCGATCACCAACCCCTTGCGCGCGTGGCGGCGGCGCCACTGCGCCAGCAGGCTGGTCTTGCCGTAGCCGGCCGGGGCCTGGATCAGCGTGAGCCGGCGTACCAGTGCTTCATCCAGGCGCCATAGCAGCAGATCACGCCGGATCTGATCGCCCAGCCAGACCGGGGGCGCCACCTTGGTATGGATCAAGCCGTCCACTACGGCGAGCTTGCTGTCCGGTGGGATCACGCCCTGCACCTGCTTTTCACCATCGCCTGGAGGTCAGGCCATCATAGCCATGCCGTCGAACATGGCAAAAGCACGCACGCACGATTACCCGCAATGCGCTTTGCGGTTACCCGCAGCCGCTTGTGCACCACCCGTTTTTCGCATTGCACACCCCGGGCGGCGGCCCCTACCGTGGCTGCGACAGGCATGTTTCGGAGTTCAGCGCAGTGCAACTGGGAGTGGATGTAGGCGGGACCAACACCGATGCGGTGCTGATGGCCGACGGCAAGGTCGCCGCATGGACCAAGCAGCCCACCACCGCCGATGTCGGCTCGGGCGTGGCCGCCGCGGTGTCCTCGGTGCTGGCGCAGGCGGGAGTGCAGCAGGATGCGGTGTCGCGCGTGGTCATCGGCACCACCCACTTCACCAACGCGCTGGTCGAACGCAAGTCACTTCAAGCGGTCGGCGTCCTGCGCCTGGCAAGTCCCTCGGGCGAAGCGCTGCCGCCGATGACCGGCTGGCCGGCAGACCTGCGCGCCTGCATCGGCGAGCATGTGTTTCTGCTGCGCGGCGGCCATGAGGTCGACGGCCGCGAGATCGCGCCGCTGGACGAGGCCGGCGTCCGCCGGGCCGCGCGCGCGTTACGCCAAGCCAATGTGCGCGCGGTGGCCATCATCGGTGCGTTTGCGCCGATGGACGCCACCATGGAAGCCCGCGCCGCCGCGATCGTGCGAGAGGAGCATCCACAGGCCAGCATCACGCTGTCGCACACCGTGGGCCGCCTGGGCCTGGTCGAGCGCGAGAACGCAGCCATCCTCAACGCCACGCTGTCGCGTCTGGCGGTGGAGGTGGTGGATGCCTTCGGCAACGCACTGGCGTCGATCGGACTGGAGGCGCCGCTGTATCTCAGCCAGAACGACGGCACCCTGATCTCGCGCACGCAGGCCGCGGCGCAGCCGGTGATGTGCATCGGCTCCGGGCCGACCAACAGCATGCGCGGTGCGGCGTTCCTGACCGGCGTGCAGGACGCCATCGTGATGGACGTCGGCGGCACCACCACCGACATCGGCGTCCTCACGCAGGGGTTCCCGCGCGAGTCCTCCATCACCGTCGACATCGGCGGCGTGCGCACCAATGCGCACATGCCCGACATCCTGGCCATCGGCCTGGGCGGCGGCACCCGCATCCACCTGGATCCGGCCCTGTGGACTGCAGGAGGATGCGCGCCCGAGGCCTTGCGCGTGGGACCGGACTCGGTGGGCTACCGCATCGTCAGCGAAGCCTTCGCCTTCGGCGGCGATACGTTGACCGCCAGCGACATCGCAGTCGCAGCCGGCTACCCTGGCTTCGGCGAATCCGCACGGACGCCGGCACTGTCCCCGCAGGTCGTCGCCGCCATCCAGGCGCGCTGTGCGCAGATGCTCGAGGACGGCATCGATCGCATGAAGACCGCACGGGGAGACGCCACCATCCTGGCCGTCGGCGGCGGTGCCTTTCTGGTCCCGGACACACTCAAAGGCGCCGCGCGGGTCTTGCGGCCACCGCATGCCGGCGTCGCCAACGCCGTCGGTGCCGCCATCGCCAAAGTGGGCGCGCAGATCGAGCAGATCGTCGATTACGACGCGTCCCCACGCCAGTCCACCCTGGATGCCCTGCGGAACGACGCCACCGCACGCGTGGTCGCCGCCGGCGGAGACTCGCACTCGGTCCAGGTGGTCGATATCGACGAAGTCTTCCTGAGTTACCTGCCCGGCCATGTGGCGCAGGTGCGGCTCAAGGTGGTGGCGGACCTGCTTGCCGGCCATGCCGGACAGCACGCCGCAGCGGAGGTGCGCCATGCGCATTGAACGCGACACCCTGAGCGACCTGGCAAGCGGCGCGGCGTTTCTAGGCTCCGGCGGCGGCGGCGACCCGTATTACGGCCGGTTGATTGCCGAAGCCGAGCTGGCGCGCCATGGCGATGTCGAACTGATCGCGCTGGAGACACTGGCCGACGACGCCCTGGTGGTGCCGCTGGGTTGGATCGGCGCGCCGACCGTGTCGGTGGAAAAACTGCCCGGCGGCCAGGAAACCGTGGCCGGCATCCGCAAGCTCGAAGCCCTGCTGGGCCGCCGCGTGGAGGCGGTGCTGCCCATCGAGATCGGGGGCAGCAATGGCCTGGCGCCCTTGGCCGCAGCGGCACGGCTGGGATTGCCGGTGGTCGATGCCGACGGCATGGGCCGTGCGTTTCCCGAATCGCAGATGGCCATCTTCAATATCCGTGGACTGCAGGCCTGCCCGGCGGTCATGACCGATGCCAACGGCACCACGGTGACCATCGAACACTGCGACAACCTGGCGCACGAACGCATCGCCCGCGCCGTGTCGGTGTCGATGGGCGGCATCGCGCACATGGCCGAATACCCGTTGTCAGGCCGCGATGCCAAGGCGCATGCCATCGGCGGCAGCGTGTCGGCCGCCATCGCCATCGGTGCCGCCGTGCGGCGGGCGCGCAACACTGGCGAAGATCCCTTCGAAGCCCTGTACGCCGCCCTGCGCGCCACGCAGCTCTACCCATATGCCGGCGAACTGTTCGACGGCAAGATCGTCGATGTCGAACGCGAAACCCGGGGCGGCTTCTCGCTCGGCCGGATTTCGCTGGAAGGATTCACCGGCCAGGGCACGATGACGCTGGAATTCCAGAACGAGAACCTCATCGCCTATCGCAACGGCATCGCCTGCGCGATGGTCCCGGACCTGGTGACGGTCATGGACCGCGAAACCGCCGAAAGCATCACCACCGAGCGACTCAAGTACGGCCAGCGCGTGCGGATCGTCGGCGCCGCCTCGCCGCAAGTGCTGCGCGAACAGCGGGCCATGGACGTTGTCGGCCCCGACGCGTTCGGACTCGGCCAGCCGTACCGGCCCATCGAACTTCTCAATGGCTGGACATCGCCTTGAAGGACGTCGCCGCGCCGGACCAGTACGCGGACCGCCCGCTGCCGGCCCAGGCCACCGGGCCGGGGTGGCGGGTCGCGCTGATCGTGGCCAGCTTCTCGATCTCGCTCCCCGAATTTCTCAATGGCGCCCATGCAGGACTGGCGCTGGGCTTTGGTGATGCCGTCCTGGCGGCGCTGCTCGCTGGCGCCATCCTGTGTCTGGGGGCGTGCCTGACCGCGGCCATCAGCGTGCGCACCCGCCTGACCACCTACCTGCTGATCCAGCGCTCCTTTGGCCTGCGGGGCGCGGCGCTGGTGAACCTGGTGATCGCGCTGGTGCACTACGGTTGGTTCGGGGTCAACGTCTCGTTCTTCGGCAGCGCGCTGGTGACCGCGTTTCGGCAGCTGTATGGCATCGAGCTGCCTTTCTCCGGCTGCGTGCTGGTCGGCAGTGCCTTGATCGCGCTCTCCACCATCCGCGGTTTTCGCATGCTGGAGCGGCTGGCGATGATCGTCGTGCCCCTGCTGGGTGCGATCCTGGTGGCGGTGTGCGTGAGCGCGGTGCGCAGGCACGGCATCGTCCTGACCAGCGATGCGCCACCACCGGTCCCGATGAGCTTTGGCATCGCCCTGTCCTCGCTGATCGGCGGCAACATGCTGACGGTGGCCGCCATGCCCGACCTGTCGCGCTACATCCGCAGCACGCGTGGCGCAGTCTCCGCCATGGCACTGTCGTTCCCGATCGCCGCCCCGCTGCTGATGCTGCTGGCTGCGCTGCCGGCCCTGGCCACCGGACAGACCGACATCATGACGCTGATCGTCAGTTCTGGATTCGGCGTGCCGGCGCTGGCCATGCTGGTACTGTCGAGCTGGACGATCAACGCGGCCAACCTGTATTCGGCCAGCCTGTCCTTGAGCGCCACGATGCCGCGCCTGCCGCCGTGGGCCTACACCCTGATCGGCGCGGCCATCGGCGCCGGCTTCGCGCTGGCGGGCATCATCGATGCCTTCATTCCGTTCCTGCTGTTCCTCGGCCTGATCATCCCGCCGATCGCGGCGATCTACGTGATCGACGGCTTCACCCGCTACCGCAACGCCGATGCGGCCGCCTCGCTGCAGCACCTGCCCGCCGTGCGCTGGCCCGCTGTTGCAGTGTGGATCATCTCGGTGGCGATCGCCCTGGTCGCGGGCGCCTTCGACCTCACCCTGACCACCGTGCCGGCCCTGGACGCAACGCTGATTGCCGCGGTGCTGTACGTGCTGGTGCAACGAGGGCGACCTCACCGTGCGGCATGACGTCGCGTGACCGGCGCATCAGCCTAGCGCCACGATGTTGTCCTGCGCGAGCCACGCTCCAGCGGCATGCGCCGAAAGAGCCTGGCTTCAAGAGACGTGATCCACTCCGCCGGCGCGCCGATGTTAAAACCGCCCTGACCCCGCCAACGACAAAGCCCGGCCATCGGCCGGGCTTTGTCTTGAGGACCATCCCGCAGGACGAGCCTTTTGCTCAGAACGGGATGTCGTCGTCGGCGAA
>JBEVNH010000005.1:0-8480 GCA_040508175.1 Pseudoxanthomonas sp.
GACGATGCGCCCCACCTTCGGCAGGCGCGCAGCCCCGCGATGCTACCGGCTCGTTCCCGGCCTGCCCCATGCCAGAGGTCCCAACCGGAACTGAAGCCCCTTAGACCTTTGTCGGTCAACCCCTTGCGCGTGCGCGCTGCGCAGCTGCCGCATGAGGTCCTGCGACAGTTTCAAATGCAGCATTCGACAGGCTTGCAGACGGCCGGCAGCATGGGCCGCGCCCTGAGGGGCACCCTCCCCTGGCCTGTCCTTGTCTGATGTCTCCGATGTTCACCGCGGTGCTGCCGCTGTTTTCACTGATTGCCGCCGGCGCGGCGGTGCGCCGCTTCGGCCTGCTCGGCCCGGTGGCGGTCACCGAACTCAACCGCTTCGTGGTGCTGCTGGCACTGCCGGCGGTGCTGTTCTCCATCATGGCCAAGGCGCACTGGTCCACCCTGGCCCAGCCGGGCCTGGCCACGGTGTACGCGGTGAGCATGCTGGGCATCCATCTGCCGGTGATGGGCTGGCTGATGTGGCGCCGCCGGGCCAGCCTGACCGACGCCAGCATCGATGCGCTGGGCGCGTCCTATGCCAATACCGGCTTCATGGGCATCCCGCTGGTACAGCTGACGCTGGGCGCCGCGGCGCTGCCCGGGGTCGGCCTGTCAGTGGTGATGACCGCCTGCGTGTTGTTCGCGCTGGCATTGACCACGATCGAGTTCGACCGCCACCGCGGCGCCGGCCTGCTGCCGACGCTGCGCAGCACGGTCCTGGCCTTGGCCAGGAATCCACTCATCTGGGCGCCAGCACTCGGCGCCGGGGTATCGCTGGGCGGCGTGCCGATACCGGCCCCGGTGATGACGGCCGTGGACCTGCTCGGCGCCTCGGCCAGCCCGTGCGCCCTGGTGGTACTGGGCCTGTTCCTGGCTGCGCCGGCGCAGGGCGACGCGCCGCCGCGCGCGGGCTGGATCTGGTTGTCACTGCTGAAGCTGGTGGGGCAACCGGCGCTGGCCTGGGTCGTGGCGGTGCCGCTGCTTGGGCTGCCACCGCACCAGGTCACGCTGGCGATGCTGATGGCGCTGCTGCCCACCGGCACCGGCCCGTTCATGCTGGCAGCGCGCTACGGCCGCCGCGCCGCCATGTCCTCGCGGGTGATCCTGGTGACCACGGTGCTGTCGGTGGCCACGCTGTCGGCGTATCTGCTGACGCTGGGCTAGCGCTCAGGCGGTCTCGCCCGGACCCACGCACAGCAGCATCGCCACCCAATGCGCCGCTGCGGCCGCCAGCACATGGCCATGCCAGATGGCGCGAAAGAACACCAGGCGCTTGCTCATGTAGAAGAACACGCCGACGGTGTAGATCAGCCCGCTGGCGGCGATCAACGCCAGCACCGGGGCCTCCAGGCTATGCACGATGGGCTTGATCGCGGCGATGCCGACCCAGCCCAACAGCAGGTAGATCGCCACCCAGAAGCCCTTGCCTAGCCCGGGCAGGAACAACTTGGCGAAGACGCCGAACAGCGCGATCGCCCAGACCGTGAGCGTCATCGACCACTGCCACGCGCCCGACAGCGCATGCACCAGCAGCGGCGTGTAGGAGCCGGCGATCATCACGAAGATGCCGGCGTGGTCCAGCTTGCGCAGGACCGGCTGGCGCGAGGCACGAGCAAAGTTGTAGGCGGCCGAGCACAAGAACATGGTGCCCAGCCCCAACACGTAGACCACGATGGCCGCGATCATCGGGCCGTTGGCATGCAATGCCGAGCGCACGATCAGGAAGGTGCCACCGAACACCGCCAGCATCAGGCCGGACACGTGCACCAGCAGGTCGGCGCGCCGGGCGACCGGCGTGCGGTAGTGCCGCGACGGCAGGGCAACGGCGGTATCACTCACGCGGGTGCTTCCTCGGCATGGGCTTCCTCGGCTAGAACAGAGCGCGTCCTGTCGCCGCAGTGTAGTCGCTGGCCCAGTGCGCCTTCATGACAGCGGTCTTTCATGGCGACGGCCTTCATGGCTGTCGGGGTCAGGCCGCCATGCCGTGATGCCGTAACAGCGCATCGATGCTGGGTGCGCGGCCGCGGAAGGCGGTGAAGTTCTCCAGCGCGCTGCGGCTGCCGCCGCGTGCAAGCACCTCGGCGCGGAAGCGGGCACCGGTTTCGGCCA
The DNA here is from genome assembly GCA_040508175.1 of Pseudoxanthomonas sp. Lineage (GTDB taxonomy): Bacteria > Pseudomonadota > Gammaproteobacteria > Xanthomonadales > Xanthomonadaceae > Pseudoxanthomonas_A. Next base: position 2,142 of record JBEVNH010000005.1, read on the forward strand.
GCTGGTCCGGGGTTTCCTCGAACGCGGCGTAGGCATCGGCGCTGAGCACTTCGGCCCACTTGTAGCTGTAGTACCCGGCGGCGTAACCACCCGCGAAGATGTGGCTGAACTGATGCGGGAAGCGGTGCCACGACGGCGGGCGGTTCACCGCCACCTCGTCGCGCACGCGCTCCAGCAGCGCCAGCACGTTGTCCTGCGCGGCGTCGAAGCGGCTGTGCAGCTCCATGTCGAACAGGGCGAACTCCAGCTGGCGCACGGTGAACATGCCGCTCTGGTAGTTCTTCGCCGCGATCATCTTCTCAAACAGCGCGCGCGGCAGCGGCTCACCGGTCTCGGCGTGCGCGGTCATGTCCTGCAGGCGGTCCCACTCCCAGCAGAAGTTCTCCATGAACTGGCTGGGCAGTTCCACCGCGTCCCACTCCACGCCGTTGATGCCGGCCACCGACAGCTCACCCACGTCGGTCAGCAGCTGGTGCAGGCCATGGCCCATTTCGTGGAACAGGGTGATGACATCGCTATGGGTAAAGGTGGCTGGCTTGCCGTCCACGCCTTTGCCGAAATTGCAAACCAGATACACCAGCGGCGTCTGGTCGACGCCGTCACGATGGCGTCGGTTGCGGCAATCGTCCATCCATGCACCGGCACGCTTGCCCTCGCGTGCATACAGATCCAGGTAGAACTGTCCCACCAGCGCACCCTCGGCGTTCTGCAGGCGGTAAAAGCGCACATCCGGGTGCCAGACCGGTGCGCGGTCTTCCACCACGTCCACGCCGTACAGCGACTTGATCACACCGAACAGCCCGGCCAGGACCTTGGGCTCGGTGAAGTACTGCTTCACTTCCTGCGCCGAGAAGCTGTAGCGGGCCTGCTTGAGTTTTTCACCGGCATAGGACAGGTCCCAGGGTTCCAGCGTCTCCAGCGCCAACTCATCGCGGGCAAAGGCTTCCAGTTCGGCGCGGTCCTGCCGGGCGTAGGGCAGCGCGCGGCTGGCCAGGTCGCGCAGGAAATCCGTCACCTCCTGCGGGCTCTGCGCCATCTTGGTGGCCAGCGAATACTCCCCATAGCTGGCAAAGCCCAGCAGCTGCGCCAGCTCGGCGCGCAGGGCCAGGATGCGGTCGATCAACGGCGTGTTGTCGAACTTCTCCTCGCCGCTTTCCGAGGCACGCACGCCACTGGCGCGGTACAGCGTCTCGCGCAGCGCGCGGTCGTCGGCATAGGTCTGCACCGGCAGGTAGCACGGCATCTGCAGCGAGAACTTCCAGCCGGGCTCATCTTCTTCCCTGGCCGCGGCGCGGCAGGCGGCCACCACATCGGCCGGCAGGCCCGACAGATGCTGCTTGTCCTTGATCCAGAACTCGTACTCGTCGGTGGCATCGAGGACATTTTCGGAGAACTTGGCCGACAGGCTGGCCAGTTCCTCGCGGACCGCGCCAAAGCGCGCCTTCTGATCGTCCGGCAGTTCGGCACCGCCCAGGCGGAAATCACGCAGGGCATTGTCCAGCGCGCGGGCGCGGGCCGCATCCAGCCCGTCAGTGCCGGTCGCCTCGGCCAGCGCGCGGTACTGCGCGAACAGCGCCAGGTTCTGTCCCAGCGCGCTGGAAAAGCGCGTCACCTTGGGCAGGTTGTCGTTGTAGGCCTTGCGCAGCTCGGGCGAATTCATCGTGCCCTGCAGATGGCCGACCTGGCCCCAGGCGCGCCAGAGCTTCTCAGTGGCATCGTCCAGCGGCACCACGAAGCTGTCCCAGGTCACCGGGCTGACGGTCTCGGCGTGCCTGACCGCGGCATCGGCCTGCGCCAGCAGCGCGTCGATGGCCGGGGTCACGTGCTCGGGGCGGATCGCATCGAAACGCGGCAGGCCGGAAAAATCGAGCAGGGGGTTGGTCATGGCAGGCTCCTGGTGCAGCGGAAAGTGTGCGTATCGAAAGATGGGGCGTACCGGCCGGACATCCAAGCCCGCGTGCTGCCGTCAGCCTGCCAGGGCGCCCTGGCAGGCCTGTGGCAGCACAGGCAGTCCGGCGCCGGCCACGGCCGCGGCAATGGCCGCATCGGCCTGTGCGACATCGATCCCGCGTGCGGGATACCACTCGCTGGCGTAATAACTGTGGGCATAGCGATCGCCGGCATCGCACAGGATGGTCACGATCGAGCCGCTGCGGCCTTCGCACCGCATGCGCTGCGCGGCGGCCAGGACGCCGACCAGATTGGTGCCGGTGGAACCGCCGACGCGACGCCCCAGGGCGCCGCTAGTCCAGCGCATGGCCGCCAGGCTTAGTGCATCGGGCACCTTGACCATGGCATCGACACAGGTGGGAATGAAGCTGGACTCCACGCGCGGCCGGCCGATGCCTTCGATCCGCGAACCGCAGTGATGCAGCAGCGAGGCATCGGCACAGCCATCGAGGGCACCCCGGTAATAATCGAAGAACACCGAATGTTCCGGATCGGCACACAGGATCCGCGTGGGGTGCTGGCGGTAGCGCACGTAGCGGCCCAGTGTGGCGCTGGTGCCGCCGGTGCCGGGGCTGCAGACGATCCACTCGGGCGTCGGGTGCGGCTCCTGCGCCATCTGCTTGAAGATGGACTCGGCGATGTTGTTGTTGGCGCGCCAGTCCGTCGCGCGTTCGGCATAGGTGAACTGGTCCATGAAGTGCCCGCCGCGCTCCCGCGCCAGCTGTGCGGAAGTGGCATTGATCGCGCCGGCGTCCTCGACCAGATGACAATGGCCACCATAGAACGCAATGGCGGCGATCTTCTCCGGCGAGGTGCTGGCCGGCATCACCGCGATGAAAGGCAGACCGAGCAGACGCGCGAAGTAGGCTTCGGACACGGCAGTGGAACCACTTGAAGCCTCTACCACCGGCGCGCCCTCGCGCAGCCAGCCGTTGGCCAGCGCATACAGGAACAGCGAGCGTGCCAACCGATGCTTGAGGCTGCCGGTGGGGTGACTGGATTCATCCTTCAGATACACCTCGATCTCCGGATAGCCCGGCAGGGCCAGCGGGATCAGATGGGTGTCGGCCGACCGGTTGAAATCGGCCTCGATCTTGCGGATGGCGGCAGCCACCCAGTCGCGCTGCGACATGGACATGGAAACACGATGCGAGGAAGTGGCAATTCTACCGCGCCGCGCTGGCACGCCTGGCATCGCCTTCAGGCCCGTGCCGGTCCAGGCAGCAACGCCTCGTACAGCGCGCGCGTGATGCCGATGCCCTCACGCTGGTGCTGTGCCCGCAAGGCCCAGCGCCGGCTACCGGGAAGACGCGCGCCCTCCTGCGCCTGGATGGCGTTGAACATCAACTCGGCGCGTTCGACAAAGCCCGGGGCGAAGAACGTCGGATCCACCAGCAACACGGTGTGGGCAATGCTCGGCGGCGGGCCTTCCGCATCGAACAGCGAACTGGCCTGGAAGGCGAAATGGCTGCCGGTCAACCCGGCCGTCAACAGTTCCACCATCAGCGCCAGGGCGGCGCCCTTGGCCTCGCCCGCCGGCAGCATGCTGCCGGCCAGCGCCGCCTGCGCATCGGTCGTCGGCTGGCCGTGCACATCCAGTGCCCAGTCAGCGGGAATCGGCTGGCCCTGCTGTCGGGCCAGCATCACCTTGCCGCGGGCGACCTTGGACAGCGACAGGTCGATCACCAGCGGAGGGGCTGCAGCACGCGGCGCGGCAAAGGCCACCGGGTCGGTACCAAACAGCGGCGTATGGCCGCCCCACGGCGCAATGGCCGCCGGCGCATTGGCGAAGGCCATCGCCAGCACGCCCGCACGCGCGGCACGCTCGACCGGATGCCCGGCCACGCCGAAATGATGCGAACGCCCGATCGCCAGCAGCACCACACCCAATTCGCGCACGCGCTCCAGCGCCACCTCCAGCCCCTGCGACACCGCAGGGAAGGCAAACCCGTGATCGGCATCGACACGCACACAAGCACCGCGCGTGTGCAGCTGTACGTGTGCGTTCGCATTCACCTTGCCCGCATGCACCTGCGCCAGATAGAACGGCAAACGCGCCAGGCCATGCGAGGACAAGCCGTCCGCCTCGGCCAGCACGAGGGCTTCGGCGGTCATCCGCGCAGCCTCCTGGGCGATTCCGGCGTGGCGCAGCGCCGCTTCTGCCAACGCCTGCGCTTCGGCCAAACCCAGGGTGAGCATTTCGTTCTGCGGGTCCTGCACGTGGGAACTCCAGGCGGCGTCGGAGCGCACCGGGCGCGCCACGATCGGGGGATGGGGATTCTCGCATCCCGCGCCTGGCCGCCAGCACATGCCCGAACACGCGAGCGCTCCCAGGTGCGCATCAGCCGCGACGCAGCCTGACACCCAACCGCAGGCGAGTGCGATGCCAGCTGACGGACAACCGCGAGGTCACGTTGCTGGATGCCAGCGCACGTCGCAGGCATGGCAGCGTGGCAGTAGCAGAGCTGCACTGCAGCATCCACACACGCCGATATGACCGCACGGCAAGGTATGGATGCACATGCGCTGTGCATTGGTAGGAACCCGTCAACCGGCGGGCTGACATCTGCGTCAATCGTGATACAAGAACGCGCTGCGTTTCCCGACAGCATCGCGGTGTTGCATCGGTGTCGCGACGCGCGGGAAGTCGCAATGGAAACCGTTCCATCTGCATCGACACGCAAAGATGCGCACTGCGTATCCAGATCACGTCGCGCGATGCCTGGAACTCCCCTCCACCGTTCATGTGATCCAGGGACCCTCGATGACTGCCCCTCCTCCACCATCAGCCCACGTGCTGGTCGTGCGCGAGACCGCACCCGGCGAACGCCGCGTGGCGGCCACGCCTGAAACCGTCAAGAAGCTCGTCGCACTCGGCGCCAACGTCCATATCGAAACCGATGCCGGCCTGTCCGCCGGCTTTACCAATGCCGCGTACGAGGCCGCAGGCGCCACCCTGGCCGATGCGGCATCGCCCGGTGCAGCCAACCTGGTGCTGTGCGTGCAGGCGCCGGCCGCCGATGCGCTGGCGCAGCTGTCGCCCTTCGCCGCCATCGTCGGCACGTTGCAGCCGCAGGCCGACGACGCGCGTGCCGCGGCGCTGTCCGGCGATACCCGCAAGATCTTCCCGTTGGAGCGCCTGCCGCGCACCACGCGCGCGCAGTCGATGGACGTGTTGAGCTCGCAGGCCGGCATGGCCGGCTACAAGGCCACGCTGATCGCCGCCGAGCTGGCGCCGCGCTTCTTCCCCATGCTGACCACCGCGGCCGGCACCATCCGTCCGTCCAAGGTGTTGATCATCGGTGCAGGCGTGGCCGGCCTGCAGGCCGTGGCCACCGCCAAGCGCCTGGGCGCGCAGGTGGAAGGCTTCGACGTGCGCCCGGAGACGCGCGAGCAGATCGAGTCGCTGGGCGGCAAGTTCCTCGACCTGGGCGTGAGCGCCGCGGGCGAAGGCGGCTATGCGCGCCAGCTGACCGAGGAAGAACGCGCCGAACAGCAGCGGCGCCTGGCCGAACACCTCAAGTCGGTCGACGTGATCGTCTGCACCGCCGCCGTGCCGGGCCGCCCGGCGCCGAAGATCATCAGCGCCGGCATGGCGCGCGGCATGAAGCCGGGCAGTGTGATCGTCGACCTGGCGGCGGAAACCGGTGGAAACTGCGAACTCACCCAGCCCGGCCAGACCATCGAGGAGGGCGGCGTGGTGATCGCCGGCCCGCTCAACCTGTCCAGCATGGGCGCGGTGCACGCCAGCGAAATGTACGCCCGCAACGTCTACAACTTCGTCGCACTGTTCCTCAAGGACGGGCAGATCGCCTACGACTGGAACGACGAGCTGCTGGCCAAGACGGTCTGGCCGGCCGCGCCCACCACGCCGACACCTTCTTCCACGCCTTCCCAGGAGCCGACGCCATGAGTGACGGGTTCGTTGCGCTGTACATCTTCATGCTGGCGGCCATCGCCGGCCACGTCATCATCTCGCGCGTGCCGGTGATCCTGCACACGCCGCTGATGTCCGGCTCCAACTTCATCCACGGCATCGTGCTGATCGGTGCAATGGTGGTGCTGGGCCATGCCGACACCCCGCTGGAAAAGGTGCTGGGCTTCATTGCTGTACTGCTGGGTGCGGGCAACGCCGCCGGCGGCTATGTGGTGACCGAGCGCATGCTGGAGATGTTCAAACCCAGCAAGAAACCGGAGTCCAAGCCGTGAGCCTGAGCCTGCCCGACATCCTCGACTGGCTGGTCAAGGTCAGTTACCTGGTCGCCGCCACGCTGTTCCTGCTGGGCCTGCAGCGCATGGCCTCGCCCAAGACCGCGCGCAGCGGCATCCAGTGGGCCGGTCTGGGCATGCTGATCGCCACGGTGGCCACGTTCTTCCTGCCGGACCTGC
>JBEVNH010000033.1:0-9009 GCA_040508175.1 Pseudoxanthomonas sp.
CGGTCTCGTTGTAGCTGCCGCCCAAGGTGAAGGCCCAGTTCGCGTTCGGGCTGAACTCCAGGTCGAACTCGGCGCCGTAGCCATCGGTGCGGTCAATGTTGACCAGGTCGGTGGCATTGGTGATGGCAGCCACGGCGGTGATCTGCTGGTCGTGCATCACGAAGCCGTAGAGGTCCGCATTGAACCGCAGGCGACCGTCTAGCCCGGTGCTCTTCACGCCGAATTCCAGCGAGTTGATGGTCTCGGCCTGCGCGGTGGAGATGTTGTTCTTGCCGGTCAGGCGGCCCTGCACGCTGGGCGCGCGGAAGCCGTTGGCAAAACGCCCGTACACGCTGACGCGGTCATTGACCGAGAACGTGCCGGTCAGGTCGCCGCTCCAGTGCGCGTCGCCCTGGTCCACGTCGATCGGACCCAGCGCACCGGTGTAGCCGTAGAAGCGCTGCACCGTGTAGTCCTTGTCTTCGTGCGAGTAGCGCAGGCCGGCGCGCACGTCGAAGCGGTCGGTGAAGCGATACGCCAACGAGCCGAACACCGCCGCCGCACTGGTGGCCTGGTGCTGGCGCACCGCGGCCGTGCGGGTGACGCCGGTGTTGTCGTAGTTGAAGTTGTTGATGTCGATGTTTTCGTAGAAGTAGTACAGGCCGGTCTGCCAGCGCAGGCGCGCGTCGACGTCGTTGGCCACGCGGAACTCCTGCGTGATCTGGCGGTGCTGCGGGATTTCATCGGCCGTCTGCGAGAACGAGGTCAGCGCGCTGGTCGGCGTCGGCCACACCGGCGCACCGGCGCTGGCCAGGTAGCCACCATCCACGTCGCCCAGGCTGAAAGCGCGCACGCGCTCGATGCCGGTGATCGAGGTGAAGGTCAGGTCGTCGCGGTACCAGTTGAGCTTGGCGCTGGCGCCCCAGCTGGTGACGCTCTCGGTGTTGCGGCCATCGGCGGCCACGCGGTCGATGTCGAAGCCCGGCACCAGCGCCGGTGCACCGGCCTGCACGGCATTGGGGCGGAAGATCGCCGCGCTGCCGTCGTAGTTGCGCGCGTGCGCGCTCAGCAGCGCGTCGAAGTCTTCACCGGTGAACATCGCCTGCAGGCGGATCGCGCGGTCGTTGTAGCCACCCAGCGCGTCGTGCTCGCCGGTGTAGGCGTTGTCGATCCAATGGTCGCGGTGCTGCACCAGCACCGAGGCACGGCCGGTCCAGCCGCTGTTGCCGAGCTTGCCGCCAATGGCGCCTTCCACATTGGCCGTGCCGAAGGTGCCGTAGGACACCTTGGCGTAGCCTTCGGTGTCCTCGGTCGGCTTGGCCGAATCGAACTTCACCACGCCGGCCGGCGAGTTGCGGCCGAACATCGTGCCCTGCGGGCCGCGCAGCACTTCCACCTGCGCCAGGTCGAACATCGGGAAGCCCTTCAGCAGCGGGTTTTCCTGCACGATGTCGTCATACACCAGCGACACCGGCTGCGACGCGTTGGCGTCGTAATCGGTGTTGCCCAGCCCGCGGATGTAGAAGCGGGGGAAGGTGCGGCCGTAGCTGCTCTCCACCTGCAGACTGGGCGAGCGGCCGGCCAGCTGCACCAGCGTGTCGCCTGAGGCGCCATACGCCGCGAGTTTTTCGGGATCGATCACCGAGATGGAGATCGGCACCTTCTGCAGGTCCTCAGGGCGTTTTTCCGCCGTGACCACGACGTTCTTCAACGTGCTGGGGCTGGAGACGGCCCCATCCTGGGCCTGGGCATGGTGCGGGAGAGATGCGAGGACGAGCGCGATCGCGCTGCCGAGCGGAAGCTTCGGAAGCCGGAGGGGAGAGGTCACTGCGGGAAATTCCTGTGGGAGAAGAACCTGGGAAACGGACGACGCCTGACCCAGCGGGCCAGCCGGCTATTGTCCTTGCCGCAGTGCACAACGTCACCCTGCAAAGCACACAAAGATGACAAAAACCCTTCCATTTTTGCCACCGAGGCCGCCAAATTCGCTACATCTGCAACCATCTGGCCTGGTTCGCCGGTGTCCTGCTGTCCACGCCTGCGTCGACCGCCTGCAACGCCGGGCCGCCCTCAAGATTCCGGGATGCCCCCGTTGTTCTGAGCAGGCCGACCAGGCCGCATGTGCGGAATGATCAGCTCACGCCCTCCGTGGCATCGCTTGTACGCCGCACTGTGCGCCTCGAGCGCTCCGCACTCCTTGCGTGGTGCCGCGCGCGTCATTGAAGCGCTGGACACGATGGGCTAGCGCAGTCGAGGCTTGAGACGCGCGCGTTCCACGTGTAAGGCCTGCCCGTGATTGTCGTCATCGCCAGCGTCGGCGGGACTATCGAACGACTGCACGCCTGCACGGGCCTTCGCCCGACACATCGGCGCATGTCACCGACGTCAGTCGAGCGTCACGTGACTGATTGCGGCGTGTTCGCGCACGCGTCATCGCACTAAACCAGGCTTGAACCAGCTCGTTAACGCCGTCTGCAAATGGCGTGAAGGTTTGGATGCGCTTCAGGTCGCGCGCCTTGTACTTGCGCCACGCCGCTCCGCACCACTGTGCACGGCTGTTCCAAGCCCGGCGGCATGTGTCGCTGATTGATTGACACGCACGCCCAAGTCCAAAGGATATTCCCGATGAAGAAGATTCTCCTGCCTGCCGCCCTCGCGGCCGTCTTGATTGCACCCTCCGCTTTCGCACAAAGCACTGGCGACACCTACCGCCCCGACCTGCAGGTCGGCCAGGGCAACTGGTTTGCCTCCGGTACCGTGGGCCGCACCGATGGCGGTACCGCGGGTCGCTTCGGCAGCGGCGATTTCAATGTGTTCGAAGGCCGCGATGGCCGTCGCACCGGTTACGACGCCAGCGTGGGTTACCGCTGGAAGGTCGGCCAGCAGTGGGGCATCGGTGTCGAAGGTGGCTACGCCGACCTCGGCAACTTCAAGGTCTCCAACGCGCTCAACAGCGACAACGTGGACCAGCAAGACAGCGAGAACGCGCTGCGTGGCTGGCACGTGGGCGGCAACGCCCGCTTCAACGTGACGCCGCAGTGGTATGTCGGCGCGCGCGGCGGCTACTTCCGCGCCTCGGACAACAACATCAACTACTACAACACCGCCGGCCAGAATCTTGGCTTCGAAAGTGGTGGCGACAGCGGCCGCAACAGCTACTACGCCGGTATCGGCACCGGCTGGAATGCCACCCAGAACTTCAGCGTCGGCCTGCACTACGACTACTTCCGCGCCAAGTCCGGCGACGTCCGCGACCCGGCCACCGGCGCCCGCTTCGACGGTCCCAAGCGCTCCACTGCCCTGCTGGGCCTGACCGCCGAATACGCGTTCTGAGGCACTGCATCCGGTTGCAAAATGAAGGCGCCTGCGGGCGCCTTTCATTTGCATGATCGGTGAACACCAACGCGGCACGCAGATGCGCATCGCGCCGGCCTGTGGAGAGGAGCGCGTCACAGGCGAGGCGCTACCATCCAGGCACCCCCGCTGAAAGACACGCTGTCGAACATGGACCAGCAGGCTGCACTGACCTATTCCCACGTCGCGCTCATTGCCTACGCTGATGCGCTGCTCCAGCGCGCCGGCATGCCTGCAGACAAGGCGGAGGTCGTGGCGCGCATCCTGGTCGATGCCGACCTGATGGGGCACAGCACGCACGGCCTGAACCTGCTCAAGAGCTATCTCGATGGCATCGCAGATGGCGCCATGCGGCTGGAAGGCGATTTCACCGTGGTCGCCAAGCGGCCTGCCACGCAAACCTGGGACGGGCATCGCCTGCCTGGCGCCTGGCTGGTCAGCCAGGCCCTGCAAACCGCGATCGCGCAAGCGCAGACCTATGGCACCGGCACGGTGGTGATCCGCAACAGCCACCACATCGGCTGCCTCGCCGCCTACCTGCGCCACGCCACCGAAGCGGGCATGGTGCTGCTGTTGTTTTCATCGGCGCCTGCCGCCTCCACCGTCGCCCCGTTCGGCGGCACCCGGGCCTTGTTCTCGCCCAGTCCGCTGGCGATGGGGTGCCCGACGCAGGGAGATCCGATCTGGGTCGATATCTCCACCTCGATCACCACCAACAACATGGTCGCGCGCCTGCAGCGCGAGGGCGGCAAGCTGCCGCAGCCGTGGCTGCTGGATCATCAGGGCAATCCGACCGATGACCCCAATGCCATCGGCGGCCCCACGCCCGGCAGCCTGTTGCCGCTGGGTGGGCTGGATGCCGGCCACAAGGGATATGGACTGGCCCTGATGGTGGAAGCCCTGACCGCGGGCCTGTCCGATCAAGGGCGCTTCCAGGACAACGGCAAGATGAGCAATACCGTGTTCCTGCAGGTGCTCGACCCTGAAGCCTTCGGTGGCTTGCCCGGCCTGCAATCGCAGATGCAGCAGATCGCGCAGGCCTGCGTCGACAACCCGCCGCGCCCTGGCGTCGGCCGCGTGCGCGTGCCTGGCCAGAAAGCCGCCGCGCGCTATCGCGAACAGGCCGAGCACGGCGTCCAGCTGACACCCGACATCCTGCGCAACCTGCAGGACTGGTCGGAGAAGCTGGGCGTGGCGATGCCGTCACCGTTGTCGAGCTAGCGCGGGCGCCGCCGCATAATCTCAAGGCAGCGGCGGTGCCTCACAGGCACTATCGGCACCACAGGCGCGCAACAGGCGCTGGCGCTGTTCTTCGGTCAGTTCCGGCGGCGGGCGCGCGACGGCCGATTGCACCTGGTCGCGGACGCCGGGAATGTTCTGCAAGCCCTTGGCCGCCGCGCCGATGGCCTTGTTGATGCCGTACATCACATAGCCACCGCCTTCGCTGATCTCCTTGGGCGAGGGCGGCTCACTGAAGCGCCCGCCAATCGGTCCGCCGGTCTCGACCTTGACCGGGTTCTTGAAGCGATATAGATCCAGCGCTTCTTCTTCCGGCGGCAACGCACGCACTTCTTCCAGCGTCTGCACGTCGGGCGGCGTGGGCGAGACCTGCGGCGGTGGCTCGGGCTGCGGTGGTGAAGTGGGCAGCGCATCCTGCGCCAGCGCCGGTGCGGCACAGGCCAGCAGGATCCACGTCAACGCGTGGCGCAGCCTGTTTGCCTTGCTCTGCAATCCGCTCTCCTTGAATGACCCCACCGCCCACTGCATGTCAGCGGGCTGCAACCTTGGAATCGTAGCGGCCCGCCGTGCGAGGACGGGTTTGTTTTTCGTTGGCCGCGGCTCCAGGTTTGGGTGCACTTCAGGCGCGCATCCGCTTCACCCGTCGGTCGAGACGGTCAGCGTCTCCCATTGCGTCAGCTCGTGCTCCAGCGCTTTCAACTTGTCGCGGACCAACTGCAAGGCATCGCTGCCCAGCAGCAGGTGCGCGGGCGGTGCCTCGCTGTCGATCACCGCCAGCATCGCGCGCGCCGCTTTGCGCGGATCGCCCAGCTGCTTGCCGCTGACGTCCTGGCGGCGCTGGCGGATGGGATCGAACAGCGCGTCGTAGTCGCCGATGCGGCGCGGCGTGCGCACCATCGAGCGGCCCGCCCAGTCGGTGCGGAACGAGCCCGGCGCCACCGAAGTCACGCGGATGCCGAGCCCGGCCACTTCCTTGCCCAGCACTTCGCCGATGCCTTCCAGGGCGAACTTGCTGCCGCAGTAGTAGGCGATGCCCGGCATGGTGATGAAGCCGCCCATCGAGGTGATGTTGAGGATGTGCCCGGCGCGGCGCGCGCGCAGGTGCGGCAGTACCGCCTGGATCATCGCCACCGCGCCGAACACGTTGACGTCGAACTGCTTGCGCATCTCTTCCAGCGGCGACTCCTCCAGCACGCCTTCATGGCCGTAGCCGGCGTTGTTGACCAGCACGTCGATGCCGCCGAGCTCAGCCTCGATGCCATCGACCACCGGCGCGATGGCCGCAGTGTCTGTGACATCCAGCACGCGCGCGAAGGCGCGGCCCGGCGCCAGCACTTCGAACGCATCGGCCGCTTGTGTGCTGCGCACGGTGCCGACCACGCGATGCCCGCACCCCAAGGCTTCCTGTGCGAGCGCGCGGCCAAAGCCACTGCTGACGCCGGTGATCAGAATCAATCTGGAAGCGGTCATGGGCAAACTCCGGTTATGCAGGGAGGTGCACAATAAGTAACGTAACGCGCCCTTCGAAGGCCGATAGGGCTCCGATCATTGCCTATTCCTATGAACTCCAACGACACATCGCGAGGCACCGCCGCTGATGGCCTGCTGCCGCTCGCGCCGCTGGTCAAGGCACTGGCCCCGCACGAGGGCTACACGTTGACCGCATTGGACGGTGTGCGCCTGCTGCGGTCGGACCGGCCGCTGGCACGCACGCCGGTGCTGTACGACCCCGGCATCGTCATCGTCTGCCAGGGCCGCAAGCGCGGTTATTTCGGCCAGCGCACCTACGTATATGACGCGCATCAGTACCTGGCCGTCTCGGTGCCGGTGCCTTTCACGATGGAGACCGATGCGACAGCAGAAGCACCGCTGCTGGCGCTGTACCTGCATCTGGACTTTCCACTGGCCGCCTCGTTGATGCTGGAGATCGACCACCACGGCGGCGTGCCGCACACCGTCGCGCCGCAAAGCATGCTGTCCAGCCCGATCGATCCACCGCTGCACCAGGCAGTGCAGCGGCTGTTGCAGGCGCTTGCCGCGCCGATGGAGGCGGCCATCCTCGGCCCGCAGCTGCTGCGCGAGCTGTACTACCGCATCCTCACCGGGCCGCAGGGCCACACGCTGCGCGCCGCGCTGGCGATGCAGGGCCGCTTCGGCAAGATCGGCAAGGCCCTGCAACACCTGCATGCGGCCTACGCGCAGCCGCTGACGGTGTCCCAGCTTGCGCAGGAAGCCGGCATGAGCGCGCCGTCCTTCCACAGTCACTTCAAGGCCGTTACCTGCGCCTCGCCCATGCAGTACCTCAAGTCCACGCGCCTACACCAGGCGCGTCTGCTGATGGTGCGCGAAGGCATGACCGCCGCCGCGGCCTGCCACGCGGTGGGCTATGAGAGCCCCTCGCAGTTCAACCGCGAGTTCAAGCGCCTGTTCGGTCTGACACCGGCGCGTGAGGTGCAACGCATGCGCGAACACTTCGCCGTGCCGCCGAAGCAGGCGGCCGCGGCGTACGTGTCATCGCACTGATGACATGACGTGGCGCTGATCCCCCTCACGCCTTGTCCGCGGCATACGCCACCTGCCGCTGCGGCAACAATTCATCCAGGCGTCCCTGCAGTGCACGCTGGATGTTGTCGAACGCGGTGCTGCCCAAGGCGAGTCGCCTCGGCATCTGTGCGGCATCAGCGGCCGCGATCATGGCTTCGACGGTGCGTGTCGCATCGCCCTTGATGGCGAAACTGCCATCGGCAACGCCGCGCCTGACGTCACCGGCCGGCGTGGCGTCGTACACCTCCAACGGCGGTGCGCAATCCAGGCCCGTCCCAAAGCCGGTGTCGGTCGGGCCGGGCTCTGCGATCAACACCTCGATGCCGAACGGCGCGACTTCCTGCGCGACGGCTTCAAGAAAACCTTCGATGCCCCACTTGCTGGCGTGGTACAGGCTGAAGTTCGGGTACGCCACCTGCCCGCCTTCGGACGACACCTGCAGCAACCGGCCACCGCCCTGCCCACGCAGGTGCGGCAACACCGCGCGCACCAGCTGGATGGAGGCGGTGAGGTTGGTCGCAAGCTGCCGCTCGATCTGCGCATCGCTGACTTCCTCGGCCGCACCGAACAGGCCATAGCCGGCATTGCTGACCACCACGTCGATGCGCCCGAAGGCCGCGAACGCGGCATCGACTTCGCGCCGCAACGCCGCGGTGTCGGTCAGGTCGAACTGCGCCACGCGCAGGCGTTCGCCATGCCGCGGTTCGAGTTCCGCAAACGGCGCCACGCGACGCGCGCAGGCCACCACGCGGTCGCCGCGGGACAGTAAGACACGGGTCATTTCCAGCCCCAGGCCGGAGGACGCACCAGTAATCAGCCAGGTCTTCATGAGCAAGCTCCTTCGTTGAGTTGCAACGAAGGTAGGCGCGCCGAGCGCGTAGGATAAGCCTCACCAATCCGCATGAGCTGGTGAGAATTTACCACCAATGGCCGACGTCACCCTCTCCGATCTCAAAGCCTTCGCCGCCGTGGCCCGCCACCGCAGCTTCCAGCGCGCCGCCGACAGCCTGGCGGTGTCGCGCTCTTCCCTCAGTCATGCGCTGCGCGGGCTGGAACAGCGCCTGGGCGTGCGACTGCTGCACCGGACCACGCGCAGCATGGCGCCCACCGAATCCGGCGAGCAGCTGCTGCAACGGCTGACGCCCCTGCTGCACGAGCTGGACACCCTGCTCGACACCATCAGCCACGGGCCGGATGAAATCGTCGGCACCCTGCGCATCAACGCCAGCACCGGCGCCGCGCGCTGGCTGCTGCAGCACGTGGTGCCCGCGTTCCTGCAGCGCCACCCGCGCGTGTCGCTGGATCTGGTCAGCGAAGGCCGGCTGGTGGACATCGTGGCCGAAGGCTTCGATGCCGGCGTGCGCCTGGCCGAAGCCGTGCCCAAGGACATGGTGTCCATTCCCTTCGGCGGCGCACTGCGCTTCATCGCCGTCGCCGCGCCGGCATATCTCGCGGCACACGGCCAGCCCGCCACGCCCGAGGCACTTCACGAACACCGCTGCATCCGCCAGCGCCTGCCCAGCGGCAAGCACTATCGCTGGGAGTTCGCCAAAGGCCGGCGCGAGATCGCCATCGATGTCCCCGGCGCGCTGCTGCTGGACAACAGCGAGCTGATGGTCGATGCCGCCCTCCAAGGCCTGGGCATCGCCTTCGTCCCTGAACCGTTCGCACGCGCCGCCCTCGACGATGGCCGCCTGCGCCTGCTGCTGGAAGACTGGTCACCCGCCGACCCCGGCATGTGTCTGTACTACGCCAGCTGGCGCCACGTCCCGCCGCCGCTGAGGGCGTTTATTGAGGTGCTGCGTGAGGTGGCTGATCGTAGTTAGGGGCTACGTTGCTGCCCACCCCGATGACGACACACTGCAGGTTGCATAAGTGAACCTGACGCTGTCT
>JBEVNH010000098.1:0-5515 GCA_040508175.1 Pseudoxanthomonas sp.
TGCGTGACCAGCCGTTCGAACCGAACGACCTGGACCTGCACCCGGACCGCCGCATGCTGGTCATCACCGGCCCGAACATGGGCGGCAAGTCCACCTACATGCGGCAGAACGCGCTGATCGTGCTGCTGGCCCATATCGGCAGCTTCGTGCCCGCCAGCCGTGCAGTGATCGGTCCGATCGACCGCATCCTGACCCGCATCGGCGCCGGCGACGACCTGGCACGCGGGCAGTCGACCTTCATGGTGGAAATGGCCGAGACCAGCTACATCCTGCACCATGCGACCGAACACTCGCTGGTGCTGATGGATGAGATCGGCCGCGGTACGTCGACCTACGATGGACTGGCCCTGGCCGACGCGGTGGCACGCCACCTGGCGTGGCAGAACCGCTGCTACACCTTGTTCGCCACGCACTATTTCGAGCTGACCGCCCTGGCTGATGAGCAGCACGAAGGTGGCCGCAGCGGCATTGCCAACGTGCACCTGGACGCGGTGGAACACACCGATCAGAACGGTGGCGAGCGCCTGGTATTCATGCATGCCGTCAAGGACGGCCCGGCCAACCGCAGCTTCGGCCTGCAGGTAGCGGCGCTGGCCGGGCTGCCGCGCGCGACGGTGGCACAGGCGAGGCGCCGCCTGGCCGAGCTGGAACAGCGCGGCGGTGAAACCCAGTCGGCGGCGCTGGCACCGCAGGCGCTGGATGCACCGCAGCAGTTTGGATTGTTCGCTGCCCACAACACCGCCGCGCTGGATGCATTGGCGGCGGTGGATCCGGATGAGCTGACGCCGCGGCAAGCACTGGAAGCGCTGTACCGGTTGAAAGCGCTGGTCTGATGCTGCAAGGCCCGCCCGGCTCGCGGACCATGGGTCGGCGCTACCGGGGCGGGCTTTGAACTGCCCTCACTCGTAGCGAAGCGCGTCTATGGGATCCAGGCCGGCGGCTTTGGCGGCAGGGATCGTTCCGAACACCACGCCGACGGCGGCGGAGAACAGGACCGACAGCACCACCGTCCACCACGGGACCGTGGCCGGTGGCAGCCCGGGGATGACCAGAGAAGCGAGCACGCCGCCGGCGTAACCAAGCACGACACCAATGACACCGCCGATGGCGGAGAGCAGCGCCGCCTCGCTGAGGAACTGCAGCAGGATGGCCTGGCGGGTGGCGCCAAGGGCCTTGCAGATCCCGATCTCACGGGTCCGCTCGGTGACCGACACCAGCATGATGTTCATGATGCCGATACCCCCGACCAGCAGCGACACACCCACGATCCCCGCGAACACCATGCTGACCAGGTGGATGATGCTCTTCAGCGAATCCCCAAGCTGCTCGGCGGTTTCGACGCGAAAGTCACCGCCCTGGCTACCTCCCCGCAGGCGCGACTGACGCAGCAGTGCGTCGATCCTGTCCTTCACTGCGTCCATTTCCGCCGTATCGGCGACCTGGACGTCGATACTGAGATCCACCTGTGATGCGTCCTTTACCAGCGCAAGACCGGTGGCGAAGGGCATCAGCACGAAGTCATCCTGGCTGAATCCAAACACCTCGCCGCGCTCTTCCATCAACCCCACCACCTTGCACCATTCGCTGCCGATGCGGATGTACTGCCCGACAGGATCAGCGGGCAGTTCCAGGTTGCTGCGCAGCTTTTCCCCGATCACGCAGACCCGACGACGGGAATCGTTGTCGGCAGCGGTGATGAACCGCCCAAGCCGGGGGTAGACCTGCCGCGAATGCTGGTAGGCCGGCGAACTGGCAATCACCCGGGTGAAGGTATCGGCCCGCCCCGCGTGAACCGTGCCGCCATGGTCGCCCATCACGTTGAAGCTTGGAGACACCTCCCCCACTCCGGGCAAGCCGTCGACCAGGCGCTGGTAGTCCTCCAGCGAAATCCGGCTACGGCGTCCCTGCAACTGGTCGTCGAAGGAGGTCTCGGACCTGACGGTCAGGTTGTTCGCGCCCAGTCCGGCGAACTGATCCGTGATCGAGGCGGCCATGCCCTGGAAGACCGAGACCACCGCGATGACCGAGGCAACGCCGATGACGATGCCCAGCACGGTCAACAGACTGCGCAGGGCATGCGCACGGATGCTTGCCCATGCCGACTCGACGATCAGCAGCAGATCAGCCATTGCGCTGACGCCTCCGATCCGCACTCACCTTGCCATCTTCGATCCGGATGACGCGGTGGCAATGGTCTGCAATATCCGTCTCATGGGTGATCATCACGATGGTGCTGCCGTCCGCCCAGAGCGCGTCGAACAGCGCCATGATGTCCCGCGTTGTTGCGGAATCCAGGTTG
The DNA here is from genome assembly GCA_040508175.1 of Pseudoxanthomonas sp. Classification (GTDB taxonomy): domain Bacteria; phylum Pseudomonadota; class Gammaproteobacteria; order Xanthomonadales; family Xanthomonadaceae; genus Pseudoxanthomonas_A. The sequence goes on from JBEVNH010000098.1 coordinate 2,300, forward strand.
CCGGTAGGCTCGTCGGCGAGCAGGATCGAGGGCGAGCCGCACAACGCGCGTGCAATCGCCACACGCTGCCGCTGCCCCCCGGACAACTGGCTGGGGAGATGGCCTGCGCGATCGGCCAGTCCCACCTTGCACAGGGCGTCCATGCCCCGCTGCTGGCGCTCTGCACGTCCCATCTTCCGGTACAGCAGTGGATGCATGGCATTCTGCAGCGCGGTGGCGCGCGACATCAGGTTGAAGCTCTGGAAAACAAAGCCGATGGCACGATTGCGCACTCCCGCCATCTCGCGCTCGTCCAGGCAGGTGACCGGCTGACCGGCGAGCAGATAACTCCCTGCACTGGGCCGGTCCAGGCAGCCCAGGATGTTCATCAAGGTGGTCTTCCCGGATCCCGAAGGCCCGGTGATGGCGACGTACTCGTTGCGATCTATGGTCAGATCGATGCCGCGCAGTACCGGCACCTGTTCGCCCGCCATGGCGTAGTGCTTGTGGACCTGTTGCAGCTCGAGGATGGGCTGCATGTCAGGGCAGGTCCAGCATGGCCGGCACCGCGCGTACGCGCTGGTTGTCGCGCAGATGCCGCATTGTCTTTGCAGGTCCGGTGATGACCCGATCGCCGCGCGCGAGTCCCGAGACAATCTCCACATGGCGGTCGTCGGACACACCGGACTCCACGTGCCGCCTGGTAACAGTGCCTCCCGACTCCACCAGAAGGTACTGCCGCTGCCGCGTCGTCTTGCCTGCCGCACCTTGATGGCGGGCGACATCGGCCTGTTCGCTCAACAGCGCCTGCACCGGCACCGCGACAGGCGTTCGGCCAACGTCCACAAAGACCTCGGCACGGCAGCTCATCCCGGTGCGAAGGTCGGCATGGGCGTGCCCATCCAGGGCAATCTGCACCGCGTAGCTGCGCTGGTGTGCGCTGCCGCCGTCACCCGCGGCGCGCGTGGGTGCCAGTGCAATCTCCTGGACCCTGCCGCGCAGCATCCTGCTGCTGTCCGATCCGGCGAATACCTGGGCCTGCTGTCCTTGCTTGATACGCGACACATCCATCTCATCGACCTTGATCGTCGCGGCCATCGTGCCGACGTCAGCGATGGTCATCAGGCTGGAGCCTGCGATGCCCGTCGAACTCGGTACCGCGGTTTCGCCGACCTTCAGGGCGATGGACGTGACCACGCCTGAGATGGGTGCGCGGATCAGTGTCTTGGCCAGGCTCTCACGGACCTGCACCAAGGCCGCCATGGACTGTGTCAGCTGCTCTCGGCTGGCCTTCAGCCGCAGCCGCGCCAGTGCCACCTCGTGACGCACCTGGTCATGGCTGGCCTGGTCGACAAGACGCTTCGCCACCAGTTCGGTACTGCGGCGCTCCTGGGTCTGGCGGATGTCCAGCAGTTCTGCCTGCTGCTCAATGTCCAGCGCCTGCTGCCGCACCATCGATTCCCGCTGCTGCACCTCGGCCTTCTGGGTTTCCTGGTCCAGCACCATCACCAGTTGACCGCTCTGGACGTGGTCCCCTTCCTTCACCAGCACCTGGCGCACAAGACCGATGACTTCGGGCGAAAGCGCGGCCGTGTCCCGGAAATCGAAGGTACCGGAACCGAGCACCGACGCGCGCAAGGTCCGGTTCTCCGCGGTTTCGTACTGCACCTCCACCGGCTTGCGTCCGCCCCACAGGGCGGCGACCATGCTGCCCGCCAGCACCAAGGCCACGACGCCACCGGTCAGCAGACGACGGTTCATTGCGTTGCTCCCAGGACAATGCCCACGGCCCATGCGCCGTACAGCAACAGCGCCGGTGCCAGCGCGATCGACAGCGCGCGGACCCAGCCCATGCCGAGCCAGTGGCGCAGGCCGGCTGCGCACAGGGCTATCGTCCAGAGGGATTGCACGCCAACCGAACCGGCCAGCGACAGCCATCGGCTGCCCACGCCGAGTCCGGTCAGTTGGGCGATGGACAGTGGGTTGGACAGTTCGGGAGGAAGGTTGCTGGTGTCAGCTATTGCACAACGCAGCGCCATCATCAGCAGCATCACGGTCTCCGGCACCGTCAGCCATGCAGCACGCCCCATCCACTTCACGTAGGGATCGGGACGGCGGGTACGTGCGACCACCTTCAGCCAGGCTGCGGTGAGCAGGAGGAAGGCGCCGCCCACCAGCAGCGAGCTGGCGACCGACATCACCGTCAACAGGGTGCGCCCGAGCAGGTTTCGCATGAATTCAAGCTCGCGACCTTGCAGATCGCCATGGCCGGCAAGCAGATGGTCCTGCAGCCAGGCCAGGTCCACGTTCGCGTAGTAAGTCGTCCACGCCATCACCGTAGCCAACGCCAGCGCCAGCAGTGGCCATGGCCAGTCGCTGCGCAGCTCGACGCGCTCCCAACCCTTCAACGGATCCAGGATCACCTCACCTGCTGTCTTTGCAACACGAGCGCTCATGCCGTTTCCTTTTCCGTCGTTCGCATCTCGTCCGGCTGAACAAGAGCCCGCATCACCGGCCAACAGACATCATTCACACGGTTCTGCGTTGGCGCTTCCAGATTTCGACCACGTCACAGCGCACCCGAGCGCTTGGCCCTCCAATACGCGACAGTCTCTGGTTCAACATACAAGCCAAGCCCAGAGCGCACCCCGTAACGCTGCAACGTCTGCCCAACGGCATCCGCGCCTGTCGCATCTGACGCTTGCCCGACGCCGCCGCGCTTTCGATCCTGTGGCTTTCCCGCCTGCAGAATCGTCCATGTCCGATCCAACCTCGCGTCATGACAACGCCATCGACGGCCTGCGGGCAATCGCCGTGCTGGCGGTGGTCATCTTCCACGTCGATGCATCGCTGCTGCCCGGCGGCTTCAGTGGCGTGGACCTGTTCTTCGTGGTGTCCGGCTTCGTCATAAGCCAGTCGCTGGCATCACGCCCGTACGACCACATGGGTCGCTACCTGCTGGACTTCTACCGCCGGCGGGTGCTGCGCTTGTTGCCGGCCCTGCTGCTGGTGCTGCTGGTCACCTTCGTGGTGTCGGCGCTGCTGGTACCGCGCGCGTGGCGCAACGAACAGTACGACCAGACCGGACTCGGTGCCCTGTTCGGCGTCGGCAATCTGGTGCTGGCGTGGCAGCAGGGCGATTACTTCTCACCCGGTGCCGACCTCAACCCCTTCCTGCACACCTGGACGCTGGGCGTGGAGGAACAGTTCTACCTGCTGTTCCCGCTGCTGTTCCTG
>JBEVNH010000104.1:0-17135 GCA_040508175.1 Pseudoxanthomonas sp.
CGCCGGCACACTGCGCACATGCAGCGACTGCAGGCCGCTGCGACTGAGGTCAAAGCCGAGCGCCGACAGCGTCTCCGCTTCGCGCTCGGCCACATCGGCATCGCGCTCGGACACCGCCACGTTCATCGGCACCAGCAACGGCTGCGATTTCAGTCCCATGCCGTCATGCGCGTACTTGAGCTTTTCGTAGCCGATACGCTCGTGCGCCGCGTGCATGTCCACCACGATCAGGCCTTCGGCGCACTGCGAGAGGATGTAGATGCCGTGCAGCTGCGCCAACGCATATCCCAACGGCGGCACGCCATCTTCGCTGTCTGCCGGCATCGGCAGCGGCGCGCCCGCAAAAGGCGCGCCGGCTGAGGACCCATTTGCCTGCCACGCCGCCTGCGGCGTTGCATACAGTGCGCCATACGCCGCCGGCGCATCAGCCACGTTCAACCCGAGTGGCGATTGCCGCGTTGGCATCGCCCAATTGGATGAGGCCATGCCGTAACCACCGGCCGGTGCACTCAGACCACCGCTAGTGACTGGAGCACCCGTCGCGTTGGCAGCAGCAAACGCGCCTGCTGTCGGCTGCGGCGTCATGCCCGCGCGCGTTTCGGCCAGTGCCTCATGCAGCGTGCGATAGACGAAATCGTGCACCAGCCGCGAATCGCGGAAGCGCACCTCGTGCTTGGCCGGATGCACGTTGACGTCCACCCGTGTCGGGTCCAGTTCCAGGAACAGCACGTACGCCGGCTGGCGGCCGTGGAACAGCACATCCTGGTAGGCCATCTTCACCGCATGGGCGACGTTGCGATCACGCACGCTGCGACCGTTGACATACAGGTACTGCTGGTCGGCACTGGCTCGCGAATAGCTGGGCTGGGCGATCCAGCCATGCAGCCGCATGCCGGCGCCGCCATGATCCACGCGCAGCCCCTGTCGCGCGAACTCCTCGCCCAGGGTTTCACCCAAACGCGCCATCGCGTCGAGATCTTCGCCGCCCTTGTAGCGGCGTGTCGGGCGGCCGTTGTGACTAATCCGCAGCTCCACGTCAGGCCGCGCCAAGGCCAGCGAGCGCAGCCATTCTTCGATATGGCCCAGCTCGGTGCGTTCGGCGCGCAGGAACTTGCGCCGTGCCGGCACGTTGTAGAACAGCTCGCGTACCTCGACCGTGGTGCCGCGCTGGTGCGGCTTCGGCACCAGTTCACCGACCTTGCCGCCTTCCACGTGCAGCGCCGTGCCGTGTTCGTCCTGTTCGCGGCGCGAGGCCAGTGAAAAGCGACTCACCGAGGCAATGGATGGCAGTGCTTCGCCGCGGAAGCCCAGTGTCGCCACCGCTTCCAGATCGTCGAGCGAGGCGATCTTGCTGGTGGCATGGCGCGATACCGCCAGCGGCAACTCATCCGGCGCGATCCCCAGGCCGTCATCGCGGATGCGGATCAAGCGGACGCCCCCTTCCTCCAGATCGATATCGACCCGGCGCGCACCGGCGTCCAAAGCGTTTTCCACCAGCTCCTTGACGACAGATGCAGGCCGTTCGACCACTTCTCCGGCGGCGATCTGGTTGACGAGGATATCGGGCAGCTGACGGATGGGCACTGGCTGAAAAAGCGACGCAGGGCCGCTGAGAAAGAAACCAGTGTCGATGATAGCCGAGCCGCCCCACGCAACCCGGAAACGCGCCAGCCGATCGCGTCTTTCTTAAGGCGCGCTTTCGCTGCTGGACGACGATGCGCCCGCAGTGACCTGCCCGGCGGCCATGGCGGCGAACAACGTGCCTGGCGGCGGCTGCCGGGTGAAATACGTCTTGACCCCGCTCAGGACCGCGCTGGCGATCTTGCGCTGGAAGCCCGGGTCGACGAGCCGCTTTTCCTCGTCGTAGTTTGAGAAGAACGCCGTCTCCACCAGCATCGACGGCATGTCCGAGGTGCGCAGCACTGCGAAATTCGCCCGCTCGATATGCGGCTTGTGGTTGTTGCCGGCATTCTTCAAGCCGGTCAGCACGTAGCCGGCCGCATCTTCCGAAGCACGCATGTGGCCGCTCTGCGCCAGGTCGATCAGCACCGAGGACAAGGTGTTGTCGGCCTTGGTCAGGCTGACGCCGCCGACCAGATCAGAAGAGTTTTCCTTGTCTGCCAGCCAGCGCGCACGCTGCGAGGACGCGCCCTTGGTGGAGAGCACATAGACAGACGAACCGCTGGCGCTGCGGTTTTCCGCGGCATCGGCGTGGATGGAAACAAACATGTCGGCCTTGGCCGCACGCGCTTTCACCGCGCGCTGGTTAAGCGGAATGAAGTAATCGCTATCGCGGGTCAAGTAAGCCTTCATGCCAGGCGTGGCATCGATCTGTCGCGCCAGCTCACGTGCGATGGCCAAGACCGCGTTCTTTTCGTACTTGCCGGTCGGGCCAATCGCCCCTGAGTCCTGGCCGCCGTGGCCTGGGTCGATGGCGATCACCAGCGGGCGGGTACCGGCTACGGCCCGCGGTACGGGCGTTGCCGCCGGGACAGGCTTGTTCGACTCCATGGCTTCGGCCGCCGCGCGCGCAGCGGCCGCTTCGGGCGTGGTCGCCGGCTTCCCGGTCGCCACCGTGTAGGGCATGCCGTTGGGCGTGACGCCCTTGCCCGGTGCCGACGCAGCGGGCGTGGTTTCAACCGTCTGGTTGCCGTTGAGGATGTCCTGCGGCGAAATCGTCCGGGTTGCCGGCGTGGCAGATGCCGCAGCCGCGCTGGAGGCCAGTGCGGCCGTGGCCTGTGCAGCGGAAGGCTGTGGCGTTACGGGCATGGATGCTTGCGGCGCGGATGCCTGCGCGGGCGTTGTCGGTGGCACGGACTGGGTGGGTATGGCCGCTACCGCCACCTGCTCAGGACCATCGCCCGGCCATTCGATGACCAGACGCGACTGCGCGCCGTGGCCTTCCAGGCGCGGAGCCAGCATCGTGACGGAAGAATTCAGGTCGAACACCACGCGCAGCGTGCCCGGCACAGGCTGGCCCGTCCGTACGGACTTGATGATGCCGGCGGCCGCAGGCATTTTCAGGCCTGCTCTGGGCGCCGACGCAGGAAAATCCACCACCAGCCGCTCAGGCCCGTGCAGGGAAATCGTGTTGAAGGCACCCGCACCGTCGAGCTGCAGTTCGGCGCGTGTCCCGGTGGCCCCTGCCGTGATGTCCACGCCGCGCAGTTCGCCCGCCCAGGCCGGCATGACAGCCGCCGTCAGCAGGCTGACGAACCCCAGAATTCGACGACGACGGGCGGTTCCTTTGCGCATGGGGCGGATTCAACCATCATTCACCACAGTCCGCAATGGGTTTTCCCTTAATAATCCGTAACCTGCCGTAACTTCCTACCAAATGCTCACAGCAATGTCGCGTTAATGAACAACATGGAAAGCGCAGCGAGCCATGCCTCGCCCGTCACGGTGAGCGCAATCGCCTCGATCTGGCGCCCTGCGCCGGCCATGGAGAGCGCCAGCTTCAGGTCCGGCGGCGGCAACGCGCCGACGCCGCGCTCGGGCCATTCCACCAGCCATAGCACCACGCTGCTTTCATCCAGACCCAGGAATTCAAGCTCACCCGCATCGGCAATCCGGTACAGATCCAGGTGCCAGGCCTCGCCGCCGGCGATCAGGTAACGCTCCACCAGCGTGTAGGTCGGGCTGCGGATCGTGCCTTCCACCCCCAGTTCACGCAGCAGCGCGCGGGCCAACGTGGATTTGCCTGCACCCAGGTCGCCTTGCAGATGCACCACTGCACGCGCCGGGCGGGTTTGCGCCAGGGCGCGGCCGAACGCGTCGGTGGCCTCTGCATCGGGCAGCATGAACAGACCAGGCTCAGGCATGGAAACAGCGATCATGGGGCAAGGCCGGGAGATTGGGCGGGGTTGGCACAACGTCGCAGCCAGGGCAGCAGGTCCGACGGCAGCAGCCCGCGCTGGCCGCCGTCGTCTGCCGCATGATCGCCGGCCACCGAATGCAACAGCGCGCCAGCTCGTGCGGCGTCGAAGCTGCCAAGTCCACCCGCACGGGCCGCGGCGATCACACCGGTCAGCAAGTCCCCCATGCCGCCGACCGCCATGCCCGGATTGCCCGCGCCGATGACCTGCGTGCGCTGGCCGCCGGCTGCAACCAGCGTACCGGCCCCCTTGAGCACGACGACACTCGAGTAACGCGCGGCCAGGGCCTGCGCGGTGCCAAAGCGATCGGCCTGCACCTCGCCGGTGGAGATGCCGAGCAGGCGCGCGGCCTCGCCCGGATGCGGGGTCAAGATGGCGTCCTCGAAGCGCTCCCCGCGCTCGGCCAGCAGGTTCAGCGCATCGGCATCGACCACGCAGGGCTTGCCGCTGCGCAGGACCAGCGACCACATCGCGCGCGACCAGTCGTCCAGTCCCAGCCCGGGGCCCAGCGCCACGACATCGCAACGCGCCAGCAGCGCTTCCAGTCCGTCGTTGGATTCGACCCCATGCACCATGATTTCCGGCTGCCGCGCCAGGAACGCCGGGACGTGCTCAACGCGCGTCGCTGCCCACACCAGGCCCGCGCCGGCCCGGAGTGCGGCTTGGGCAGTGACCAGCAACGCCCCGCCACTGCCATGGTTGCCGCCAACGCAGAGCACGCGGCCAGAGCTGCCCTTGTGGCTGTTGATGCCGCGCGGTGCGAACCAGCGCGGCAAGGCATCGGCCAGTAGCAGTTCGGCCGCGGACGGTGCCGCTTCGAGCAGCGCCCCTGCAACTGCCAGGGCCGCTGTCGCGCGCTCGCCGCTGGCCAGCAGGCCATCGCCGGTGCTGAGGCCTTGATGCGGCGCGATGAACTGCAGCGTGCGCCGGGCACGGATCACCACGCCCGGCGCGCTGCCACGATCGCTGTCCAGCCCACTGGGCACGTCCAGCGCGAAGACGTCGGCAGGATGGGCATTGGCGGCCTCGATCAACGCGGCGGCATCGCCTTCCGGCGCCCGCCGCAGGCCAATGCCGAAGATGGCATCCACCAGCAGGTCGGCAGGCGGCAGCGCGCCATCGAAAACCTCGATGGCGCCGCCCGCCGCGCGATACCCATCGGCAGCCCGCTCGCACAGTGCGCTGCGTGGCGGCTGCGAGGCGGCGTGCAGCACCTGCACCTGGCGACCGTGTTCCTGTGCAAGACGCGCCAGCACGTATCCGTCGCCGCCGTTGTTGCCTGGCCCGCACAGCACCAGCAGGCGCTGCGACTGTGGCCAGTGCTGCAAGAGGTGGCGCCAGGCCGCCTGCCCGGCGCGGCTCATCAGCACGTAGGCATCGCCGCCCAATGCCTCGGTCGCCCGCTGGTCGAGATCGCGCGCTGCGGCGGTGTCATACAACGGAATCGGGCTGCTCATGCGCCAGATTTTATACTTGCCCCATGCAAGCCCACGTGCCCGCCCCCGATTCCACACCCGATTATGTTTCCTTGGGCCAGCGCTTGCGTGCGATGGCGCGGGAATTCGGCTTCCAGCGGTTCGGCATTACTGGCATCGAGCTGGCGCAGGACGAGGCGCATCTGCAGCGTTGGCTGGACGAGGGGCTGCACGGCACGATGGACTGGATGGCCCGCCACGGCGACAAGCGTGCGCGACCGGACGAACTGATCCCGGGCACGCTGCGGGTGATCTCCGTCGGCCTGGATTATGGCCGCAACGATGGCGAGGATGCCTGGCAGACGCTGGCCGATGGCCGGCGCGCCTACATCGCCCGCTATGCGCTGGGCCGCGATTACCACAAACTCATGCGCAATCGCCTGCAGAAGCTGGCCGAGCGTATGCAGCAGGAGGTCGGCGCATTCGGCCACCGCGTGTTCGTCGACTCGGCGCCGGTCCTAGAACGCGCGCTGGCGCGCAACGCCGGCCTGGGCTGGATCGGCAAGCATACCTGCTTGATCGATCGCGACGGCGGGTCGTGGTTCTTCCTCGGCGAAATCTACGTCGACATCCCGCTGCCGGTGGATGTACCGGCCACCGCGCACTGCGGCACCTGCGTGCGTTGCATCGAGGTGTGCCCCACGCAAGCCATCATCGCCCCGCACCGGCTGGATGCGCGCCGCTGCATCGCCTACCTCACCATCGAGCACGAGGGCGCGATCCCGGAAGAGATGCGCGCGCCCATCGGCAACCGCATCTTCGGCTGCGACGACTGCCAGTTGGTATGCCCCTGGAACAAGTTCGCCAAGCGCACCGATGAACCGGATTTCCGCGCGCGCAACGACCTGGATGTCGCCACGCTGCCACAGTTGTTTGCCTGGGAGGAAGACGACTTCCTGCGCCGCACCGAAGGCAGCCCCATCCGCCGCAGCGGCCATGAACGCTGGCTGCGCAACATTGCCGTGGCGCTGGGCAATGCGCCGTACAGTATCGAGGTCATGCAGTCGCTGGCCAGCCGCCGCGAGCACGCTTCGCCCCTGGTCCGTGAGCACGTCGCGTGGGCCATCGCGCAGCAGGATGCCAAGCGCACTTGAGCCAGCCCCCTTTGCCTTACGCATGAAAAAGCCGGGACGCGCCCGGCTCTTTCACCATCGATGCATGCGGGCCGCTCAGCGCGAGCGGATTTCCGCCAACAGTGCCTGCGTCACCGGGTCATCGGCCTGGGCTTCGCCCTTGAGCGCCGGGAGCAGGTTGTTGGCCAGCTGCTTGCCGAGTTCCACGCCGAACTGATCGAAGGCATTGATGCCCCACAGGATCGACTGCGCATAGACGCTGTGTTCGTACATGGCGATCAGCGCGCCCAACGATTCGGGCGTGAGCGCATCGAGCAGGAACATCGTGCTCGGGCGGCCACCGGCATAGCTGCGATGCGGATCCTCGCTGGCCTGGCCGTTGGCCAATGCTTCTGACTGCGCCAGCAGGTTGGACATCAGCGCGACGTGGTTTTCGGTGTACGGGTCGTCGTTGCGGACCACGCCGACGAAATCCAGCGGGACGATCTGCGTGCCCTGGTGTAGCGCCTGGAAGAAGCTGTGCTGCACGTCGGTGCCAGCCCCCCCCCACCACACCGGCACGGTATCGACCTCGACGCCGACGCCTTCCAGCGTGGCCGACTTGCCCAGGCTTTCCATCACCAACTGTTGCAGGTACGCCGGCAGCAGCGCCAGGCGCTGGTCATAGGTCATGACGCCATGCGCGGCATGACCCAGCACATTGCGGTTCCACGCGGCAGTGAGTGCATGACGCACCGGCAGGCTGGCCAACGGATCGTGGATGACATGCGCATCCATGGCCGCGGCACCGTCCAGCAGGCGCTGGAAGCGGTCGAAGCCAATGGCCAGCGCGATCGGGAAACCGACCGAGGACCACAGCGAGTAACGTCCGCCCACCCAGTCCCACATCGGCAGCACGCGCTCGGGCGCGATGTCGAAAGCCTTGGCGGCACGCTCCGGGTTGGCGCTGACGGCGTACATGCGCTCGCTGCTGCCCAGCCACTCGGCCAGGATCCTGCCGTTGAGCAACGTTTCCTGCGTGCCGAAGGTCTTGGAAATCAGTACCGCGGCGGTCTTGGCCGGGTCCAGCGTGGCCAGGGTGCGCTGCGCGGCAGCGCCGTCCACATTGGAAATGAAGTGCACGCGTAGCTTCGCTGGCACCGGGTCACGCAATGCATCAGCCACCAGCCGCGGTCCCAGGTCCGAACCGCCGATGCCGACGCTGACGATGTCGGTGATGTCACTGGCTTCCAGCTCATGCACCAGCTCGCCCATGCGCTGGCGCACGTCCGAGGCCGTCGTGAACGCCTCGCGCGCGGCAGCGGCCTTGGACACGTTGCCCCGCAACGCCGTATGCAGCGCGGCGCGGCCTTCCGTGATGTTGACGGTCTCGCCGTCGAACAGACGGTTGAACGCGCCCTTCAACCCAGCCTCCCGTCCAACGCCCTCAAGCGCTTCCAGGGCCTCGGCGTCATAGCCCTGGCGGGCGAAGTTCGCGTATACCGGCCCAACGCGCAGGCTCAGGGCCGTGGCGCGGGCGGGCGCTGACGCGCTCAGTTCAGCGGCCTTGCGGCCGGCCAGTCGGGTGGCGTGGGGAACGAGCGCGTCGAATCGATTCATGCGGCCTGCTTGGGAATGGTGTTGTTGGTGTGGGTGATCTTGTTCTTGGCATCCACGTAGACCAGCGTCGGCTGGAACCTGGCGGCCTCATCTTCGCTCATGCTGGCGAACGCGGCGATGATCACCAGGTCGCCGACCTGGACGTGACGTGCGGCACCGCCGTTGAGCGAGATGATGCCACTGCCTTCATCGGCCCGGATGGCATAGGTGCTGAACCGGCTGCCATTGGTGACGTCCCAGATGTGCACCTGCTCGAACTCGCGGATGCCGGTGGCATCGAGCAATAAACCATCGATCGCGATGGAGCCCTCGTAATTCAGCTCCGAATGCGTGACGGTGGCGCGGTGGATCTTGGTTTTCAGCAGGCTGAGATGCATGACGACAATACTGGCGAAGGAATAAACGCGGGATTTTACAGCGCCGGCGTGAGCGCCATCAGAATTCGAGGTTGTCGATCAGACGGGTGGTGCCGAGGCGGGCCGCAATCAAGGCCACCTGGGGGCCGGATTCACCGACCGACGGCGTGGACAGGTCAGGTTTACGGACCACGGCGTAGTCAGGCACGAAGCCGACTGCCTGCAGGCGCGCCGCCGCGGCCGCCTCCACCGCCTCCAGCCCCTCACCCGCTGCGACTCCCGCCTGCATCTGCGCCAGCACCTTGCGGATCTCGGCCGCCCGCGGCCGCAGCTCGGCCGGCAGGTACTGGTTGCGCGAGCTCATGGCCAGCCCGTCGTCCTCGCGCACGATCGCTCCGCCAAGCACCTCGATCGGAAACGCCAGGTCGGTGACCATCTGCTGGATGACCGCCAGCTGCTGATAGTCCTTCTTGCCGAACGCGACCACGTCGGGCTGGACCTGGTTGAACAGGCGGCTGACCACCGTGCACACCCCATCGAAGTGGCCGGGGCGGCATTCGCCCTCAAGCAGGCCGCTGACACCCGGCACGTGGACCTTGGCGGCCAGCTCGATGCCGAACGGATACATCGACTCGACCGTGGGCAGCCACAGCACATCGCAACCGGCGGCCTCCAGGCCTGCCGTGTCGGCATCGGGCGTGCGCGGGTAGCGGGTGTAGTCCTCATTCGGGCCAAACTGGGTCGGATTGACGAACACGCTGGAGACCACGCGGTCGGCATGCTGGCGGGCCAGCGCCACCAGCGAGTAGTGCCCGGCATGCAGGTTACCCATGGTCGGCACGAAACCCACGCGCAGGCCCCGCTTCTTCCACTCGAACACACGGGCACGCAGCGCGGCCAGCTCGCTCAACTTCTCGATCATGTTGGTTTTCTCGAAACGCCCGGGGCGCTCAGTAGGAATGTTCGGCCGCGGGGAAGCTGCCATCGCGCACGGCATCGGCATAGGCGCGCACGGCGCCGGCAACGGAACCGCCCTCGGCCAGGAAATCCTTGACGAACTTCGGCCGGCGATGGCCGCTGTCCAGGCCCAGAAAGTCATGCAGCACCAGCACCTGACCATCGCAATGCGGGCCAGCGCCGATGCCGATGGTGGGCACGCCGACTGCCGCAGTGATCTTCTCGGCCAGTGCGGCAGGCACGCATTCCAGCAAGACCATGCTGGCGCCAGCCTCGACTGCGGCCGTGGCATCGGCCAGCAGCTTGGCGGCGGCAATCTCCTCGCGTCCCTGCACCCGGTAGCCGCCCAGCGCCAGGACCGACTGGGGCGTCAGGCCCAGATGCGAGCACACCGGGATATCACGCTCCGCCAGGAAGCGGATGACGTCCAGCTTGTGCCCAGCGCCCTCCAGCTTGACCATCTCCGCTCCTGCCTGCAGCAGCCGGGTAGCCGCGTCCAGCGCGCGCTCGGGCGTTGCATCGGACTGGAATGGCAGGTCCGCCAGCAACAAGGCCCGCTGCAGCGCGCGAGCCACGATGGTGGTGTGGTAGACCGTGTCATCCACCGTGACCGGCAAAGTGGAGTCGTGGCCCTGCACCACCATGCCCAGCGAGTCGCCGATCAGGATCAGGTCGACGCCTTCGGCATCGAGGATCCGGGCGAAACCGTAGTCATAGCAGGTCAGCATCACCAGCTTGCGACCGGCTTGCTTGGCTTGGACAAGGGCAGGAACGGTCCAGGGCTTGCTATCGGCTTGGGTACTCATAGCCCGCCATTATCCTCCGATAGCCGCAAGATGTCCGGCATCGGCAAGCGCGAAAGTGCATCCCGCGCCAGCCCCACGCCAGGAATGGACACCTCGGGGGCGATTTCCAGCAAGGGCACGAGGGCGAAGGCACGCCCGGCCAGGCGCGGATGCGGCACCTCCAGCGCCGGCAGCGCCAATACATGCTCACCGTAGAGCAGCAGATCCAGGTCCAGCGTTCGCGGGCCCCAGCGGACCTCCTCGGCACGGTCGCGACCAAAGCGCCGCTCGATCCCGAGCAGACCCTCCAGCAACGCCTCGGGCGACAGCCCGGTCTCGACCTGCACCACGGCGTTGAGAAAGTCAGGCTGCGCTTCCAGCCCCCAGGCCGGCGTGCGGTACAACGCCGACCGTGCCCGCAAGCGCGTCTGCGGCAATATCCCGATGGACGCAAGGGCTGCCAGCAGGGTCGCCCTGCTGTCACCCACGTTGCCTCCCAGCCCAACGTAGGCGACGGTGGTCCCATTCATTCGATGGACGGACCTTCCGCACCACTGCGCCGGCGGCGCCGGCGACGTCGCTTGGAGGGCTCCACGTCACTGTCGCTATAGCTGTCTGGCGGTGCGGGGGCGCCCAGTGCCGCGGCCAGCTCGTCGCCGGACTGCATCTGCGCCTCGCGCCAGAACGCCACATCGGCGGCATGTTCGTCCGAAGCCGTCATGCGTAGCGCGAGGAAATCGTAAGCCGCCCGGAACCGCGGATGCGAAAGCAAGCGAAACACCCGGCGCTTCTGCCGCAGCGAAAAGCGCGCCTGCAGCAGCCAAATCTCCTGCATCGGCACCGAGAACCGGCGCGGCAAGGCAACGGTATTGAGCTGGTGCACGGTGACCCGATCAGCCGCCCGGCGCTGCGCCTCTTCGGCGTGCACGCCCTGCGCCTGCAGCCCGATCAGTGCGCGGCAGTAAGCCGGCCACAGCAGCAGGGCGAACAGGAACGCGGGAGACACAGGTTCGTCATTGGCCACGCGTTGATCAGTGCTTTGCAGACCCTGCATCACCATCCGGCGCAGCGCACCGCTGCGGTTGGACGCCAGAGCCGCGGCGGTCTCCGGCAGCAATGCCGGCAGCAGCCCGAAGGACTCGAGGCCTTCGAAGCTGGCCACGGCGTGCCCGGAGAGGAACATCTTCAGGATTTCCTCGAACAGGCGTGCCGGCGCGGCCTCTGCCAGCAGCGGCGCCAGGCTGGCGATCGGATCGGCCGAGGGGCCATCGATCTTGAATCCCAACTTGGACGCCAGACGCACCGCACGCAGCATGCGCACCGGGTCTTCGCGGTAACGCGACTCCGGGTCGCCAATGAGCTTGAGCGTCTTGCCCATCACATCCTCGAAGCCACCACAGTAATCGCGCACCGAAAAATCCTCGATGGCGTAATACAGCGCGTTGGCCGTGAAGTCGCGGCGCACCGCGTCCTCCTCGATGGTGCCGTAGACATTGTCACGCAGGAGGCGACCATCCTCGTGCAGCTCACGATCCCCGCTACCGTCATCGCTGTTGGCGCGGAAGGTGGCGACCTCGATGATCTCCTGTCCGAACACGACATGCGCCAGACGGAAACGTCGACCGATCAGGCGGCAGTTGCGGAACAGCTGTTTGACCTGGTCCGGCGTGGCATCGGTGGCCACGTCGAAATCCTTGGGCGTCACGCCCAGGAGCAGGTCGCGGACCGCGCCGCCGACAAGAAAGGCGCCGAAGCCGGCGTCGCGCAGACGGTAAAGCACCCGCAGGGCGTTCGGGCTGATGGCCTTGCGCGAAATGGTGTGCTGGTCGCGCGGGACGATGATAGGTGTAACGAGCGATGCGATGACGGCGGCTTCCGTGACAGGCTTTGACAGTGTCGCAGCTTAGAGCAGCGGACAGAACGTCGCGAGCGGCTTGAACACGGGCGTGGTGGTGTGCCATCGCCGCGATGCCCATCGAGGGACCTCACGCTTGGCCTGCACCGCCCCTGCCCGCACGCTGCCGTGCAGCGGTTCCGTCACGGTTGATGTTGCCCGCGACAGGTTGGCCCCCTATACTAATGCGCTGCGTCAAACGCGACCAAGTATGCTCCCTTCGTCTAGAGGTTAGGACGTGGCCCTCTCAAGGCTAAAACAGGGGTTCGAGTCCCCTAGGGAGCACCAACTTGGAATCCGCAGCGCAGGCTCCACCCCGCTTGCAATGCAGGCACCTCTTCCGAGAGCGGCGTGGCAGGTCAACCTGCCGGCTTTGTGCTGTCCGGCAACCGCGCGATGGCGGTGATCTGACGCTCATCTGCGCGGCGATCCGCGCAGCTGATTGACACACGCCAGCGCCACGCGCTCAGGAACACGTTGTAAGGAAAAGGCCCATGCCCTTCGTCGTCACCGAGAACTGCATCAAGTGCAAGTACACCGACTGCGTCGAGGTGTGCCCGGTGGACTGTTTCCATGAAGGCCCGAACTTCCTGGTGATCGATCCGGACGAGTGCATCGACTGCACGCTGTGCGAGCCGGAATGCCCGATCAATGCGATCTATCCGGAGGACGATGTGCCCGCCGGGCAGGAAGCCTTCGTCGAACTCAATGCCGAGCTCGCCAAGTCCTGGCCGGTGATTACCGTGCGCAAGGACCCGCTGCCTGACGCAGGTGACTGGGAAGGCAAGACCGGCAAGCTGCCGCTGCTGCAGCGCTGATCACACGCTTGATGGCGATCGGCTGACGCCATCGGCATCGGAAGATCACTCAAAAAAGGGCGCCATGGGCGCCCTTTACGTCACCCCGGGTCCGGGCGATCAATTGCCACCGAGCGCTTCCCTGAGCAAGGCCATCAATTTGGTCGGTGCCGCGCCCGTTGCCGGCACGCCACGTGGATCCACGGCCGAGACGTAGGCGCCCGAGCCGGCGGCACTCACGCGCACCAGGAAGTCGGCACCTTCGAAAGCCACGTCATACGTCCCCAGCAGCTGTGCGCGGCTGGCGATGTTCACGCCCTCCACTTCGCCAAGCGCCGCGCCCAGGCGCGCGAACACTTCATCACGCGAACCATTGCCGATGTTGAACCCCAGGCCAGCCGGCGCCGAGTCGGAAGCGGCCGGCTGGGCGGCAGCGGCCGGGATCTGCATGGCGCCCGCGGTGGACGGCACATTCAGATCCGGCGGCACTTCCAGCGGACGCTCCTGCGGGCTCAGCGCATAATCGCCGCGCGGCCCCTTGCGAAACCAGCTGCAGCCGGAGGCAGCCACAACGGTCGATGCCAGTAGCGCGAGCGCGAGGGGACGAGTGACACGGGATACACGCATGAATCAATTCTCCAGTTCAGGCCGCGAGCGAAGTGCGGCCGGATGTTGCTTCGAGGACGGCAATCTTGGCCGCAAGTGTATCGGCCAAGCCGACGTGGGGTGCAGACAGCGGCAGCAGCGGCAAGCGCAGGCCTTGTCCATACCCGAGGCGCTGCAGTAGCGCCTTGACAGGAATCGGATTGGGCTCGACTCCATTGAAATCGTGGTAGGCCGACAATTGCGCATCCAGGGCGCGCGTCTCGGCTACATGGCCGGCACGGGCAAGATCGCAGAGCCGGCGGAAGCTGGCCGGAAGCGCATTGGACCCGACCGAGATCAACCCGTCGGCCCCGGATAGCATGGCGCGTGCCGCCGTGCCGTCGTCACCACTGAAGACCGCGAAGGCCTTAGAACGCAAGGCCAGCAGGGCCTGCATACGCTCGACCTCGGCGCGCGCCTCCTTGATGCCGATGATGCGCGGATGATCGACCAGGCCCGCCACCGTCTCCGGCAGCAGATCGCTCCCGGTCCGGCCTGGCACGTTGTACAACAGCACCGGCAGCCCGCCCTGCTCGGCCACGGCCGTGAAATGCGCCGCCATGCCCGCCTGGGTCGGCCGCACGTAGGCAGGCACCACCACGAGCGCGATCTGTGCCCCTGCCAAGGCCGCCAAGCGGGTCTGGGCAATGGTCTTGGCCGTGTTCATCTGGCCGGTGCCGGCGATCACCGGCACGCGCCCGGCAAGGCGCTCGACCGCCCGTCCGATCAGCGCGAGGTACTCATCGTCGTCCAGCGCGGCGGCTTCCCCGGTCGAACCCGCTACCACCACGGCCTGCACGCCGCCGCACAGCTGCTGGTCGAGCAGACGCTGCCAGGCATCCAGATCGAGATCGCCCGACGCCGTGAACGGGGTCGCCAGCGCAGTGATGCAGCCTGAGACGGACAAAAGAAAAGTCCCGGTTTAGAAAGGAGCGCATGTAAGGATTGCGCGGCCTGCGGATGTTACTTGCGGGCCGAAAGCGCGGGCAAGTATGCTGAACCTCGTGTCCCGCAACCGCGCGGGCACCATTCAGACTAGCAGTCCATCGGAAGCCCTTTGACCGACACCTCGCCCCGGCCTTCGCCTAACGAAAACCACCTCCTGATCAACGCCTACACGACGCATCCGGAGTCGCCACTCCTGGCGGTGACGCGGCGTATCTCGGATTCCGGCTGCAACCTGGTGGACGCGCGCCTGGCCACGGTGGGGCGCGATGTGTCCGTCACCGCGCTGGCGACC
Organism: Pseudoxanthomonas sp.; assembly: GCA_040508175.1. Classification (GTDB taxonomy): domain Bacteria; phylum Pseudomonadota; class Gammaproteobacteria; order Xanthomonadales; family Xanthomonadaceae; genus Pseudoxanthomonas_A. The sequence goes on from JBEVNH010000104.1 coordinate 14,700, forward strand.
GGCTCATGGGACTCGGTGGCCAAGCTCGAGGCGATGATGACGCGCCTGGAGCGCGAGGAAGGCCTCAAGCTGGTCTGGTACCGCACCGCCGCCAAGGTCGTGCAGTCCAACCTGCTGCCTTACATCGTGGAAGTGGTCGCCGCCGACAAGCCGGGCATCCTGTTCCAGCTGGCCGATTTCTTCGATCGCCAGGGCATCACCATCGAGAACCTGCAATCCACGCGCTATCGCGCCATGCAGACCGGCGCGGAGATGTTCTCGGCGCAGGTGACCATCGGCGTGCCCGCCAACATGCACATCGCCGCGCTGCGCGATGACTTCCTGGAGTTCTGCGACCATTTGAACCTGGACGCAATCATGGACCCCATGAAATTCTGAAAGCCCTTCCGGGACTCGAATGGATCACGTGCACACGCTCCACGCTCCAGCACCGCATGCATGGCCCTTGTCCCGTTCGCCCTTGATTGATCACGGACAGCGCCGATGAGCAAGAAGCTTCCCGCCGCCACCCTCGAGCTGCCACTGGCCCTGTCCGGCGGCGCGGCCACCACGCTCGCGGAACACGCAGGCCACTGGCTCGTGCTGTACTTCTACCCGAAGGACAGCACGCCGGGCTGCACCACCGAGGGCATCGACTTCAACGGCTTGTTGCCGCAATTCGAGCAGTGCGATGCCCGGGTATTCGGCGTCTCGCGCGATTCGGTGAAATCGCATGACAACTTCTGCGCCAAGCAGGGGTTCAACTTCCCGCTGATCAGCGACGCCGACGAGAAGCTTTGCGCGGCCTTCGACGTGATCAAGGAGAAAAACATGTACGGCCGCACGGTGCTGGGCATCGAGCGCAGTACGTTCCTGATCTCGCCCGACGCGCGCATCGCCGCCGAGTGGCGCAAGGTCAAGGTCGCCGGCCACGCCCAGGCCGTGCTCGATGCATTGAAGGCTGCCATTTCGCAGTGAAGCCCCCGTCGTTCCTCACAGGTCGCCCTCCCGCCCCGCGGGGCGTGGCGGCCTGCGGCTGTTCGTCTGTCTGTTCGTCCACACACAGGAAATCACGATGACCCGAGGCAAGCGCATCTACGTGCTGGACACCAACGTGCTGATGCACGACCCGACCTCACTGTTCAAGTTCGAGGAACACGATGTCTTCCTGCCGATGCAGGTCATCGAAGAGCTGGACAACGCCAAGAAAGGCACCTCGGAAGTCTCCCGCAACGCCCGTCAAGTCAGCCGCTTTCTCAATGAGCTGATCGTCGGCGCCGGCGCCGACAAGATCCAGGCCGGCATTCCGCTCTCGCACCCGCAGGGCCTGCAGCTCAAGCGCGCCAACGCCGTCGGCAAGCTGTACTTCCAGGTGACGCCGGTGGAGCCGGGCCGCACCTTCGGCAACGTCGCACCGGACAACAAGATCCTGGCCTCGGTGCTGGCCCTGCGCGAGGAAAACCCCGGCACGCCGGTGACCCTGGTGTCCAAGGACATCAACCTGCGGATCAAGGCCTCCATCAGCGGACTGCCGGCCGAGGACTACGAGAACGACCGCGCACTGGATGATTTTTCGCTGCTGTTCACCGGCGCCACCGAGCTGCCGGAAGACTTCTGGAACCGCCACGAGCGCGACCTGAAATCCTGGACCGACAAGAGCGGCCACACCAGTTACGAAATCGCCAGCGGCGAAGGCGAGGACTGGCATCCCAATCAGTACCTCTACCTGCCGGGCGAGGACGAGGTGGAGCTGAAAGTGGTCAAGGCGCAGCCCGATGGCCGCGTCACACTGACCCTGGTCAATGACTACCGCAGCGGCCAGCACGCGGTGTGGGGCATCAGCGCACGCAACCGGGAACAGAACTTCGCACTCAATGCCCTGATGGACCCGGACATCGATTTCGTCAGCCTGCTGGGCACGGCAGGTACCGGCAAGACCCTGCTGGCGCTGGCGGCCGGCCTGGCCCAGACCATGGACCAGCAGCGCTACCGCGAGATCATCATGACCCGCGCCACCGTCAGCGTCGGCGAGGACATCGGCTTCCTGCCCGGTACCGAGGAAGAAAAGATGACGCCCTGGATGGGCGCGCTGACCGACAACCTGGAAGTGCTGACCCACAACCAGGACGGCGGTGCCTGGGGGCGTGCGGCCACCAACGACCTGCTCGCAAGCCGCATCAAGATCCGCTCGATGAACTTCATGAGCGGGCGCACCTACCTGTCGCGCTACCTGATCCTCGACGAGGCGCAGAACCTGACGCCGAAGCAGATGAAGACGCTGATCACCCGCGCCGGCCCGGGCACCAAGATCGTCTGCCTCGGCAACGTGGAGCAGATCGACACGCCCTACCTGACGGAGACGACGTCCGGCCTGACCTACGCGGTGGACCGCTTCAAGAACTGGGCGCACAGCGCGCACATCACGCTGCGGCGTGGCGAGCGTTCGCGCTTGGCGGA
>JBEVNH010000112.1:0-12941 GCA_040508175.1 Pseudoxanthomonas sp.
TGCCGCGCCGCAGCCCCCTGCCGCCACGACGGCACCCAAGCCCGCGCCCGCAGCCACTGCGCCGGTTGAGACAGCGTCGGCAGCCGGTACGCAGGCCGCGACGACGCCGGCTCCTGCGCTGGTGTGCCTGCGGCTGGGTCCGTTTGCCGACGCCGCCGCTGGTCGCGCGGCCCTGGCGACGCTCGGCCGGCAGGCCCTGCGCAGCCGAGTGCAGGAACAGACCGGGCGTGGCGCGGCTGCCTACACGGTGTCCTTGCCACCCCAGGCCGATCGCGATGCGGCGTTGGCGTTGGCCCAGCGCATCAAGGATGCTGGTTTCGACGATTTGCTGGTGGTGCCGACGGGCGAGCAGTCCAACAGCATCGCGCTGGGACGCTACCGCAATCTGGAGGGCGCCGAGCGCCGCCAGCAGTCGTTACAGGCCAAGGGCTTTGCTGCACGCATCAACCCGGTTGGCGAGCCCGCACCGCCGCAGTGGTGGCTGGACGTCGCCCTGCGCGATGGCGAGACGCCGCGCGCAGTGGCCGGCCGGATCGGGGCAATGCAGGTGCGTGAGCTCGAATGCGCCGCAGTGCGCTAGAATTCCGCCCCTCGCACGGTTCCGTGCCGCTTTAGCTCAGCTGGTAGAGCAACCGCCTTGTAAGCGGTAGGTCATCCGTTCGATTCGGATAAGCGGCACCACGCCCCGCGGCTTCCCCTCACGCTTTCTACGCAAAGCTAACCGGCGCTGACCGGTCGGGCCGCCGGTTCACACGCTCTCGACGGTCTCACGGTCAGCCTTCACGCCAAGGTTTTCCACTGGGAAAGCCGGAAAACCAATGACCGGAGAACACCCAATGAAGCGCACGATCTACATGCTGGTCCTGTCGGCCTTTGCCGTTGTGTCCCTGTCTGCTTGCAACACCGTGGCTGGCGCTGGCAAGGACGTGCAAAAGGTGGGCGACAAGATGGAAACCTCGGCTGACAAGACGGGCGCGACCTCGCCGAACTGAGGTTGCATGCGCGGCTAAGCCCGTGCAGGAAAGGCCGGCGTCAAGCCGGCCTTTTTTGTGTCCGTCACGATGTCCAGGCTTGACAAGCACACAGGGCCTGCACGCGGATAACGAGGCATGCACGTGTGAATCATGCCGGCTAAATATCGCGTGGACCATGCTCATCGCGCGGCAAGAGACCGCGTAGCCAACCAAGCGAGGCAAGTCATGAACAAGGACATCATTGCAGGCAACTGGAAACAGCTGAAGGGCAAGATGCAGGCCAAGTGGGGTGACCTGACCGATGACGATTTCACCATCGCCGAAGGCAACACCGAGTATCTGGCGGGCAAGCTGCAAGAGCGCTACGGGTGGGATCGCGACCGTGCGCACACGGAGGTCAAGGCGTTCGAGCGGACGCTTCACGACGACCCCACCTACCGCCATTGATCTACCGCCATTGATCGCATGCGAGGTTGTACGAACGATCAGGCGTGACGAGGCGCCGCAGATCGCATAGCCGTACGACGTGGGGCGGGCCCGTGGCCCGCCCTTGTCGTTTGCGGCGGTGTTGCGAGGGCGCATCGCGCGGCGGGGGTTACACTGCAGATCCCGCGACATCCCTTCGTTTATCTGTATGACCACCCGTGTTCTGACTGGCATCACCACTTCCGGCACCCCGCATCTTGGCAACTACGTTGGCGCGGTACGCCCGGCGATTGCGGCCAGCCATGTTGCAGATACCGAAAGTTTTTTCTTCCTGGCCGACCTGCATAGCCTGATCAAGGCACAGGACCCCGAAAAGACGCAGCGCTCCACGCTGGAAATCGCGGCGACCTGGCTGGCCTCGGGGCTGGCGCCGGATAAGGTATGGTTCTACCGGCAGAGCGATATTCCTGAAATCTCCGAGCTGACCTGGTTCCTGACGTGTGTCGCCGGCAAAGGCATCCTCAATCGCGCGCATGCCTATAAGGCGGCCGTGGACAAGAACCGCGCCGAAGGCGAGGACGATGATGCCGCGGTGACGGCCGGGCTTTTCATGTATCCGGTGCTGATGGCCGCCGATATCCTGCTCTTCAATGCGCACAAGGTGCCGGTGGGGCGCGACCAGATCCAACACATCGAGATGGCGCGCGATTTCGGCCAACGCTTCAACCACGTCTATGGGCGCGAGTACTTCACGCTGCCCGAGGCGGCGGTGGACGACAACGTCGCCACCCTGCCGGGCCTGGACGGCCGCAAGATGAGCAAGAGCTATGGCAATACCATCCCGCTGTTTGCCACGCCGGCCGAGCTGAAGAAGCTGATCTTCTCGATCCTGACCGATTCGCGCACGCCGGGCGAGCCGAAGGACACCGAGGGCTCGCCGCTGTTCCAGCTGTACCAGGCTTTCGCCACATCGGAGCAGACGCAGTCCTTCGCGCAGGCCTACGCCGATGGCATTGGTTGGGGCGATGCCAAGCAACAGTTGCTGGATGTGGTGGACACGCAGATCGCACCGCTGCGCGAACGCTATGACGCCCTGATCGCGCGGCCCGACGACATCGAAGACATCCTGCGCGCGGGCGCGGCCCGACTGCGCAGCCAGTACGCCACGCCGTTCCTCGGTCAGCTGCGTGAGGCCGTTGGCCTGCGCAACCTAGCCCAGCAGCGGACGACCAGCAAGGCGGTGGCCAGCAGGGTCGCCCTGCCGTTGTTCAAGCAATACCGCGAGAAGGACGGGCGCTTCTACTTCAAGCTGCTCGACAGCGATGGCACCGTGCTGATCCAGAGCCAGGGGTTGGATACGCCCAAGTTGGCCGGCGAACTGATTGCCGTGCTCAAGCAGACCGAGCAGGGCGACGCGCTGGCCTCCACGGAGTTCACCGTACAGGTGGAAGTGCCGCGGGTGCTGGACGCACTGGCACGTCTGCGTGCCGCCGCGGCCTGACGGCGCACCGTCACAGTGAGTTGATTGATCCGCTGCGACCAAAGCGGTATCCCGACAGGCGCGGTCTGCCGCCTACACTGGCCTGCCTCCGGACAGCCCATGTTTCCATGAGCGAAGACGGCATCCGCACGATCGACACCGCGTTCCAGCGTGAGCATTTCGATGCGTGCTACCTGATCACGCATGCCGGTCGCGCCGCCTTCGTCGACTGCGGCACCAATCATTCGCTGCCACACCTGTTGCGCGCGCTGGCGCTGGAGGGGCTCTCGCCCGCGCAGGTGGACTATGTGCTGGTGACACACGCACACCTGGACCATGCCGGCGGTGCAGGGCAGCTGATGCGGCATCTGCCCCATGCGGCCCTGGTGGCCCATCCTCGCGCTGCCCCGCACCTGATCGACCCCACGCGGCTGGTGGCCGGTGCGACCGCGGTATACGGCGAGCAGGAGATCGCGCGTAGTTATGGCGTAGTGCTGCCGGTGCCGGCCGAGCGCGTGCAGATTGCCCAAGGGGATCATGTGGTCGACCTGGCTGGCCGTCCGTTGTTGTGCATGGACACGCCGGGACATGCCCGGCACCACTACTGCGTGTGGGATGCGCACAGTGCCTGCTGGTTCACCGGCGATACCTTCGGTCTGTCCTACCGCGAGCTCGACACCGCGCGCGGGCCATTCATCATGCCCACCAGCTCGCCGGTGCAGTTCGAGCCCGAGGCCATGAAGCAATCCATCGCGCGGCTGCTGGCGCGTGGGCCGCAGGGCATGTTTCTCACGCACTACGACCGTGTCGGCCGCAACCTGCAGGAGGTGGGCACGCTGGCCAATGACCTGTATGAGCAGATTGATGCGATGGTCGAGATCGGCCATGGTTGCAACCACGTCAAGGACCGCCATGCCGCGCTGGTCGAGCGCTTGCGCGCGTTGTATCTGGGACGGGCACGCCTGCATGGCGTGCCGCTGGGCGAGGCGGAGATCCTGGCCATCCTGGGAATGGATATCGAGCTCAACGCGCAGGGGCTGGCCTGCTGGCTGGATCGGCCAACGCGCTGAGGGCTGCTGCCCGTTGTTTCAGATCAGGCCTTCGGCCCGCAGCTCGTATTTCAGATACGCGTAATAGATGGGGGCGGCAATCACGCCTGCCAGTCCGAACGCCGCTTCCATCACCAGCATCGCAATCAACAGTTCCCACGCGCGTGCCCGGATTTTCGACCCGACGATGCGCGCGTTGAGGAAATACTCGACCTTGTGGATGACGATCAGGTAGACCAGAGCGGCCACGCCAACGACGGGCGAGATCGACAAGGCGGAGACGGTGATCGCCGTATTGGAGATCAGGTTGCCAATCACCGGCAGCAGGCCGGCAAGGAAGGTCAGCACGATCAGCGACTTGGTAAACGGCAGGTCGACGCCGGCCAGCGGAAAGATGATCAGCAGCAACAGGGCGGTGCAGATGGTGTTCAGCAGCGAAATACGGAACTGGGCGAAGACGATGTCATGGAACGAGGAGGCCAGGCGCTTGGTCCGCGTCAGCAGCGCGGCGCTGAGCGGGCCGGCTTCATTGCTGCGCCCGGCCTGGGTCAGCGAAATGATCGAGCCCAGCGCCAGTCCGATGAGCACCTGCAACAGCACGCGCAGGGTTTCCCGACCCGCCAGCTGCAGCGCGGCGGCGTGCTTGTGCAACTGCTCGACCACGATGGAGCGAAGCTCGTCCACCGTGCCTGGCAGGGACGCCACCCAGGATTGCGGAAGCTGCTCGCGTGCCTTGGCGATGAGCAGCATGGACTGTTCCTGCCAGCTGGCGATGGACACGCCCAGATCCTGCTGCATGAGGCTCAGGGCACCCAGGGACAGGGCCACCAGGATGCCCACGACCAGCAGCGACAGCAGCGCGACCACCAGGGCGCGTGCGCGCTCGTTGGAAAGGCGTGCATGCAACAGCGGGCTGGCCACCAGCACCAGCTCATAGACCAGCAGTGCCGACAGCAGCACCGGCAGCAGCCGAAGTCGCAGGACAAGAAAGAGGCCGAGCACCATCAGCACATGGCTTGCAAGCCGTGTCGTGCGCGCTGGATGCAATGGAAGCCCGGTCGTCGTCAAAGGTGTCCCCAGCAGCGTGTCAGTGGTGGCCCGTCTGCGGGCCGGATCATTCTTCGCGACCCAGCAGGGGCGCGACTCGTCTGTCAGCACGGCAGTGTCCGGTGCACTGACTGAACGGCAAGGTCCCAGTCAACGCGACGCGGTGGTCGGGTTGCGCGCTTGCCCGTCCAGGTGCGCCTGCTTGCGCGCGTACCTGGCCGCCTGGTGGTGCGTGTCGGTTCGGTAGCGGGGTGGCGCAGTGGCCCTTCCGTGTTCCTGCGCGAAGGCATCGTCGATCTGCTCGATTAAACTGTCAGGACGTTTCCGTTGTGAGGTTCGCCGGTGAAAATGCGTTGTCTTGTCTCGGGGCTGCTGGCCTCGTCTGTGTCGCTGGCCGTCCAAGCGGCGCAACCCGCGGCCGATCCGGAAGCGCTGAAGCAGCATGTCCGTGTGCTGGCGTCGGATGCCTACGAGGGCCGTGCACCGGCCACGGACGGCGAGCGCAAGACGGTGGAATATGTGTCCGCGCAGTTCGCCAAGGCCGGGCTGCAGCCTGGGGGGGACAATGGCGGCTGGACACAGGCGGTGACGCTGGTGCGCACGCAGGTCAAGGGCACGCCTGCGGCGTTGTTGAAGATGAAAGGCGCCTCGCGCGCGCTGGTCAATGGGCAGGACGTGACGCTGCAGTCGCTGGCGCCGATGGCCAAGGTGGAGCTGAAGGACGCGCCGCTGGTCTTCGTCGGTTACGGGGTGCATGCGCCCGAGCGTGGCTGGGACGACTACAAGGGCGTGGATCTTGCCGGCAAGATCGCGGTGGTGCTGATCAACGATCCGGATTTCGAAACGCCGCAGCCGGGCAAGTTCGATGGCAAGGCGATGACGTACTACGGCCGCTGGACCTACAAGTACGAAGAATTGGCGCGGCAGGGCGCGGCCGGCGTGCTGATCGTGCACGAGACCGCGCCGGCCGCGTATGGCTGGGCGACGGTGCAGAGTTCGGGAACCTCGCCGCTGTTCGATATCCCGCGTGCCGATGCCGCGCGCTATCACACGCCGCTACGTGGCTGGATGCAGGGCGCGTTGGCGCAGGACATCTTCAAGGCTGCCGGCCTGGATTTTGCCGCTGAGAAGAAGAAGGCGCAGACGGCACAGTTCCGTCCGGTGACGCTGGGTGACGCGCGCCTGTCGGTGGCCTTCGGTGTGCAGCGCGACGAGGTGGTCAGTCACAACGTCGTCGCCAAGCTGCCGGGGCGTGAGGCGCCGGAGGAGAGCGTGATCTACTCGGCGCACTGGGATGCATATGGCATCGGCAAGGCCGATGCACAGGGTGATGCCATCCGCCATGGGGCGGTGGACAACGCCACCGGCGTGGCGGCGGTGCTGGAGCTGGCGCGCATGGCCAAGGCGGCGGGCCCGACGCGTCGCACGCAGCTGTTCATCGCGCTGACCGCGGAAGAAAAAGGATTGCTGGGCGCCAGCTATTACGCCGCCCATCCCTTGATGCCGCTGGAGAAGACCGCTGCGGTGATCAATGTCGAGATGTTCAGCCCCGATGGCCCCACGCGCGACATCGCCTCGTGGGGGCGCGGCCGGGTGTCGCTGGAAAGCGCGCTGGCATCCGCCGCGCGCGCGCGCGGCAAGGCCTATTCACCCGATCCGAATCTGGAGGCCGGTTTCTTCTATCGCGCCGACCACTTCGCCTTCGCCCAGAAGGGCGTGCCGGCGATCACCACCGGCGCGGGCCTGGACATGGTCGAAGGCGGCGTGGCGCGCGGCAAGCAGCTGCGCGAGACCTACTTCGCCAACTGCTACCACCAGCCCTGCGATGCCTTTGCCGAAAACTGGGATACCCGCGGCCAGGCGCAGGACGTGGACATCCTGTATGACCTGGGTCATGGCGTCGCCGACAGTGGTGACTGGCCGCGCTGGGAGCAGGATTCGGAATTCCGCGCTGCGCGCGAGCGCAGCGATGCGGTGCGGAAGTAATGTGTCTGGGAGTCGATGTGAGCAAACCCATTCCCGTTTTCGGAATCAGGCCGCTTGAGGGCCTTGGGCCTGTGCAGCTTGGCTTTGACCGAACTGCTGCACGGCAAGCCATGGCGGTGCGTGGTTTCCCGCTTGAGGCATGCCACGGTGCTCTGAATTACTTCTGCCGCGCATCGGTTCAAGTGCAGTAGGACCCCGGAGATCGGGCGTGGTTCATCGGCGTGTTTGCCAGCGAGATGTTTGAAGCTCGGCTGCATGGACAGCCGTCTTCGCACTGTCGGCCTTCGCGCTTTTTCCCTTGCTGCCACGCTGGATAGCGCTGGACTGCACAGCCTCAATACCGATGAAGGCTGCTTTCCGAACCAGATCCTCGCCCTATGGGATGCTGATGCGCAATACGACCGCCAAGGCAACGAAAGCCGCCGGTCTGGGCACAGGTCGGCGTCGGGAGCACGTCTTCTGCTGCGAAGGTTGGCGTTGTCAGGCAGTCGCGGTTGCCGGTCGAAAAGAGCGGCGGGTCTCACAGACCTGCCAGGCTCGCTGGCTAATGGCCGAGCGCCTGCCCACCATCCACCGCCAGGATCTGTCCGGTGATCCAGCGGGCGGCGGGAGAGGCCAGGAACACGGCGGTCTGGGCAATGTCTTCCACGGTGCCCAGCGCGCCAAACGGAATGCTGTCGCGGATGCGCTGGTAGAGCGCGGGCTCCTCGCGCTTGCGCCGGTCCCACAGGCCATCGGCGAACTCGATTGAGCCCGGGGCGATGGCATTGACGCGGATCTTCTCGCCAGCCAGCTCTTTGGCCAAGGTCACGGTGTAGTAGTTCAGCGCGGCCTTGGCCGTGGAATAGGCGGTCGCACGCGGGGTTGGCACGCTGCCGTTAATGGAGCTGATGTTGAGGATCACCGGTGCCGCGCTGGCCCGCAGGTGCGGTAGCGCGGCCCGGTTGGTACGCACAGCGGCCAGCACGTCCACATTGAAGCCGGCCAACCAGCTGGCATCGTCGCTGCCATTGCCGTAGCCGGAGGCGTTGTTAATCACCACGTCGATGCCGCCCATGGCGACGGCCGCCGTCTCCACCCAGGCCTGGATCTGGCCGGCATCGGACAGATCGCAAGGATGCGCGTGGACCGGGTGGCCGTGGCGCGCCAGATGGGCCTGCGCGTGGTGCAGCGTGTCCGCGCCACGGGCGCAGATGGCGACCTGGGCACCGGACGCGCTGAAGGCCTCGGCAATGCCCAGGCCGATGCCGCGGCTGCCGCCAGCGACGAGCACGCGTTGTGGGGAGGGGGGCGAAGCAGCCATGGCAATCCTCGTTGTGAAATATCCGCATTCTAGGGGGCTGCCAACCTCGCGCTGCGGCCCACGCGCGCTTGCATCTAACCGGAATTGATTAGTCCGCCGCCGCGCAACCCGGCGTTCCAGCGTCTACATTCTTATCCTTTGGTCTAATTGGCATCCTTGCCAATCAGGTATGGCGCCGTGATCTGGCGCCGCGATGTCCCACGCATGTCGGTGCGCCGAGCGAGCCGTGCGCGTTGCCGGGCCACGTCGTCCCCTGTCGGGGCGCAGGCGGCAGCTGCTGCGCTGGATCCGGTGACCGACGGGTACGCCACGGGTGTCAGGACGCTCCTGCCGGGAAGGCAGATGCGCGACACCGGCGGCTGCGGGACGGTGACCACAGGTTTTCAAGCCCTTGAGGATGTCGACATGCACCAGCTGTTGGAAATGCCCGCCTTGCCCTGTGTGGAACGCGCCGTCCTGGCGGGAGGCGCACATGGTTGAGATCGCGTTCTCGGCCAAGCCGAACTTCGCCCGCATCGCCGAGGTGGCCGGGGTCAGCCCCAGCACCGTGGACCGCGTGCTCAACAACCGCGGCAGCGTCTCGGCCAAGGCCCACCGCAAGGTGGTCAGCGCCGCACGCGAGCTGGGTACCCGGCGCATGCTGCCGGCGCTGGTGCGCGGCGCGTATCGCTTCGACATCGTCTATACCCAGACCGATGCCGGCCATGCCGCGCGCCTGGAGCGTGCGCTCAAGCAGGCGGCCAGCACGCTTGAGAAGCCGGTCAGCCTGCTGTCCACCGTGTGGAAGGGGGACAACGAGACCAAGCTGGCCGATTACATCGTCAAGCCACGTCATCGCCGCGATGGCCTGATCGTGGTGGCCAATGACAATGCACGCATCAAGGACGCCGTTCAGCGCGCCATCGCCGAGGGCATGCCGACGGTGCTGATGGCCTCCGACCTGCCGGAACTGAATGGCGGCGCCTTCGTGGGCATCGACAACCGTGCCGCGGGCCGACTGGCCGGGCAGATGGTGGGGGCGATGTCGGGCGGGCAGGGGCGGGTGGTCGTGCTGAGCCCGTCGATGGCCTACCAGGACCACCGCGAACGCGCCGAAGGCTTCATTGAAGTGGCCCGTCGCGAGTTTCCTGCGCTGGAGATCGATGGGCCGATCGAACTGCACGACGATCCTGCGCGTGCGCGCCAGGCCGTGTCACGACAGTTCGTGGCGGGCCAGGCGCCGCGTGCGATCTACAACACCGGTGGCAGCTCCGACGCCATTGCCGGTGTTGTGGCCAGCACTGGCCGCCAGCTGCGACCGCTGTGGCTGGGTCACGAGGCCTGCGATGATCATCTCGGCCTGTTGGAAGAAGGGCTGATGTCGCTGGTGATCGACCAGGATCTGGATCACCAGGCGACCAACGCCCTCCAGTACCTGTTGCATCAGCTTCAGGATGCGCAGGCGCCGCGCACGTTGCAGACCATGTTCCATGTGGTCACGCGCGCCAACGCGCATCTGTACCGCCGGGGGGCCGACGCTGGCCTGGTCGCGGCCTGATCCGCAGCGTCTGTTCGTGTCAAGAACGCCGCCTGGCCGGTTTCTGGGCTGGCGGCGGTTACATGCTCGGACGCGATCAGTCGGCCAGTGCGAGGTCGTCGATCAGCGCACGCAGGAAACGCGCTGCCTCGCCACCGGTGGCGGCGCGATGGTCGAAGGTCACCGATAGCGGGATGACCTTGTGCGACTCGAAGCCCCCCATCACCGGCGTCATCTGGAAGCGCGCCCGGCCGGCTGCCACGATGCTCACGCAGGGCGGCACGACCACTGGCGTGGCATAGCGACCGGCGAACATGCCGAAGTTCGACAGCGAAATCGTATAGCCGCTCAACTCGCTGGCGGGAATCGAGCGGTCCAGCACCTGCGTGCGCAGGCGGTTGACGCCTTCGCGCACGCCGGCCGCGTCGAGGATGTCGGCGTTGCGCAATGCCGGCACGAACAGACCATCATCGGTATCCACGGCGATGCCGATGTCCACATGGGGATGCAACGTGCGCGTCAGCGCCTCGCCGTCGAACCAGGCGTTCATGGCCGGCACCGCCCGGCTGGCGGCGACGATGCCGCGCACCAGGCGCGCGGTCATATCGTTGCCCGGCGCCCAGGCCTGGATGTCGGCGTCGTCGGTGAGCGTGGTCGGCACGACCTTGCGATGCGCATCGGCCATCACCCGGGCCATGTTGCGGCGCACGCCCTTGAGCGGTTCCGGTTGGCCACTGGCACTCACGCCCGGCGGTGAGGTGCGCATCGGCTTGCCGCTGGACGACAGCGAGGTGCGCACGCGGTTCGAATCGGCAGGTGCGGCGGGTGTCGAAACAGGTGCTGCGGTGCGGATCGTCGGCGGCGGCGTGCTGCCGACCTTGGCCGAGCCATCGGCTGCCGCGCGCTTCACATCGGCCATGGTGACCACGCCATCGGTCCCGGTTGCGCGTACGCGTGCCAGATCCACCCCCAGCTTGCGCGCGGTGGCCCGCACGGCCGGCATCGCCCTGACGCCGCCGACCGCGACGGCGGCTTCGGTCTGCACGGTGTTGGACGATTGCATCGCCCCCACGACGGTACCGGCATCGTCACGTTCGCCGTCTTCCACGTCGCCACCGGTGTCCGAGGCCACGACCCTGGATGCATCGGCCGTGCTGGGTTGCCCGGTGCTGGGCGTGGCCGTCGTGGCAGCTTTCGGTGCACCGTGCGCGTGGCCGGTGTCCTGGCCATCGGCACGCTGGGGCAGGTCTGGATCTGGTTCGAACTGGGCCAGCATCGCGCCGGTGTTGACCACCTCGCCGGCGGCACCTGCGAGCTTGAGCACCTTGCCGGATACCGGCGAGGGGACTTCCACCACGGCTTTGGCGGTCTCCATCGACACCAGCGGCTCGTCCAGGCGCACCACGTCGCCTTCTTTCACGAACCACTCGACGATGGTGGCATCGGGCAGGCCCTCGCCCAGGTCGGGAAGGTGGAAGGTCTTGCTTTCGCTCATGTGTCAGATCTCTCGATGTGCTTCGATCAATTCAATGGAACGCGCGGGAATCCATCCGCTCCTTCCGTGTAGGTCATATGCCCACCACCAGCCGGCGTGTTCGCGCTCGACGGTGATCAGCTGGCCGGCGTCCACTTCCAGCTCGCGGGTGTCGTAGTCCTCGCGCGCCGTCGCCATGCTGCCGGTTTCGTGGGTATCCAGCTCAAACACGTTCATCGGCATCCAGCCGCCCAGGCCCTGCGCCAGCGTGGTCCAAATGAAATCCGGCCAGTCGGTATCGCGCTCGCCCAGGGTGACCGCATCGCCACGGCTGACGCGGATCGGCTCCCGGTCCGGCGCGCGATGGTCAACGATCACGCGCGCACGCTGCATCACGGCCTGCCGATGCGGTTGGGATAGGTCGCGTTGTCATGCTTGATGTCCAGGTAATTGCGCGCTACGCCGCGCCAAGCGGGCCGCGCGCTCAAGCTGCACGCAGCGGCGGCCTGGGCACCGCGCTCGGCAGCCCGGAGGGCCACGCTTGAGCGCGCGCCATGCCGCGTCATCCCCCGATCATGCATCGACATCATTCCCTCGTTATTCCCTGCCTTGCACGCGCTCGGCGCGGCGCGACAGAACCCGTAGCGTCGGCATCTAGCCTCGCGCGAGCGTGCGCTTGGCCGCTTCAACCACCCGCTCGGCGCTGGGCAGATATTTCATTTCCAGGCGGAACAGCGGGATATGCGTATCCGGCCCGGTGACACGCGCGACCGGAGCCAGCAGGTCGTACATGCACTCCTCGGCCAGGCGCGCGGCGATCTCCGCGCCGAAGCCCGCCGTGCGCGGCGCCTCGTGCACGATCACGCAGCGGCCGGTCTTGGCCACCGACTCGGCAATGGTGTCGAAATCCAGCGGCGTCAGCGTGGCCACGTCGATGACCTCGGCGCTGATGCCTTCGGCGGCCAGTCGGTCCGCCGCTTCCAGTGCTTCCTTCACCTGCGCCCCCCAGGTCACCAGGGTGACATCGGTGCCGTCGCGCAGGACGAAGCACACATCCAGCGGCAGCGCTTCGCCATCGTCGACCACCCGTTCCTTGTACTGGCGGTAGAGGCGCTTGGGCTCCATGTAGATCACCGGGTCCGGGTCGCGGATCGCCGCCAGCAGCAGGCCGTAGGCGCGCTGCGGCGAGGACGGCATGACCACCCGCAAGCCGGGCACGTTGGTGAAGATCGACTCATTGGCTTCGGAATGGTGCTCCGGCGCGCGGATGCCGCCGCCCCACGGCACGCGCAGCACCATCGGGCAGTGCAGGCGTCCACGCGTGCGATTGCGCATGCGCGCGGCGTGGCAGATCAAGTGGTCCACCATCGGATACATGAAGCCGTCGAACTGTGCTTCGGCGACCGGCTTCATGCCCTGGGCGGCCATGCCCACCGACAGGCCGGCGATGGTGGTCTCGTCCAGCGGCGTGTCCAGCACGCGCTGCGCACCGAACTGCTTCTGCAGGCCGGCGGTGGCGCGGAACACGCCGCCATTGACGCCCACGTCCTCGCCAAGGACCACCACCGTCGGATCGTGGCGTAGCTCCCAGGCCAGGGCCTGGGTGATTGCCTCGATCAGTGTGATCGGCGTGCTGACCGGCGCTTCGGGGGTGTGGTGGTTGCTCACGTCGATGCTGGCCTCGTG
>JBEVNH010000117.1:0-7221 GCA_040508175.1 Pseudoxanthomonas sp.
CTTGATTTCCCCATGCAGCACCTGGTGCGCTTCATGGACAACCACCACATGCTCCAGCTCAGCGGCCGCCCGGCCTGGCGCGTGGTCAGCGGCGGCTCCAATCGATATGTGCAGGCGCTGCAGGCGGCGTGGAACGTGCAGGTCAAGCTGCGCCGTCCGGTCTTTTCCGTGCGCCGTGTCGATGCGGGCGTTGAACTGCAGACCGCCGAGTGCAGTGCGGTGTTCGATGAGGTCGTGCTGGCCTGCCATACCGATGATGCGCTGCGTCTGCTCACCGACGCAGACGCGCAGGAACAGCAGATCCTCGGCGGCATCACCTATCAGACCAACGACACGGTGCTGCATACCGATGCCAGCGTGCTGCCGCGCGATCGTCGCGCCTGGGCTGCGTGGAACGCGCACCTGCCCGCCAACGATGGCGGCCAGTGCACGGTGAGCTATTGGATGAATGCGCTGCAGTCGCTGGACGCACCGGTGCCTTTCATCGTCAGCCTCAATCAGAGCGGCCAGATCGACGAATCCAAGGTGCTGCGCCGCATGCAGTATCGACACCCGCACCAGACGCCCGCTTCGGTCGCAGCACAGCGCGCTTTGCCGCAGATCCAGGGGCGCGGCCATGTCTGGCATGCCGGTGCGGGCTGGGGCTTCGGCTTTCATGAGGATGGCCTGCGCAGCGGCATCGAAGTCGCGCGCGCCTTGGGGATTACGTGGCCCTGAGCCAGGCCCGCGATCAGGCGCTGCGCTCGGCCGATACTGCGTCGTCGTTGACTACACGCACGCCCGCTTCCGACGCGGAAACGCGCCCACCTTCCACACCCGCACTCGCCAGCGCGCTCTACGTCGGCCACGTCCGCCATCGGCGCCATGCCCCCAAACCGCATGCCTTCACCTGGCCGTTGTTCATGGCCTACCTGGATCTGGACGAGCTGGATCGCGTATTCGCGCGCCGCTGGCTGTGGTCGGTGGGCCGACGCAATCTGGTCGAGTTTCGCCGCTCGGATTTCCTGGGTGATGCGCAGGTGCCGCTGGATCAGGCCGTACGCGACTGCGTGCAGGCAAAGACCGGCCATCGCCCGGCCGGTCCGGTGCGCGTGCTCACGCATCTGCGCATGTTCGGCCACAGCTTCAATCCGGTGACGTTCTACTACTGCTTTGCCGCCGATGGCCGGACCCTCGACACGCTGGTGGCGCAGATCACCAACACGCCCTGGAAGGAGCGACACACCTACGTGCTGCCCGTCGACGACGCCACGCGCGACGGCGATTTTTTCCAATGGCGGTTCGACAAGCAGTTCCACGTCTCGCCGTTCATGGCGATGGAACATGACTACGGCTGGCGCTTCCAACTGCCTGGCCAGGCCTTGCGTGTCCACATGGACGTGCTGTGCCAACCCGATGCGGCAGGCGACATCGCACCCAAGCGTTTCGATGCCACGCTCTGGCTGCGCCGTCGCCCGATGCATGCCGGCGCAATGGCCTGGGCGCTGCTGCGCTATCCCCTGATGACCATGCAGGTCGTCGCCGCGATCCACTGGCATGCGCTGCGCCTGTGGCTGCGTGGCAATCCCGTCCACGATCACCCCGATAAAAGGGCTTCCCCATGAGCCGCATCGACGCCTCCACCACGCCGCGCCCCTCGCCGCCGGCCGAGACCGGCTCGCTGGCCGAGCGCATCCTGCGCCGTCGCCTGATCGACACCCTCGCGCAGCTGCGCGGCTGCCGGCTGGTCCTGGAGGAAGGCGGACACCTCCACGTGCTGGGCCAGGTCGACGCCACCGACACCGCACCGCTGCAGACGCGGATGCGCGTGCACGACGCCGCGTTCTGGCGCATGGCGGCACTCAACGGCAGTGTCGGCGCCGGCGAGGCGTTCATGGACGGGCTGTGGGACTGCGACGACGTGGTCGTGCTGATGCGCATGCTGGTGCGCAACCGCGATCTGCTCGATCAGCTGGACAGCGGCACGGCCAGACTGGGCGGCGCGCTGATGAAGGTGCTGCATGCGTTCTCGCGCAATACGCGCACCGGCAGCCGCCGCAACATCGCCGCGCATTACGACCTGGGCAATCCGCTGTTCTCGCTGTTCCTGGACGAGAACCTGATGTACTCCTCGGCCATCTACGAGGCCGGGGACGAATCGCTCGACGTGGCAGCCACCCGCAAGCTGGATCGCATCTGCCAGAAGCTGCAGCTCGCGCCTGGACAGCGCGTGGTCGAGATCGGCACCGGCTGGGGCGGGTTCGCCCTGCATGCGGCGGCCACCTATGGCTGCCAGGTCACCACGACCACCATCTCGCGCGAGCAGCACGACCTGGCCGCGCAGCGCATCGCCGCAGCCGGGCTGCAGGACCGCATCACTTTATTGATGCAGGACTACCGCGATCTTGAAGGCACCTTCGATCGCGTGGTCTCGATCGAGATGATCGAAGCCATCGGCCATCAATATCTGGACACCTACTTCGCCAAGGTCGCCAGCCTGCTCAAACCCGACGGCCAGGCGCTGATCCAGGCCATCACCATCGAGGACCACCGCTACCTGCAGGCACGCGATTCGGTGGACTTCATCAAGCGCCATATCTTCCCGGGCAGCTTCATCCCGTCGGTGGCGGCGATGACCGGGGCGATTGCCAAGGCCAGCGACCTGCGCCTTTTCAACCTCGAAGACATCGGCCCCAGCTACGCGTTGACCCTGCGTGCGTGGCGCGAGCGCTTCATGGCCCGGCTGGACCAGGTGCGCGCGCTTGGCTACGACCAGCGCTTCATCCGCATGTGGGAGTTCTATCTGGCGTATTGCGAGGCCGGCTTCCTGGAGCGCTCCATCGGCGATGTGCACCTGTGGCTGACCAAGCCCGGCGCGCGTGCCACGCAATATCCCTATGCGCTACAAGGCATTTGAGTCGAATGTGGCCCAACCTGCGCAATTATCTGGCACTGCAGCTGCTGTGGCTGGCGGCGGTCGGCGGTGCAGGCCGCGGCTGGTGGTGGGCCGGGCCGGTGGCGTTGCTGGTGTTCGCCGCGCTGCATTTCGGACTGCACTGGCAGGCGCGCGGTGATCTGCTGCTGATGCTGGCGGCGCTCCTGCTGGGCTGCGTGGTGGACTCGATCGCGGCGGCCAGCGGCGTGGTGCATTACGCGGCCGCTTGGCCCTCGGCGGCGCTGGCGCCGGCGTGGATCCTGTCGCTGTGGATGGGCCTGGGACTGACGCTCAATCATTCGTTTGGCTGGCTGATGCGACGCCCCGCGTTGGCGGTGCCGGTGATGGTTATCGGTGGGCCGGTGTCTTACTGGGGCGCGCAGGCGTCGTTTGGCGCGGTGCGTTTCACCACGCCGACGTTCGTGGGCCTGTTGCTGGTCGGCGTATCGTGGGCGGTCGCCACCGGAGTCCTGGCCGCATTGGTCATGCACATCAATCGCACTGCAACGGAGCGCACGTCATGAATGCCTGGCCGATCCTGTGGGTGTTCCTGGGCACGCTGGCGCTGATGCTGCTGGCCTGGTTGTGGCAACGCCACACGCGCAACGCCGGCGTGGTCGATGTGGTGTGGTCGGCGGGCATGGCCGGCAGCGCGGTGCTCTATGCGCTCACGCTGCCTGGCGCAGTCCTGCCCCGCCTGTTGGTGGCGGTGCTTGGCGGCTTCTGGGGCCTGCGGCTGGCATGGCATCTGGGCGTACGCGTGTTCGGCGAGTCCCACGAGGACGGCCGCTACGCGTACTTGCGCGAACACTGGCAGGACGCACAGGGCAAGTTCCTGCTGTTCTTCCTGGCCCAGGCGGTGATGGTCGTGCTGCTGTCGATCCCGTTCTGGATCGTCGCGCATAACCCGGTCGCGACGTGGTCGCTCTGGACCACACTCGGTGTCCTGGTGTGGCTGCTCGCGGTCGGGGGCGAAAGCCTGGCCGATCGCCAGCTGGCCGCGTGGAAACGCGATCCGGCCAACAAGGGCCATACCTGCGACCGCGGCCTGTGGCGATACTCGCGCCATCCGAACTATTTCTTCGAATGGCTGCACTGGTTTGCCTATGTCCTGCTCGCCATCGGCCTGCCGTGGGGCTGGGTCCTGGCCAGCCTGTGCGGCCCGGTGCTGATGTTTGCCTTCCTGTACCGTGTCACGGGGATCCCGTACACCGAAGCACAGTCGCTGCGCAGTCGCGGCGACGATTACGCGCGCTACCAGCGCACCACCAGCGCGTTTTTTCCGCTGCCGCCGAAACACTGATCGATCCTGGAGAACACGATGTCGGTTCCTGCTTCTGAAGAAACGGAAATCCGCGAGAGTCTCGCCACGCGCCTGGCCGAGTCCGGCCGGCTGCCCGACGCACTGCTGCGCATGGGCATCCGCCGCATGTGCGCCCAGCGCCTGAAGGACGAGCGCAAGGGCGGCACCGGCGCGGTGTTCGAGCGCCAGCAGGCCTGGCTGGACGGCCTGCGCGAGGACGCCATCGCGGTGGAAACCCAGGCCGCCAACCGCCAGCATTACGAACTGCCGCCGGAGTTCTTCCGTCTGTGCCTGGGCAAGAACCTCAAGTACAGCAGCTGCTTCTGGGACGAGAGCACCACCGACCTGACCCAGGCCGAGGAAAAGATGCTGCGCCTGTACTGCGAGCGCGCCGAGCTGGCCAACGCCAGCCGCATTCTCGAACTGGGCTGTGGCTGGGGCTCGCTGACCCTGTGGATGGCCGAGCGCTATCCCAAGGCCATGATCACCGCGGTGTCCAACTCGCGCTTCCAGAAGGAATTCATCGAAGCGCGTTGCCGTGAGCGCGCGATCTTCAACGTCGAAGTCATCACCGCCGACGTCAACGCGCTGCAGCTGCCCGAGGAAATGTTCGACCGCGTGGTCTCGATCGAGATGTTCGAGCACATGCGCAATTACCAGGAACTGCTGTCGCGCGTGGCCAGCTGGCTCAAGCCCGGTGGCAAGCTGTTCGTGCACATCTTCTGCCATCGCGAGCTGCTGTATCTGTTCGAGGCCGAAGGCAGCGACAACTGGATGGGCCGGCATTTCTTCACCGGCGGCCTGATGCCGGCGGCCGATACGCTGCTCAAGTTCCAGGAAAAGCTCACCATCGAGGAGCGCTGGCTGCTGCCCGGCACGCATTACGAAAAGACCGCCAACGCCTGGCTGGAAAACCAGGACGCCCACCACGATCAGGTCATGGGCCTGATGCGCCAGACCTACGGCGTGGCCGATGCCTCACGCTGGTATCAGCGCTGGCGCATGTTCTGGATGGCCTGTGCCGAGCTGTTCGGCTACGCCAACGGCAACGAGTGGATGGTGGCGCACTATCGCTTCAAGCGCTGATCGCTTTTGATTCGTTTCGGGCAGCAAGAGCTTCCGCCCCGCTACGCGGCGCGTCTTCCTTTTGTCTTGGCAAAAAGACGCTAAACCGCCAGCGCTTGTCCCCAAGAGGGGATGGAAAACACTCGCCGCCGCGTTGCGGCGGTGCCCTGTGCTCCTCGCCGGAAACGGCACGGCGCGGGAACTCGCTGCGCTCAAACACCCGCGCCTCTTCGGCCGTTTCCGCCTGCGGTGCTCGGCTCGCCTTGAAGGCGCTGAAGATCAAGAGCCGAGCAACGGCCAATGCCGAAGCAAAAGCCCGAGCAGGCTGGGCGCTGGGCGCTACGCGCTACGCGCTACGCGCACGGATATTGGCAGCGCTTGGGGGAACCCGCTTGCCTGCTTTTCGCTTTCGCTATGGCTTGCGCTCTCAAAACCTCCGTGAGGCACGGCGCAGGGACGAGGACAGACCCGAAGGGCGACGTGCATGGATGCACGACGTTTTTGGAAGGGACATGGACGTCCCTTCCAAAAATCCCTCGTCCCGTAGCGAACCCGCGCGTTGCGCGGGCGTGCCGTCCGGGGCGTGTTTCTTTGCCCAGCTTTCTTTGCACGAGCAAAGAAAGTGGGTCGGACCGCGAAGCGTTACGAAGATCTTTATCTAAAAATCCAACAGGCAAAGAAAAGCCGGACCCAACCATCAGGCCCGGCTTGCTCACACACATCGACCGCTCAGCGGACGATCAGTTCTTCGGTATCTTGAACTCGTACTGCGCCGGCGGCGTGCCGCCAGCCAGATAACGCACGAAGTAATCGAACTTCCGGCGCGCCACATACGCGGTCATCGCGCCGTAGCCATGCCTGGCATTGGGCACCATCAGCAGGTCGAAGTCCTTGTTGGCCTTCATCAGCGCGTCGGCCACCAGCAGGGTCAGGTAAGGCGGCACGTTGTCGTCCATCGTGCCGTGGACCAGCATCAGGTGGCCCTTGAGGTTGCCCGCCAGCGACTGGTTGGCCTGGCTGTCGTAGTTGCTCTTGCCATCCTTGTCGATCAGCTCGCCCTGGTAGCGCTCGGCCCAGTCGTCCTCGTAGCCGCGGTTGTCGTGGTTGCCGCTCTCGGACCAGGCCACCTTGAAGAAATCCGGGTAGCGCAGGATCGCGGTGGTGGAGGCGTTGCCGCCGCCGGAATGGCCCCAGATGCCGGCGCGGTCCAGGTCGATCCACGGATAGCGCGCAGCCAGTTCCTTCATGCCGGCCACCTGGTCGGGCAGCGTGTTGTCGGCCATGTCGCCGTACCAGGCATCGTGGAAGGACTTGGAGCGCCACGGCGTGCCCATGCCGTCGATGGCCACCACGATGAAGCCCAGTTCGGCCAGGGACTGGTTGTCGCCATGGGTGGCCAGGAAGCTGCGGCCGCGCACCGAACCCACCTGCGGGCCCGGATAGATGTAGTTGATGATCGGGTACTTCTTCGACGCATCGAAGTTGGTCGGCTTGAACATCAGGCCGTACAGATCGGTCTTGCCGTCGCGCGCCTTGACCGTGAACGGCTCCGGCGGCACCCAGCCGATGGCCTTGAGGCGGGTGATGTCGGCGCTGGCGATCCTGGACACGGTGCTGCCGTCAGTGGCGCTGCGCAGCACGGTCACCGGCGGCACGGTGGTGGTCGAATACGCGTCGACGAACAGCTTGCCGTCCGGCGACAGCGACACGGTGTGGTCGCTGCCCTCGGGCGTGAGCAGCGTCGCATCGCCACCATCCAGGCTGGCCTTCCAGAACTGCTGGTAATACGGGTTGATGCCGGCGGTGCGGCCGACGCCGCGGAACCACACGGTGCGAGAAGCCGCATCGACCTTGAGCAGCTCGGTGACGTTGCCTTCGCCGGTGGTGATGGCGTGCTTGAGCTTGCCGGTGGTCAGGTCGTACAGGTACAGCTGGCCCC
>JBEVNH010000126.1:0-18407 GCA_040508175.1 Pseudoxanthomonas sp.
ATCTGTTGTCCGATCCGGTGTTGCGCCATGGATGGCGAACACGCTGTGCAGGCGCGCATCCGCGGTGAAACTGCCGGCTGGCAGCGTCAGCGTCTGCGCCTTGTCGGCGGTATTGAACGCGACCAGCAGCTGCCGGCCCTCGTGTTGCATCGCATAGGCCAGCACGCCGGGCGCCTGCGCATTGGAGGCCAGCACGCGCGGCGTGCCGCGGCTGAGCACCGGTTGGCTGCGACGCAGTGCGATGGCGTCGTGCAGGTAGCGGTACAGCGGCGCCTGGGTGTCGTAGTGGTCGCGTCCATCGGCATCCACGCCGCTGGCGAACATCGCCGGACGGCGCTTGTCGAAGCCCTGTTCCGTGCCGTAATAGATCACCGGGATGCCGGGCAGGGTCATGATCGCCAGCAGAGCCTGCTTCAACGCCGCCTCATCGCCGGTAGCGAGAAAGCGGTCGACATCGTGGTTGTCGACGAAGCTCGGCATCAGGTGCGGCCGCGCGTGCACCTGCATCATGTTGTCGATGCGCCAGGCCAGTTCCGCGGTGGGCTGCTGCTTGGCAAAGACCTCCAGCGTGGCGCCGTAGAGAGAGAAGTTGAGCAAGCTGTCCAGCCGCGGCGTGCCATCGGTGGCCTTGGAAGCGTAGGCCTCGATGCGGCGGGCCTGCGTGTCCTCGAACGCCTTGTCGACCTGGAAGGCCTCGCCGAAGGCGATGAAGTTGTCGCGCCCGGTCTGCCGGGCCACCGCGGCGATGCCCGGCGCGTCGGCATCGTCGGCATGCATGAAGTCCTCGAAGAAGCCTTCCGGCACGTGCAGGGCGGTGTCCACGCGGAACGCGTCCACGCCGACGGCGCGGATCCAGTCGCCGTAGGTCTTGCGCATCGCCTTACGCACGGCTGGGCTCTCGGTGTTGAGGTCATCCAGCCCGGCCAGCTGCCAGTTGACGTACTGCTCGCGGATCTCGTAGTCAGTGATGTCCGGCGTCCAGTGATAGATCGCCTCGCTGCGCTGCGCCGGGTCGCGTGCGTCGTTACGGTCGAAAGGCGCCTGCGTGGGCGACTGCTGCCCCTGCGTGTCGGTGATCAGCGAGAAGCCACGGGCTGGATCGAACGCCTTCCACCGGCTGCTGTAGCGGATGAAATTGGCGGTGTGGTTCACCACGATGTCCTGTACCAGAGACATGCCGCGTCCATGCAGCGCCCGCGACAGCGCCTGGTAGTCGGCCAGCGTGCCGTAGTGTGCATCGACCTTGCTGAAGTCGGTGGCCCAGTAGCCGTGGTAGCCGCCATAGCGCGTGTCCGGGTTCCACCATTGGTTGGCGACGGGTGGGGTGATCCACACCGCGGTCGCGCCCAGGCCCTGGATATAGTCCAGCTGCTGCTGCACGCCGCGTAGATCGCCGCCGCTGTAGCGGCGATGGTCGCGCGGATCGTATTCGCCCTTGCCCTGGTCGTTGTTGCTGGGGTCGCCATCGGCAAAGCGATCGATCATCACGAAATAGATGACCGCATCGCGCCAGTCGGGCGAAGGCACATGCAACTCGCCTGGCGTCTGCGCTGCCGCGGCGATGGGAAGCAGCCACAATGCGCCGCGCAGTGCGCCTCTTGCGATGCAGCATTTTGCGCGGCGTGATGGATGGAACCGCTTCCGCATCGACATATCGGTGAACTCCTCCCTTGGATGGCGAGCGCACGCTACCAATGCGCACGGGCCTAAGCCGAAGGTGCAAGGCATGAATACGTATGCATCGCGCTGGCGCGGGCCATGCGCGGGCCTACCATTGCCGCCACGTTACAGGGCAGACGCTTTTCGCTCCGCAACGCGCGGTTGCCATTTGGCATCCAGAAAAACTCGGCAACCAAGACAACATTGACTGGAGGGGAAAATGTTGCATCTCAAGCGCAATCTGCTGTGTGTCGCGCTCGCGTCGGTCATGACGCTGAGCGCCCACGCGCAGGACCAGAGCACGTCGTCTGACAGTACGTCATCCAACGACGCCACCGCCGGCAGTGCCAACCAGGCCACCAACCTGGACAAGGTCACCGTCACCGGCATCCGTCGCGGTATCGAAAACGCGATCGAGACCAAGCGTGAATCGACATCCATCGTCGAAAGCATCTCGGCAGAAGACATCGGCAAGCTGCCGGATGTGTCCATCGCCGAGTCGATCTCCCGCCTACCGGGCCTGAGTGCCCAGCGCGTGGCGGGACGCTCATCGACCATCAGTATCCGTGGCCTGTCGGGCGACTACGGCACCACCTTGCTCAACGGTCGTGAGCAGGTCAGCGTCGGCGACAACCGCACGGTGGAGTTCGACCAGTACCCGGCTGAGCTGATCAACGCGGTCACCGTGTACAAGACACCCGATGCTTCGCTGATCGGCCAGGGCCTGTCCGGCACGGTGAATCTGCAAACGGTGCGTCCACTGACCTTCGCCGAGCCCACCTTCTCGGTCAACGGCCGGTTGGAAGACAACTCGCTGGGCAAGCTCAACAGCGGCAGCGATGATCGCGGCAGTCGTTTCAGTGGCGCGTATATCGACCAGTTCGCTGACCGCACGGTCGGCCTGGCCGTGGGCTATGCACGGCTGGATTCACCGGGCCAGGCCAACCGCTGGGAAGCCTGGGGTTACCCCACCGATGCCGATGGCAACTACGTGCTGGGTGGCACCAAGTCGATGGCCTCGTCCACCAGCAACGTGCGCCAGGGTTTGATGGGCGTGCTGGAGTTCCAGCCCAACGAGCGCTACCACGCGGTACTGGATGCGTACTACTCCAAGTTCGAGAAGGACGAGACCACGCGCTTCATGGAAACCGGCCTGGCCTGGGGCGCAGGAACCAGCCTGGATCCCGCCACCGCGATGGTGGAGAACGGCGTGGTCACCAGCGGCACCTTCAACGGCGTACGCCCGGTGCTGCGCAATGACCGCAACACCGGTGAGGACAAGCTGTTCGCCGTCGGCTGGAACAACGAGTTCAAGGCGGGTGACCACTGGACGCTGGTCGGCGATGTGAGCTACTCGCGTGCCGAGCGCCAGGAAAGCATCCTGGAGACCTACTCGGGCATGCGTGCCGGCGTCACCGACTCGGTCAACTTCCTGCTCGGGGCGCACAAGCCGACCTTTAGCTATGGCATGGATTACACCGACCCGGCGCTGGTGGTGCTGACCGACCCGAACAACTATGGCCAGGATGGCTACATCAAAATGCCCGAGGTCGAGGACACGCTGAAGTCGTTCCGCGCCAGTGCCGAGCGCAGCTTCGACAGTGGCATCTTCAGTAGCCTGGAGTTCGGCGTGAATTTCTCCGACCGTGAGAAGCGCCGATCGGTGCCGGAGTCGTTCGTGGACCTGATCCAGGACGAGACGGTGGTCGATCCGGCCTACCTGCTGAGCCCGGTGAACCTGGGATTCACCGGCATCCCCGGCAGCTTCGCCTATGACATCGGCAAGGTGTTCAGCAATTACTACGTGCTACGCGAGAACCTCAACGCTGACATCCTCAACAAGCAGTGGACCATCAACGAGAAGGTCGACACTTTCTACACCCAGCTCAACGTCAATACCGACATGGGCGGCGTGTCGGTCAAGGGCAACCTCGGCGTGCAGGTGGTGCGCACCGACCAGGATTCCAGCGGTTTCTCGCTGACCCAGGGTGATGCGGCCAATGCGACGCCGATCAGCGGGGGGGCACGCTATACCGATGTGCTGCCCAGCTTGAATCTGGCGTTCGGTTTTGTCGCCGACCAGACCGTGCGCCTGGGCCTGGGGCGCCAGATGGCGCGCCCGCGAATCGATCAGATGC
The DNA here is from genome assembly GCA_040508175.1 of Pseudoxanthomonas sp. GTDB lineage: Bacteria > Pseudomonadota > Gammaproteobacteria > Xanthomonadales > Xanthomonadaceae > Pseudoxanthomonas_A. The sequence continues at coordinate 3,798 of JBEVNH010000126.1, forward strand.
GCGCCAGCGCCAACTCCTCGTTGTGCACCGCGGGCGACTGCATCGGCGAATGGACGCGCACCGGTGGCAATCCGTCGCTGAAGCCGTGGACGGCCAACGCGGCCGACGTGTCCTATGAAAAGTACTTCGGTGAGGGCGCCGGTTATGTCAGCGCCGCTTACTTCTACAAGGATCTGCGCACCTACATCTACGACCAGACCACTGAATACGATTTCACCGGCTTCGTGTCACCGGAGGGCTATGAGGGCCCGACGCCGCCGACCATCGGTCGCTACACGCGCCCGGCCAACGGCGAGGGCGGCAGCCTGGAAGGCTACGAGCTGGCGGCTTCGGTGCCGTTCGACACGTTCCTGCCGGCGCTGGAGGGCTTCGGCCTGCAGGCCAACTACTCGGACACCAAGAGCTCGATCAAGCGCCTGGGCCCGGAGGGCCCGGACGAACCCATCTCGGGCCTGTCGCGTCGCGTCACCAACGTCACGCTGTACTTCGAGAAAGCCGGCTTCTCCGCCCGTGTCGGTGCGCGCAAGCGTTCGGATTTCCTTGGGGAGATCCAGGGCTTCGGTGCCGACCGCGCGCAGGTCTACATCAAGGGCGAAACGGTGGTGGATTTCCAGACCGGTTATGCGTTCCAGCAGGGCCGCCTGGAAGGCCTGTCGTTCCTGCTGCAGATCAACAACCTCACCAACGAGCCGTATGAGCAGTTCTTCCAGGACAGCGGCCTGACTCAGCGCTACGAGGAATATGGTCGGCAGGTGTTGTTGGGCGCGAATTACAAGTTCTGATCTCTCGCTTAGCAGGACGTCGCGGAGGCCCTGGAAACGGGGCCTCTTTTTCTGGCTTATCGCGCCCGTTACCAGGTGGCGCCGGGCGCCATGCCTGCTTGATGACGATGGATAGCCAGTCGCTGTCTGGGCCGGAGCTGTCAGCCGCCACCCGGGCGATGCCTGTCTCGATGGTGCAGTCAGCGCAGGAGGCGACTAATCCGGGTGGCATCAAGGTGGTCGCCGAGACAAGGTGACCGCCTGCCGCCTGTGCTTCCAGGCTGGTGTCGCCCTCAGAAGATGAATTCCAACCGCGTGTTGACGGTATTGCCGTTGTCAGGCCCCTGGAATTCGCCGCTGCGGTTGATGCTTTCCCAGTGCGAAACCTCCAGCATGATCCGCGCCAGCGCATTGAGGTACCAGTTCACGCCCACGGTGGTCGTATCGCCTTCGCCGCCGCTGGGCAGGTCGGAGAAGTCCGCGCGCTCGTAGCGGGCTTTGACTTCCCAGGCGCCGATGCCGCCGGCAGTGACGTTCTGTTCGATCGATGGCTTGTTCCAGGTGCCGCGCTTGGCGTTGTAGACCGGCATGCCGCCAGCGAGGAACCAGCCCGCGGAGATCGCATGCGCACCGTGGCTGACCTGGTAATGCTGGCCAGTGTCCGCGCCGCGGATATCCCGCTGGCCCCATTCGGCAAAGGTCCAGCCGCGCCCCCTGACCACGCCCAGTTCGGCGCCGTAGCCGGTCGAGGATTCGGCGCCGGGCAACGCACCGGGTCGCACACGGGCGAACTCGTTGATGTCGCCGGCCGCCGCATAGCTGCGCACCAGCGGGTTGGCATCGTCGGCCAGGGATTCGTAGAAGGCCCAGCCACCCAGGTGCAGCTTGGTCTCGGCGGTGTTGTACGGCGTCCAGTGCGCACGCGTGGCCCACGTCAGGCTGTCATTGTCCTGGCCGCGCGTGTCGTTGATCAGGTCGCCGGTCACGCTGCCGGTGACGTGCCAGTTGCTGCCGGTCAACCGTTCGGTGACGCCGACTCCGAAATAGCCGCGCACCGGCTGGATCAGCCCGGCGACCGTGTTGCGTTCCATGAAGTGCACCACCGGGCTCCCGGTCGAGCCCTCCATGCCGCGATCGCTCAGGCGCTGGCCAACGGTGAGTTCCGCCTCCAGGCCGAACATGCGGTGGGCCACAGTGGCGAAAGCGGATTTGACTTCCATGATGTTGCTGGCGAAGTCGGCTTCCAGCTGATAGCCGAAGCGTCCATAGGTGCCTTCGGCGCCCAGGCGCATGCGGCGGATGCCCGTGCCGGAGAGATTGCGCTCGCTGAAGCGCGAGCCGCTGGTGCTGGTGGCATCCAACAGGAAGCGTCCGCGTGGCTTGAAGGTGAACTCACCGTCGTCGCTAGTGAAAATCGGCGCGCCGCTGTGGAAATCAGCCAGCACCGGGGACAGTCCATCGTCGTTGCTGCGTTTGGCCAGCGGCGGGGCGGGCAGGCGCTGGGGGGGGGCCATCGCTGCGGCAAGTGCAGAGGGGCCTGCCGGCGGCCCATCAGCATGCACGCTGGACTGCGCCTCCAGCGCGGCCAGGCGCGCTTCCAGTGCCTGGATCTGCGAAGCCTGTGCGCGCACCAGGTGTTCGAGTTCCGCGGGCGTCGTCTGCTGGGCTGAAGCGGGCCGGACGACGCCTGCCAGTGCAGCGGCGATGCCCAGCGTCAGCAGGTGGGTGGTGCGGGTCATCGTGATCTCCGAAGGAAAGGCGCGGTGTCAGGCCGAGCGCGGCCTGTCCACCGCGTTGCGGCAGGGGAGGTGAGGCAGGTTGTCGAGGTGTCTCAGACGCGGTCCAACGACCTTCTGTGCCTGTCAGCTGGCGCGCGCGTGGTGCTCGGAATGCGCACCGTGCGTACGCTGCACTTCGAAGCGCTTGATCACGTGCCGTCCGACGTCGCTCGCGATGTTCGTGGAGCCGGATCTGGTCACCGGCAGGGCCAGCGCGTCCATGCACTGCGGAACTGGCACGCGCGGACGATTGCGCGTGTGCTGCTGCGGCAGGTGTCAGCCCGCCGCCAAGGGGAACAGGCCGAACAACAGTCCGCCGAACAACAGGATGCTGCAGATCAAGAGCGCCCACTTCAGCGTGAAGCGCTGGTGGTCGGCGAAGTCCACCTTGGCCATGCCGACCAGCAGATAGGTCGAAGGCACCAGCGGGCTGAGCAAATGCACCGGCTGGCCGGCCAGCGAGGCGCGTGCCATTTCCACCGGGGTGATGCCGTACTGGCCGGCAGCCTCGGACAGGATCGGCAGCACGCCGAAGTAGAACGCGTCGTTGGACATGAAAAAGGTGAATGGCATGCTGACCACGCCAGTGATCACCGCCAGGTACGGCCCCCATGCGTCCGGGATCACCGCAAGAAAGCTGCGCGACATCGCCTCGACCATGCCGGTGTTGGAGAGGATGCCGGTGAAGATGCCGGCAGCGAAGATCAGCGACACCACTGACAACACGTTGCCGGCATGGTTGACCAGGCGCGCCCGCTGCTCGGCCAGGTTGGGGTAGTTGACCATCAGCGCGATGGCAAAGCCGACCATGAACAACACCGGCATCGGCAATATGCCGACCACCAGCGCCGCCATCAGGGCCAGCGTCATCGCCAGGTTCACCCACAGCAGGCTCGGGCGCTTCAGTCGCTGCGCTTCGGCGCGCTCGGACTCGCTCAGCGCGTCGTGCTCGTGGGTGTCGCTGCTCCACACACCATCGCCGGGCAGGCGCGCCACGCCCAGGCGTCGACGTTCCTTCATTCCCAGCCACCAGGCCAGCGCCAGGATGCCGGCCAGCGACAGCGCCATCGTCGGCACCAGCGGGATGAAGACGTCGGCCGGATCCACGTGCAATGCAGCGGCCGCGCGTGCGGTCGGGCCGCCCCACGGCGTGAGGTTCATGACGCCGCTGGAGATGATGGTCACGCAGGTCATGTTCAACGCGTTCATGCCCAGGCGCCGATATAGCGGCAGCATGGCCGAGACGGTGATCATGTAGGTGGTGGAGCCGTCGCCATCGAGCGAGATCAGCATCGCCAGGATGGCCGTGCCCATCACGATCTTCAGCGGGTCGCCTTTGACCAGGCACAGGATGCGACGCACCAGCGGGTCGAACAGGCCGGCATCGATCATCACGCCGAAATAAAGGATGGCGAACATCAGCATCACGCCCGTCGGCGCGATGGCCTTGATGCCATCCAGCATCATCGTGTTGATGTCGCTGCCGAACCCGCCGAGCAAGGCGAACACGATGGGGATGGTGATCAGTGCGACCAGCGGCGAGAGCCGCTTGCTCATGATCAGATACATGAACGTGATCACCATGCCGAAGCCGAGTGCGGTCAACATGCAGACGTGGCCCCCGGGCTGATGGCGGGCGGCGTGCAGCTGCTGGCAGTCGTAAGGCGGACACGCGGCGGTGGCCGCGTCGGGGACGTACAGAACCGCATTCACCCTCCCAGGTGGCGCACGAGGTGCGCGCTATAGTGATCGGCCTGTTGCGAAGGCATGCCTTGCGACAGTGGCTGCGAGCCTAGAGGTCAGAACCTGTCATCCGCCTGTCGTTTGCCCCGAGTTAGACCAAAGACCAATGCGCATCCTGCTGGTGGAAGACAACGCAGATCTGGCCGATGCCATCGTCCGCCGCATGCGTCGCAGCGGCCACGCGGTGGACTGGCAAGCAGATGGTGCCGGCGCGGCCGGCGTGCTGCGTTACGAATCCTTCGATCTGGTGGTCCTGGACATCGGCTTGCCGGGGAAGGACGGCATGAGCGTGCTGACGGAGCTGCGCGAGCGCGGCGACGGCACGCCCGTGCTGATGCTGACCGCGCGCGATGGCATCGAAGACCGCGTGGCCGCGCTGGATGTCGGTGCGGACGACTACCTGGCCAAGCCTTTTGACTTCCGTGAGTTCGAGGCGCGTTGCCGCGTGCTGATGCGCCGTAGCCGTGGACAGGTCTCGGCCGCGCTGCAGGTCGGCACGCTCGTCTTCGACAGCGCCGCGCACCAGGTGACCCTGGCAGGCGAGCCGATCGAACTGCCAAACCGCGAGTTCCGCCTGCTGGAAATCCTGCTGGGCAAGCTGGGGCAGGTAGTGAGCAAGGACGAGATCGGCAAGGGACTGTTCGGCTTCGACGACGAAGTGGGCCCCAACGCCATCGAGTTATACATCGGCCGGCTGCGCAAGCGTCTGGGCGAGATGCCGCTGCGCATCGTGACGGTGCGCGGTGCCGGTTACAAGGCCGAGCCTGCAGGAGATGTGTCGGGCGATGCTTGAGTCCGCGCTGCCACGCGCGCCGTCGCTGCGGCGCACGCTGCTGCTGTATCTGGGCCTGCTGTCGCTGCTGGCCACCGGGACGCTGTTCTACCTGGCGCGTGATTACGGGCATCGCGCGGCCGACCGCTCCTACGACCACCTGCTGCTGTCATCGGCCCTGTCCATCGTCGATAGCGTTGCGCTGGCCGACGGGCAGTGGGAAGTGGACCTGCCGTACGCGGCGCTGGACCTGCTGGCGATGGCGCCGGAAGACCGTGTGTTCTATCGCGTGGCCGATGCCGATGGCAGCACCATCACTGGTTACGACGACCTGCCAAGGCCATTGCGCATTCCAGAAGAAGGCGAGCCGTTGATGTTCGACGCACGCTACAGCGGCGAACCGGTGCGTTTTACCGTGGTGACGCGGCGCTTCTCATCGCCGGCCTCGCAGGACCAGGTGGTGGTACAGGTCGGGCAGACGCGTCGCGCGCGTCAGGCGTTGTCCAATGACCTGGTACTGCGGGCCACGGCTGCGGCGCTGCTGCTGTCCATCCTGAGTCTGCTGCTGGTATGGCTGGGCGTGCGTCGTGCCCTGCGGCCGCTCAAACAGCTGGAAGCGGATCTTTCCCATCGAGAACCGTCAGACCTGAAGCCTCTGCGCGAAGGCGCCCCCGAGGAGTTGGAGCAGATGGTGGGTGCGCTCAACCGTTTCATGTCGCGGCTGCAGGACAGCAATGAAAGCCTGCGCGCCTTCATGGCCGAGGCCGCGCACCAGATGCGCACGCCGCTGGCGGCGATCCGCGCACAGGCGCAGCTGGGCGTGGAGGAGGACGAAGCCGCGCAGATGCGACGCAGCCTGGAGGCCATCGAACGCAACGCCAGCCACATGAGTCGCCTGCTCTACCAGCTGCTCAGCGATGCCAGCGTCCTGCATCGGGCCAGCCTGCAGACCTTCGAGGTGATCGACCTGGGCGATGTGCTGCGTCAAGCCGTGACCGATGCACTTCCGCCGGGGGGGGCGCAACCGCCGGTGCAATTGACGATCCCGGAGGCGCCTGCGCGTGTGCGCGGCGATGCGTTGTTGCTGCGCGAGGCGTTCAAGAACTTGATCGACAACGCGGTGCGTCACGCGGGCGAAGGCCCGCTCGCGCTGTCCATGACCGCCATGGCCTCGCACTGCGAAGTGACCTTGGCCGACCGCGGCCCCGGCATCGACATGGACGATGCCGGGCGTGTGTTCGAACGGTTCGCACGCGGCGCCAATGCCGGGCCAGGTGGCGCAGGGCTGGGCCTGGCGATCGTGCGTCGCGTGATGGAGGCACACCAAGGGCGCGTCACGCTGGCCAATCGTGATGGCGGCGGCCTGCAGGTGACCGTCGTGTTGCCAAGGACTGCCTGATGCGGCGGTGGATCACCTTTTTTTGCGTGTGGCTGCTTGCCTTCATCGCCCAGGCCGAGCCTGGCGCGACGCGTCGTTTCCCGGCGCCCAGCGGCACGGCGACAGCGCCGCTGCGCATCCAGGGCTCGACGGATCTGGACGTGTTCGCGTCGGTCATCGCCGATTACCAGCGCCTGCATCCGGAAGTCGAGGTCGTCTATACCGACATCACCGCGCAGGAAATGCATGCGCAATACCTGCGCGATCCGCGTCGCGTGGGTGGCCCTGACCTGATGATCAGCAGCGGCATGGATCTACAGGCGCAGCTGGTCAACGACGGTCATGCACTGGCGCATCGCTCCGAGCTCACCGAGCTGCTGCCGGCCTGGGCGCACTGGCGGCATGAGGCCTTCGCCATCAGCTACGAGCCGATGGCCATCGTCTACAACACCAGGCTGTTGCCCGCCGCACGCGTGCCGCGCACGCGCCGCCAGTTGCTGGATCTGCTGCGTGCGCCCGATGCGCTGCTCGACGGACGCATCGGCACCTACGACGCGGTGCGCAGCAGTGTGGGCTATCTGGCGGCCACTCAGGATGCGCAGCGCGGCAGCATCTCCGGTGCCTTGTTGGCTGCGCTGGGCGACAACCACGTGTTGCTGGAAGAACGGACCGGGGCACTCCTGGACCGCGTGGCCGATGGCCAGCTGCTGATGGCCTACAACGGCCTTGGCTCGTACGCCAAGGCGCGTGCCGAGGCGGGACAGCCGTTAGGCCTGGTGTATCCGGAGGACTACACGCTGGTGGCGCTGCGTACCGCGTTGATTCCCCGTACCGCCGCTCATCCCGGGCTCGCGCATGGGTTCCTGGACTATCTGCTGTCGCCGCGTGGCCAGCAGGTGCTTGAACGCGAGGCGCACCTGATTCCGGTGATGCCCAGCGACAGTGGGCGGCATTCGGTCCTGCGCGACCCCAGCTTCCGCCCGATTCCCCTTGGGCCAGGGCTGCTGGTCTATCTGGATGCGCTCAAGCGGCGCCAGTTCCTGGAAGGCTGGCGCAGCAGCGTCAATCAATCCGCGGCGCCCTGAAGCGACAGTTCCGGATGCCATTGCTGCCAGGTTGGCGTGGCAGGCCCGGACGCGATGAGCTGCTCACCCGACATGTGCCGGCGCAGCTCGTTGGCCGAGACGTCGCGCAGTAGCTGCAGGATGAAGAACTGTGCGTGCTCGCGCAGCAGGTGGTCCCGGCGCATCAGCAGCCAGCTGGTGCAGGTGGGCAGGATGTGCGTGACCGATAACGTCTGCAGGTCGGCATCGTCGGCATCGATTGCCATTTCCGCGACGATGCCCACGCCCATGCCGGCGCGCACGTAGGTCTTGATTAGGTCGCCATCGCGCGCGGTCACCGCGATTTCCGGGAGCAGGCCAACCTCGGAGAACGTGCGACGCAGCGATGAGCTGGCCTCGCGGCTGGATTCGTAGCTGATCAGGCGATGCGCGGACAGGTCATCCAGGGTCAATGGGCGCTGCAGGCGCGTCAGCGCGTGGTCGCGCGGCACCAGTACCACGCGGTCCCAACGATACAGCGGCAGGGCGATGTCCGCCTCCGGCGTGCTGCCTGCGCTGCTGACAATCGCCATCTCCGCTTCGTTGCGGCGCAGGCGATCCAGCGATTCGCGATCACCGCCCGGCGCCAGGTGCACGGTGACCTGCGGGTAGCGCTCGCTGGTGCGGCGCAAGGCATCGGGCAGGGCATAGCGCGCTTGGGTATGGGTGGTGGCGATATGTAGCTCGCCGCGGGTGTCGCTGCGGGTATCGGCTGCCAGCGAACGGATATTGGCCATCGCCAGCAGGGCGCTGCGCGCATGGTCCAGGACATTGAGCCCGGCCGGCGTCAATGCTGTCAGGGTGCGGCCGCGTCGGGTGAACAGTAGAAAGCCGAGCTCGTCCTCCATCAGCTTCAGTTGCTTGGACAGCGTGGATTGCGTGGCGTGGACGCGTGGCGCGGCCAGGGTGATGTTGAGGCCAGCGTCGACGATGGCGACGAAGTAGCGGAGCTGCAGAAAGGTCATGCGGGGAAGAGGGAACCAAGAGAGGCGGTGGCGCGCATCCTCACGCCACCACGGGACTGTGCTGGACCACGCGGTACTGCGCGTGGGACGTGGGTTGGAACGTGCGCACGTGGTCCACGGCTTCGCCATAGACGTGCAGTGAAACGGCGACATCGCGCTTGCTGGCATTGCGGCACGCATGCAGGTCGCGGGGTGGCACCAGTCCCAACGACTGCCCCGCCTCCAGCGTGCGGCGGCGCGCCACGCTGAGCTCGGCGCAGTTGCCGTCGTTGTCTTCGACAGCGTAGTCGGTGATCTCCAGTGCGCCGTACAGCACCGATTCCACGCCCCAGGTCCCGCCGTGGTCGTGGATGTCCGTGCCTTGCCCCGGGCCCCAGGTCATCAGCAGCACCTGGTAACCGTCGGCTTCGCCGTTGACCAGGAGGTGCCGGCGATAGCGCTCCAGATCAGGCACGAAGAAGGTGTCGGGAAGCGTGTGCCGTGTCCCCAGCAGGCCGGACATGCCCTCGGTCAGCAGCTGGACGCGTCGCGCGATGTTCGGCGTCGCCAAGGAGATCGACGTGAGCGCGATCACGTCGTCGAGTAGGGGGAAATCAAGCATGGATCGGCGCATGGAGACTCCTTCCGCGCCATAGGATCCTGGCGCGACCTGAGCACAATGGCGCGCGGTGGTTATGCGGTCAGTGGCCGATGGGTGACGTGCCAGTTACGCGTCCGGGCTCTGCCGGAAGCGTCCTGCATCAGCCGCGGGGAAACGGGCGGGAGGGCGGCAGGGCTTGTGCGTTGCCTGTCATCCCGGATGACAGGCAACAAAAAAGCCGGCACTTGGCCGGCTTTCCTGGAATCTGTTGGTGGAGCCAAGGAGGATCGAACTCCTGACCTCGTCGATGCGAACGACGCGCTCTCCCAGCTGAGCTATGGCCACACATGAGGGGCAGAGTCTAGCGGCATGTGCGCGCCGATGCCAGTCACGCCAGCAGTGGCGCCAGCACAGGCTCAAGTTGTTCACGTCTCCAGCCAGACAGGGCTTCAGGCCAGTGGCCGGTGTCCTGCAGCTGTTCCAGCCAGCGCCGCGAGGCCAGAATGCCATCGGGCAGCGCCAGCGCGGCGGAGTGCGCCACGACCGCGTCCTGCATCCTCTTCAGACGCTTCTTGTCGGCATCGGTGGCGGCACGGGCCAATGGCACGTCCTCCTCGTCGTCGGTCGGGGTCACCAGCGCCTGCCAGATCGCCTCGGCCAGCTTGCGTGGGGCCTTGGGTTGCTTCTCCAGCCAATCCTGCAACGCAGGCAGGTCCGCGGGTGGCTGCTTGGCCAGCGTGGCGGCGAGCTCGTTGTCCAGGATCCACGTGCGCGGCTTGTCGCTGCGGCGGGCCTGGAGGTCACGCCAGCGCAGCACGCGCAGCAGGCGCCGCTGCGCCGCCGGGTCGAGGAACTGCGCGCTGCGCATGGACAGGTGTGGCCAGCGGTCGGGCAGGTCCTGGTCGATCGCGCTGGCCAACCGGTTGCAGTCGGCATCCAGCCAGGCACGGCGCCCCAGCGCCTGCAGGCGCGCATCCAGGTCGCGGTACATCACGCCCAGGTGCGCGACGTCTTCGGCCGCGTAATGCAGCTGGCTGTCGCTTAGCGGACGGCGCATCCAGTCCGATCGCGTCTCGCCCTTGTCCACGTGGATGCCGGTCAGGGCATCGACCAGCCTCTGATATCCCATGCCAGAGGCCAGGCCCGCCAGCGCGGCCGCCACCTGCGTATCGAACAGCGGGGACGGCACCACGCCACACGCGGTCTTGAATGTCACCAGGTCTTCGCTGGCGCTGTGCATCACTTTCAGCACCTTGGGATCGACCAGCAGCTCCTTCAGTGCATCGGCCATGCCCGGTACCAGTGGGTCGATCAGCAGGATCTGCTCGCCAATGGCCAGCTGCACCAGCGCCAGCTGCGGCCAATAGGTGCGCTCGCGGATGAATTCGGTATCCAGCCCCACCCATGACGGTGGCTGCTGCAGGTGGTGGCGCAGGGCGCCGGGGTCATCGATCCAAAGAGGCACGCAATCTCCGCTGAATGTTTCTGGTTGCCGGGTCGGGCGACAATAGCCTACCGTCCCGGTCCTGATGTGGTCTGCATGCTGGAGTTCCCGTTGCGCGCGCCGGTCCTGATCCTTGCAGTGTTGCTGCTGGTGCCGGGCTGCGAGCGTGCGCAGGAACGGCGTGAGCCAGGCCAGGCCGCTGCAAGTACGCCGCGTGGCAATGCGCCCCAGGTCACGGTCAGCGCCGATGCAGCGTCGGACCAGTCGCTCAACTGGCGGCCGCCGTTGACCCGGTTAACCCGGGCGGAGCTGGCCGAGGCCCGGCGCGATGCCGACAAGGCCGTGCAGGACAACGACCTCTATGAACGCCCCACCTCGGGCATCCCGCTCTACCTGTCGCTGCTAGCGGTCGAGGCAGGCGATGCCAGGGCCAAGCGCGGGTTGGAACGCGCGGTGCGGGCCGTCCTGGCAGAAGGCAGGAAGGCCGTGTCCCGGGCGGGGGACCATGCCGATGCCCTGCGTCAGGCGGTCGCCATCGCCGCGGTGGTGCGCACGATGGCCCCGCGTTTCGAACAGCTGGGTCAGGCGAGCAGCGATTATCTGGCTTCGGTGGATCTGGCCGAGCAGCTCTGGCAGCTCAACGCCATCGGCGAGGACCAGCTGCGCCAGGGGCAGCTGGGTGAAGGTGGCACGGGTGCGCTGGCTAGCTTCCGCCAAGCGCTGCAGCTGCAGGCCGATCAACCACGCGCGATGCAGGGCCTGGCCGCAGCCGAGAGCGCGTTGATCCAGCGTGCCGAACAGGCTGCGCGCGAGACCGACTACCCGGCAGCCGATCGCTGGCTGCGCATCGCCGCGGGCGTGCGTGAGCAGGTCGGGACGCTGGACGACGCGCGCGCACGAGTGGCGCGCATCCGCGCCGCGCAGGTGGCGGCCCTGCGCGATGCCGGTATCCGCGACCTGCAGACGGCCCAAGGCCTGCGCGATGCGCGCGACAAACTGGCCGAAGTCTTGCGCATCGCTGCGCCAGGGGACGAGGTCGCCGCGGATTTCCGCCGCCGGGTGGACCTGGCCACCCACTACGGCCTGTTCCATCCCGGCCAGGTCTTCACCGACACACTGGAAGCCGGCGGTCGCGGGCCGGCCATGGTGGTGGTGCCGCACGGCGCTTATCAGATGGGTGCCGACGAGGAGGAACTGGGCGCGGCGGATGCCGAGAAGCCTGCGCATTACGTGCGCTTCGAGCGGGGCTTTGCGGTCTCGCGCACCCAGGTCACGGTGGGCCAGTTCCGTCGGTTCATCCAGGCCACCGGTTACCTGGCGCGCGCGACGCGGCGTGGCCATTCCATCGTTTACGACGAGCGCAGCGGCAATTTCGTGCGTCGCAATGGTGCCGACTGGAGCACGACTTACAGCGGCGCCCCGGCGGGCGATGACATGCCGGCAGTGCACATCAGCGTGCGCGACGCCGAGGAGTACGCCAAATGGCTGGGCGCGCAGAGCGGGCGTGGCTATCGCCTGCTCAGTGAAGCCGAGTTCGAATATGCCGTGCGCGCAGGTCGCCGCGGCCGCTATCCATGGGGCGACAGCAGTCGCCCGCCCGAGGCGGCCGGCAATCTGACTGGTGGCAATGACGCCTCGCCCAGCGGCCGCACCTGGAACAACGCGTTCGTCGGCTATGGCGACGGCTACTGGGGGCCCGCGCCGGTCGGGCGGTTCCCCGCCAATCCCTGGGGATTGCGCGACATGGGCAGCAACGTCAGCGAGTGGGTCGCCGACTGCTGGCATTCCAACTACCGCCGCGCGCCGGCCGATGGCGTGGCGTGGTACAACCCGGGCTGCCGGGCCCGCGTGGTCCGGGGTGGGTCGTGGGCGACCTCGCCGGTCCAGGGTCGCGCGGCATGGCGTTCGTCCAATGATTCGGACATGACCAGCGCCCGCGTTGGCTTTCGCGTCGCCCGTACGTTGTAGAGACCATCTTCGGAGCGCAACGATGAGGCAGTCGCCATTTGGAAGTCGCGCCGTGGATCGGCCGCAGCGTCGCGCAGGCGGTCGCGGATTGTTCGGCAACGTGCGTTGGCTGGTGCTGATCGGGTTTGCGATCTATGCCGCCATCAGCTGGTTTGGTGGACGCCAGACCGATCCCTATACCGGGGAAGATGCACATTACGGCGCCACGCCCTCGGAAGAATCCGAGCTGGGCGTGCAGGCCTATCAGCAGGTGCTGGGGAAAGCGAAGGCCCAGGGCGCGCTGGTGCCGGAGAATGCGCAGATCAGCCAGGACGTGCGCGCCATCGCGCAGCGGCTGGTGGCGCGGGTGCCGCAGGTCGCTGCGGATCTGGCCGCGCTGCATCAACAGCAGGCGCCGGACCTGAGTCATTACGACTGGGCAGTGAGTGTGATCCAGTCGGAGGAGGCCAACGCGTTCTGCCTGCCGGGCGGCAAGATCGCGGTCTACACCGGGCTGGTCCCGGTTGCGCAGAACACCGACGCCATGGCCGTGGTGATGGGCCACGAGATCGCCCATGCGCTGATGCGCCATGGCGCGCAGCGCATGGCCCAGCAAAAACTCGTGCAGATGGGGCAGATGGCGGCAGGCATGTCCGGGGTGGATGCGCAGACCATGTCGGCCATCGGCGCCAGCGTGCAATATGGCTGGGTGTTGCCGTATGGCCGCAATCACGAGACACAGGCCGACGAGGTCGGCTTGATGCTGGCGGCGGCGGCCTGCTACGACCCCAAGGCCGCGATCCCGCTATGGGAGCGCATGTCGCAGCTGGGAGGCGGAGCGCGTCCGCCGGAGTTCGCGTCCACCCATCCCGATCCCGACAACCGCATCAGCCACCTCCAGTCGCTGCTGCCGCAGGCCGAGCAGTTCCGGCAGAAATACTGCGGCGCTGCCGCCACGGCGATGCGCTGACAATTTCATGCAGGAGCCCGGGCAAGTCCGTTGACCGGGCAAGTCCGCGCGCGCCGCCATCCCCGCCAAGGCAGGGACCGGGGACATCAGCGCCGTGAAAGCACGGATGCGTGATGCGCGCGTATCGGAAATGGCGGTGGATGTCCGGCATGCCCTTGGGGATGCTGCTTCAGAAGCTCATGAACAGCCCGCCGTTGACTGGCAAGTTGGCGCCGGTGATGTAGGCCGCGCCTTCGTCGGCCAGGAACGCCACGGCGCGCGCGATGTCGCCGGGCTCGCCGAGGCGGCCGATGGGAATGGCGGCGGTGGTGCGTTCCAGCACGTCCGCGGGCATGGCAGCCGTCATCGGCGTGCGCACATAGCCGGGCGAAACGCTGTTGACGGTGATGCCCTTGGCGGCGGTTTCCCGTGCCAGCGACATGGTCAGTCCATGCAGGCCGGCCTTGGCGGCCGCGTAGTTGGCCTGGCCGAAGTTGCCGGTCTGCCCACTCACAGAACTGATGTTGACGATGCGGCCATAGCCGCGCGCCTGCATGCCCGGCACCACCGCATGGCACAGCGAAAACGCCGCACGGAGATTGACCCCCAGCACGGCATCCCACGCGTCGGTGGGCATCTTGCGCAGCGTGGCGTCGCGGGTGATGCCGGCATTGTTGACCAGGATATCCACGCGGCCGAAGCTGCCTTCCAACTCCTGCACCAGCGCATGGCACGCGGCATCGTCGGTGATGTCCAGCATGCGGCTGTGCAGGCGGTCATTGGCCGTGGCGGGCGAGGGCGGGGCGCGGTCCACGCCGATCACGATGTGCCCCTGTTCCAGCAGGGCCTGGCTGATGGCGGCGCCCAGGCCGCCGGCAGCGCCTGTCACGAGCGCGACGCGTGCTTGCATGTGTTCTCCCATGGTCGGTCCCCGGTGTGCGATCAGGCACGCCGGTCACCGTGTCGTAGAAAATGAAAGGCCCGTGCGCCTTGTGGCACACGGGCCTGTGACCTTTGCTGGAATTCAGCGACGTTTGTTCGGATTGGGATCGCGCGGCGGCGGTTCCGTTCCGGGGCGCGGCGCGACAGGACGACCCATGCTGCCCGAGCCGAGCCCGCGCTGGAATTCCTGCCACAACTCCAGGTTGCGCTCGGTGAGCTGGTTCATCATCGCCCACGGTGTCTGGCCG
>JBEVNH010000135.1:0-15821 GCA_040508175.1 Pseudoxanthomonas sp.
CCACAACCCGCCAGCACGGCGGCCACGGCGAGGGACAGGGTCAGGACATGCGGTTTGCGAAAGGTCACATTGGGCTCCGTGGAACGGGTCGAAGAGTGCCCGCGGAGCGTGGGGAATCGCGATCGCTGCCCACGCCCTGGCGGGGCGGATCGGGCACTCTACCCCCAGCCCGCGCCGGGGCAGGGTGTCGAAGGTCATGCGCCGGGGGCGAGCCCTTCAGGAGCGGGCGGGGCCGGTACCTCCCTGCGATGGCAGGCGGTGGTGTTGCCGCCGTTGGTGCGCGCCTTGAGCAGGGCGTCCTGCGCGCCTTCCAGCAGACTGGCGGGGTCTTCGCCACTGGCCGGGTCGAAGGTATGCAGTCCGATGCTGACCGTGCCGAGCTCATCCTCGGCCGGGTGCTCGCCCAGATCGACGTGCACGGTGGTGGCGATGGCGCCAGCCGCGTGCGCCGGGGTGTCGGGCAGCAGGATGGCGAAGCGGCCTTGGCCTAGGTGCGCCACCCGGTCCTGCGGACGGCGTGCGCGCGCGCTGAGGCGACGGCCGAGTTCGTACAGCATCGCGTCGGTACCGGCGCGTGAGCGGGCGCGGTCCAACTGCAGCATCAACAGCGACACTGGCCGCTGCTGCTGGGCGGCTTCGCGCAGCGCCAGGGCCAGTCGATGCTGAAAGCCGCTGGCATTGGTCAGGCCGGTGCGCGGGTCGGTGTGCGTGCGTGAGCGCAGCTGGCGCAGGTGATGCAGCGCCAACAGCGTGGTGCCGACCGCGAGCGTGGCCAGGGCGCTGGCCGGCGGAAACCACCGGTGCGCCAGCATTAGTAGCCAGGCCGTGCCCAGGCTGCCCACACAGGCCAGCAGCATGGTCCAGCGCATGCGCGCCAGGCCGGGCAATCCGCTGACCAGCAGGGGCAGGGTCACCAGCAGGGCGGTCAGCAGCAGCTGCAGCGACAGGGGCAGCACCTGGAGCGTCGCCCCGGCCAGCACCGCGTTGAGGGCATGCGCCTGGAACTCCAATGGGCTGACCGTATCGGCCCCGCGCATCGGTACGCCCAGGCGCAGATCCTGCGGCGAGCTGGCATTGCCCAGCAGCACCCAAGCGCCCTGCAGCGCCTCGGTCGGTACCCGGCCGTCCAGCACGTCGGCGAAGGACAGCGTACGGAAGCTGTCAGGCTTGGCGTAGGCGATGCGCCGGGCCTCGTCGCGGGTCCATTCGCGCGCGTCCGGGCCGTGGGAGGTCGGCAGCACCTGGGGTGTCTGCGGTGGCAGCGCCGGGTCGAACCGGCTTAGCGCCAGCGCCATGGCCGGCCAGCGCGGCGCCCCGGGCCCGGCCTGCAGATACAAAGTGCGCGCCACGCCGTCCGCATCCAGGCCGGGGTCGACGTGGCCCAGCGCGGCGGCGGACGTGGCGAATTCAGGAATCGGCTGCAGCTCGATCAACGGGGCGCTGGCCACGCCGGGCTCGGCGTGCACCGGCAGCACGACGTGCCCGTTTCGCCGCATCGCCTTGGCAAGCAGGGCATCGCCCTCCGGATCAAACAAGGCCGGGTCGGACAACAGGACGTCCAGGCCGACGCCGCGGACGTGCTGGCCGGTCAAGCGGTCCAGGGCTTGCGCCAGCACGCGGCGCGACCAAGGGCGCGGACCCAATTCGCGCAGGCTGTCCTGATCGATGGTCACCATCACGATGCGCGGGTTGGGCGCGGGCGCGATGGATGGCAGCAACAGGCTGTAGAGCTGATTGTCCAGCGGTCGGGTAACGTTGGAGAGCAGCAGCGCCACGCCCAGGGCCACGGCCGCCACGGCGGTCAAGGCGCGCCCCTGCAGTCGCTGGCGGTAGCTGCGCATGCGCTTCATGCGGGCGTGCACAGACCGGTGCGGCCACTGGCTGCTGCGATGGACCTGCGTATCACGCGACGCCCCGTGTCGTGCCCTGATCGATCAATTATAGAGACGAAGTTCACAGAAATGACGCATTCCAGCCGGGAAAAACGCGCGGCACAGACGCACGGCGATGTCCTCATCATCGGCGGCGGACACAACGGCTTGACCTGCGCGGCTTATCTTGCCCGCGCGGGGTTGAAAGTCACCGTGCTGGAGCGTCGTGGGGTGGTCGGCGGCGCGGCGGTGACCGAGGAATTCCATCCGGGCTTCCGCAACTCGGTCGCCTCCTACACGGTCTCGCTGCTGCAGCCGAAGGTGATCGACGAGCTCGACCTGCGGGGTCACGGCCTGCGCATCGTGCAGCGTAGGCGCAGCAACTTCCTGCCGCTGCCCGATGGCCAGTTTCTGCTGACCGGCGCGGGCCAGACCCAGGCGCAGTTCGCCAAGTTCTCGCGGCGCGATGCCGAGGCCCTGCCTGCCTACGAGGCAAGACTGGAGGCGATCGCCGATGTGCTGCGCGCGCTGGCCCTGCAGCCACCGCCCAACATCACCAGCGACGGCTGGTGGACGGCGCTGCCCGAACTGCTGCGCGGGGCGAAGCTCGGCCGCCACCTGATGTCGCTGGACCAGACCCTGCGCCAAGAACTGCTGGACCTGTTCACCATCTCGGCGGCCGAGTACCTGGAACGCTGGTTCGAAAGCGCCCCGATCAAGGCGCTGTTCGGCTTTGACGGCGTCGTCGGTCATTACGCCAGCCCGTACACGCCGGGGAGCGCTTACGTCCTGCTGCACCATGTGTTCGGTGAGGTTGAGGGGGTCAAAGGTGCCTGGGGCCACGCCATCGGCGGCATGGGCGCGATCACTCAGGCGATGGCCGCGTCCGCACGCGCAGCTGGCGCCACGATCCTGACCGATGCGGGTGTTGAGGAGGTCCTGGTCGAGCGCGGCCGCGCTGTCGGTGTGCGTCTGCACACCGGCGAGGAACGGCGTGCGCGCAGCGTGGTGGCCAACGTCAATCCCAAACTGCTCTACCAGCGCCTGCTGCGGCCCGAACACGTGCCGCCGGCCACGGCCGAGCGCATGGCCCACTGGCGCTGCGGCTCCGGCACTTTCCGCATGAACGTCGCGCTGGGGCGCTTGCCGTCCTTCACCGCGTTGCCGGGTGATGGCGAGCATCTCACCGCCGGCATCATCCTTGCGCCTTCGCTGGATTACATGGATCGGGCCTTTCTCGACGCCAAGGCGCACGGCTGGTCGCGCGCGCCGATCGTCGAACTGCTCATCCCCTCGACCCTGGACGATTCACTCGCCCCGGCGGGGCAGCATGTCGCCAGTCTGTTCTGCCAGCACGTGGCGCCGGCGTTGCCCGGGGGCGGCAGCTGGGACGACCATCGCGAAGAAGTGGCCGACCTGATGATCGCCACGGTGGAACGCTATGCACCGGGCTTTTCCTCGTCCGTGCTTGGCCGGCAGATCATGAGCCCGCTCGATCTCGAACGCGACTTCGGCCTGATCGGCGGCGACATCTTCCACGGCGCGCTTTCGCTGAACCAGCTGTTCTCGGCACGTCCCGCACTCGGCCAGGCTGGCTATCGCGGCGCGTTGCCCGGGCTGTACCTATGCGGCTCGGGCACGCATCCCGGCGGCGGCGTGACCGGCGCGCCCGGACACAACGCCGCACAAGTGGTGCTCGGCGACCTGCGTTGAAGCGAGACGGGCAGCAGCGTGCTGACATCGCGCTTCACGAAAGGCGTGAACGCTTGAGCTGGCGGGCGATCGCCTCGTCACGGCTCCGGTGGGTTCGAGTCGATCACCTGCACGTGGATGCCGGTGGTCTGCGGCAGCACATGTGCGTCGGTGGCCACCAAGACGGTGCCGGGTTGGACATTGGGCAGTACCTGCGCCTTGAAGGCATCGGGGATCACTACCTGGTTGATCTCTTCGGTCGGCAAGGCGGCACCGGCCTCGTTCTCGCGGCCGGGCACGCCGATGGCGATCCAGGAAGGCATCGGCGAGCGCGCAGTGACCGTCTCGGCACTCGGGGGCACGTAACCGGCCGCGACGATGTAGGCATGCGTGCCGGTGCGTAAAGTGGGACTGTTGAGGCTGATGCGGGTCCTGCCGACCTCCACGCCGCGACGATAGACGAACAGGATGCGGTCACTGCGGCTGAGCACGATGGAAAGCGGGCCATCAGGTGCACGCTGCGGCTCCCAGCGCCAGGCGCGGCCATCTTCCAGCAGCGGGATATCCACGTCCTTGCCGGTGTTGGGGTCGATCGGGCTGAGCGCGCCCGGATGCACCAGCGATACCGGCGCTGATCCCTCCTCGGCCACCACCACGGTCATGCCCATGTTGGATGCGGCGAACAGCTGCTCGGCGAACGCGCTGGGCAGGTGCACGCAGCCATGCGATTCGGGATAGCCAGGCAAGCCGCCGGCATGCAGCGCGACACCATCCCAGGTCAGTCGCTGCTGATAAGGCATCGGCGCGCTGTTGTAGAGGCTGGAACGGTGGTCCTTGTCCTTCTGCAGGATAGTGAACACTCCGGTGGGCGTTTCGTGGCCCTTCTTGCCGGTGCTGACCGTCGTCCACGCCATCAGGATGCCGTTGCGGTACACGTAGGCGCGTTGCTCGGTGAGGCTGACGACGACCGCCATCGGTCCGGCGCTTTTGTCGTCGCCACCCCAGACCCACTGCCCGGGTTTGAGGTCGGCCGCGCGGGTATCGATCGAGCTGGACTGTTTCGCACCCCAGAATGGCACCGCCGCCTGGGCGGCAAGCGGGAGCAGCATCAACAGGCACACCAGCTTCGCGGATCGACGCATCTTGGCCTCCGTGGCCCTGTGGTGATGCCGTGCAGACTAGCGCGCTGCGACCGCTTTGTCGGGATGGGGTTGGGGCTTGCCTTGCAGGCGCGCGGTTGCGCACTGCGCCAGTGCAGAGCGTGTCAGCCAGGCTTGTTGCGGGTAGTAGGAGAACACGAACTGGCCATCCTTCATCACATCAATGATCGGCCTGGCCACGGCCGCGCGCACCGCTGGGCAGCCCCAACTACGTCCGAGTCGGCCCATTTTCCTGCCGTTGGCCGCATCGACGTAGGGTGCGCCGTGCATGACGATTGCCCGGCTCATCGCCGCATCGTTGAAGCCCGCGTCCAGCCCTTCCATGCGCAGCGAATAGCCGTTCTTGCCCTGGTAGGTGCCGCGCGTAAAGAACAGGCCCAGGCTGGAGGCGTGCGTCCCATCCTCGTTGGAGAAGCGGGCGGGGAGGTCGCCTCCCGAGCCCTGGCCATGTGCCACCAGTTCCTTGTAAAGCAGCGCCTGCTTGGCCAGGTCAAACACCCAAAGGCGCGGTGTCAACGAGGAGCGGCTGTAGTCGATCACCGCCAGCCGCTGTGCATCGGTGCCGGTGCCATGCGCCTGCGCGCACTGCATCGCCGATAGACCCAGCGCCAAGACTTCGGGATCGGCATCCGGCGCCAGCTGCGCCAGCGTTCCCGGTGGCTGCGAGGTTGTCGGAAATGGTGCAGGCGTTGTGGGTCGCGTCACTTCTGGCGCACGCGCAGCAGCCGGAGCCGCGGCACCCAGGATGGTGAGCGCGGACATGAGGAAGGTCTTCATGTGGGCATTCTAGGCGCGCCGCATCCTCACATGGCTGAGCGATCGCCGGCCGCTGTGGCGCGCTCATCAGGCTGTGACGCCGGTCATCCACCCCACGCGGTTTGCCGGCCGCATAAAACACAAGGCCCCGGAGAACCGGGGCCTTGCGGGTATTGCGGAACATCCGGCGTTTTAGCTACCGGAACCTGCGATCAGAAATCGTAGGTCGCGCTCAGGCGGACATAGCGCGGGGTGTTGTAACTGAAGTCCTGTAGACCAATGCCGTAGGTGTTGGAGACAACATAGGGATCGGTACCGTAGACGCCATCAACACGATTGGCCGAGCGGTCATTGAGCACGTTGAACACCTGCAGGCCAAAGGCCAGCTTGTGGTCCGCGAACGAAGGACGGTAGGTCACGCCAAGGTCGATGTTCTTGATCCAAGGGGTCCGTCCGGCATCGCCCGGGTTGGACGCCTGGCCACCGCAGTAGTGGTAGGACGAGCCGTAACCGATCGGGTCACCTTCGTTGTCACCGAAGAAGCCAAGGCAGGAAATCGGCGTACCCGACATTACCCGCAGGGTGGCTGAGGCCATCCACTCGGGCGTGACCTGGTAGGCACCAAAGGCCTTCAGCTGATGACGGCGGTCGTTGGCCAGGCTGCCACCGGCGTAGTACATGAGCTCCGCCGAATCCCAGTCCTGCGTCTTGGAGACATCGGCCTGGCCGAGGTCAGATTTCACCTGGCCTTCGGTATTGCCGTAGCTATGCGACCAGGTGTAGTCCACGCGGCCATACCACTTCTCTGTGAAGGGGTGCTCCAGGAAGAGATCGACCGCTACGTAGCTGCGGCGTGCCTTATCGGTGAAACCCCAGTCGGACTGCGACATCTGCACCTGGGTGTAGCCCGAGCCGTCGACATTGGCCAGGTTGTAGGTGTTGGTCTCGCCGGGGTTGAACATCACGCAGCCGGGGATGCTGACACTGTCGACGTCACCACCCGACGCAGTGAGCTTGTCCGCGATTCTGCCGGTATCGCAGACATCGTCGATCGCGCTCTGCAGCTTGCGATACGTGAACTTGGCACCGGAGTTCCAGCTGCTGCCAATGGTCTTCTCAAAGCCAAGGATCAGCTCGTCCTGATACTGCGACTTCAGATCGCTTGGCGCGAACGCGTTCGGATCAGGGGCCTGACCGTACTCGCCGTTGCTCGAAACAGGACCAGGACCGAACGGAGTCAGGCCGGTCGGTTCGCCGTTGGCATCGATGCCGGTGTAGGTGAAGTACTCGTCGGTGTAGGTTGAAGCCGAGGCGCCGCGGATCGCGACCGAATTCGGCAGCGCCAGATAGTAACGGCCAAGGTTGGCGAACACCTTGAAGGAGGAATCGCCGAACACGTCCCAACTTGCGCCCAGACGCGGGGCCCACTGGTCACCGCTGTCCACATAAGCGACGTGGTCGCTGTTGTAGTTGGTGAACTGGTCGTTGCGCAGGCCCAGCGTCACCAGCCAGTTGTCACTCACCTGCCAGCGGTCTTCCAGATAGTAGGCCTTCTGTTCGACGCCCATGCTGGTAGTGGTGGTGAAGATCCGCTGCTGCGCGTAGTAACCATTGCTGCCCGGGCCAGTGCCGCCGACACCCAGCGTCGGGCGTACGGGTGTCACTTCGTCTGCGGCACGGCCGTAAATCCACTGGTAGCCTGGACCGGTGGTGCGCACGCCTTCGTCGTAGGCGTTGAAGTACATGTTGTCCACGCCAGCGGTCAGGTCGTGGTCGCCGATGCGGTAGTTCAGCTCCAGCCGCAAGTTGCGCGTCTTATTGATCGGGTCGTCGGCCTTGGCACGATTGGTGGCCTGCGCATTGCGGATCGGCGTTCCCCCGGTGATGGCGGGATTCTGGTTGGTCACGTCCTGCAGGTAAGGCAGGTCGGAAACCGCAGGGTTGTATTGCTGGTTATGCTGTGTGCTTTGGCCCCAGGTCGCATTCAACGTCAGGTCATCGGTGATGTAACCGGTGTACTTGAAGATGTCGTAGCTGTCCTTGGTCTTGTACGTATCAGGGAAGGTCCCCGTTGGGCCGCCGCGCACCAGACCGTCATAGTCGAACGCGGTGTACGTGCCGCCGCGACGGTCGGTATTCTGGATGCGTGTGTACTCGACAACGTTGTTGTCGTTGATGTTCCAGTCCAACTTGCCGTAGAACTTGGGCGAGCTGTAGTCGTACTGGTTGCGCGCCTGGATGCTGGCATCGCTGGAATTAGTAGAAACGCCGTCTACCTTGTCCGTTTCGGCTGCCAGGAAAATGAACAGCTTGTCTTCGATCAGCGGGCCGCCTGCATAGCCGCTGTAGACGGTGCGGGTCTGCTTGTTGTCCTTGCCGCTGCGGTACAGCGTGCCGGGCTGATCGGCATTGGCATAGCTGTAGTTTTCCGGCAGTGCCCTGTCCGGGAACCACACATCGCCACGCGAGCTCGCCAGCGCGTCGGGCTCCCACACTGCCTGCGCACCAAAATGCCATTCGTTGGTGCCGCGCTTGCCGACCTGGTTGATCACGCCACCGGTAGAACGGCCGTACTTGGCGCTGTAGCCGCCGGTATAGGTTTCCTGCTGGTCGATCGCGCCATACGGCAGGCTGACGCCGCCGAGGTTGCTCAGCGGGTTACTCGCGTTGTAACCGTTGATGTAGTAGGCGTTCTCAGTCACGCCAGAGCCGCCGAAAGAAACGACCGAGCGCGAGCCATTATTGAAGGCGCCTGCACCGGCAACGGCGCCCGGGGCCAACAAGGCGATGGCTTCAGCGCTACGGCCCAGCGGCAACACGGCCAGCTGCTCGGAGGTGATCACCGAGCGCGAGCTGGTGGAGGTCACGTCGATCGGCGGCACATTGGCCGCTGTCACGGTGACGGCATCAAGATTGGTCGCGCCGCCTTCGCCGCCCGCTGCAGCAGCGAACGAAACTTCCGTGCCCGAACCGACGCGCAGACCCACGTTCTCGCGGGTGTCGACCACTTGATCACCGCGGCGCAGTTCGACCTTGTAGCTACCCACTGGCAAGGAGTTGAGGTTGTAGCGACCGTTTGCATCCACAGAGATACTGCGGGTCAGGCCGGTCTGGCTGGTCACGACCACGCTGGTGCCTGGTTCGGCCGAGCCGTACAGGCTACCGGTGGTGCTCTGCGCATAGGCGGCGCCTTGCAGCATGCAGGCGCCCAAAACCAGGGCAAGCGTGGTGCGCTTGAGGGCTTGCGGCGTCCTGCCTTTGCTAGCAATTGTTTGGTTCATTCTTATTCTCGATACAGATGGGTGAGACGTCACGGCACAGCTCGTCGTTGCACGACTTAACTGGACCGTAATGTTGAGGACACACATCTGCAACGATTCAAGTCGCGTTTTTTTCAAAAGAACTCACATGCACCAAACATCAGGCACATACATGCCCGTTACATGAACGCTTGTTCTGTAATGTGAAACGTGAAGTGCAGTTCAGTAAGTGCTCACGCGCTTTTCACTTCAGTAAGCACGCAACAGTGCACCCAAGAAATGACGCGGCACGCGACGAGCATCGCTATGCGGACTCGTACAACTCGAGCGGAAGACCATCTGGATCTGCGAAGAAGGTAAAGCGTCGCCCAGTGTATTCATCCACGCGGATCGGTTCACAAACAACGCGATGTGCCTGCAGGTGCACGACCGCGGCATCGAGATCGCGCGTACTGAACGCGAGGTGGCGCAGACCCTGCGCTTCGGGATAACTCGGGCGTGCAGGAGCGCCAGGAAAAGAGAACAGCTCGAGTTGGCCGCCATCGGGCAATGCCAGATCCAGCTTCCAGGAGTCGCGCGCCTGTCGATAGACTTCGGCCAGTACCTTCAGGCCCAGCAGGTCGCTGTAGAAACGCTTCGAGCGCTGATAGTCCGACGCGATGATCGCGACATGGTGGATGCTGTCGAGTTGCATGTCAGGCAGTGTCGCATGCTGCAGCTGAGTGTCCGCTGCAGCATGCGGTTGCGCCGTGGGTCAGCGCTCCTGGGAGGCGAGCCAGGTATCGATCTTCTTCTCCAGCTGCGCCAGCGGCAGTGAGCCGTCTTCCAGGACCTGTGCATGGAAGGCGCGTGCATCGAACTTGCTGCCCAGCGCGGCCTGTGCGCGTTTGCGCAGCTCCTGGATCTTCATCTCGCCGACCTTGTAGGCCAGCGCCTGCCCAGGAATGGCCATGTAGCGCTCGGTCTCGGCGACCGCGTCGGTGCGGCTGGCGGCGGAGTTCTCCAGCATGTAGTCGATGACCTGTTCGCGGGTCCAACCCTTGTCGTGCAGGCCGGTATCGACCACCAGGCGGATCGCGCGCCACAGCTCGTTCTGTAGATAGCCGAAGTAGCTGTAAGGATCTTCGTAGACCCCAAGATCCTTGCCCAGGGATTCGGCATACAAGCCCCAGCCTTCGACGAAGGCGGTCTGCCCGCCGAAGCGGCGGAACTTGGGAATCCCGGTCAACTCCTGCTGCAGGGCCAGCTGGAAGTGGTGACCAGGAATCGCTTCATGCAGATAGAGATCTTCCGCATCCCAGGTCTTGCGCGTGGGCAGGTCGAAGGTGTTGACGTAGAAGATGCCCGGACGCGTCCCATCTTCGCTCGGCGACATGTATTCGCCACCTGCCGCCGACTCGGCGCGGAACGGTTCCACCGGGCGGATCTCGAACGGCGCCTTCGGCAGCAGCGAGAATTGCTCGGGGATACGCTTGTTGATGCGGGCTTCCAATGCGCGGTAGGACGTCAGCAGGTCCTCCTCGCTCTTGAAGGAGAAGCGCGGATCGTCCTGCATGAACTTGAAGAAATCCTGTAGCGAGCCCTTGAACGTGGTCTCGGCCATGATCTGTTGGATCTGCCCGTGGATGCGCGTGACTTCATCCAGGCCGATCTGGTGGATGCGCGCAGGCGACAGGTCCGTGGTGGTGGACGCGCGCGCGTTGTATGCGTACCAGGCCGCGCCGTTGGGCAGGCCCTGCATGCCGGCGCTGTCGCGGGTGTGCGGCATGTAGTCGTTGGCAATGTAATCACGCAGGCGCCGATAGGCAGGAATGACGTCCTGCTCGATACGCTGCTTGTATTCGGCCGTCAGCCGCTTGCGATCTGCCGCATTGACGCTGTCGGGGAATTTCTGGATGGGACCCCAGAACAGCGTGTCTTCGGCCTTGGGTTTGATGAGCGCATCGAGCTGCGGGATGACCTTGGCCATCAGCGCCTTGGGCTGCACGACCTTGGCCTTGACGCCTTCGCGCATGTTGGCGATGGCCTGGTCGAAGATCGGCGCCAGCAGGTGCATGCGCTTGGCCCAGGCGTCGTAATCGGCCGTGGTCTTGAACGGCTGCGCCCCGGTGCCCGATCCCAGGAGGGGGGGGATGGACGCGATGCTGAAGAACTGGTCGACGGGGATCATCCAGGTCGGGAATTGCTCGCCTTCCAGCGACTGCCGTGCTTCATCGACAAAGATGCGATAGCTCAGCAGGTCTTGTCCGCTCAACCCTGATTCGCCCACGCCTTCCACCTTCTTCAACCAGCGCGCACGGAACGCGTGTTCGCGCTGGCGATAGTCGGCGGTCAGGAAGTTGGGGAGCTGATCGTTGTAACGCGGATCACCCTGGAACGTCGCCTGGATGGGATTGCGCTTGAGGAGCTCTTCCCAGTACTGGCTGTACAGCGCGTCCAGCTGCTTGGCCTTGGCGCCTTGCGAGGCGCTCGCCGTGGGAGGTGCTCCCTGGGCCAGCAGGGGCGTCGCCGGCGACAGCAGGACAACAGCGATGGTGAAAGGCAGCAGATGCTTGCGGAGCATGGTCGGGTCGTCCCTGGAAAGAACATGCAGCCTGCACTAACTCACCCGTGCGCGACACTGATCGAAAGTCATGTCCGCGGCCAGGCTGGGGTCGGGTCGATCGACGAAAGGTGGAGTAAGGCGACCGGCCGTCAGTCCGCCGCGGCCTCGGCGCGCAGCTGCTGCTCGCGGGCGTGACCGAGATAGGCGCGGATGCCGTGGCGCATCAGGTACAGCAAAGGAATCATCGCCACGGCCGCCAGCATCTTGTAGCCGTAGTTGACCGTGCTGATGGCCATGAACTGAGACATCGGCCAGTGCTGTGGGCCAAGCACGAAGGCGACATAAATCACCACGAAACTGTCGACCAGCTGGGACGCGGCGGTGGAGCCGGTGGCACGCAGCCAGACGTACTTCTCGCCGGTGAACAGCCGGATGCGGTGGAACACCCACACATCGATCAGCTGGCCCAGCAGGAAGGCGATCACCGAGCCGCCGATGGCCCACATGCCCTGGCCGAAGATCGCGGCAAACGCCGCCTGGTAATCGGGTACGCCCTGGTCTTTGGCCACGCCCACCCACCAGGCCGCGGGCGCGGCGTGGATGGCCAGGAAGGCGAACAGGAAGCCGTACAGGATCAGCGCCACGGCGACCCAAGAAATGAAGCGCACGCCGCGGCGGCCGAAGAACTCATTGATGGTGTCGGTCAGCACGAACACGAACGGCCACAGCAAGGTGCCCACGGTGAAGCTCAGCGAGCCGCGCTGTCCGAACAGGTTCCACGCGAACGGCGCGATGCCAAGCGTGTCTTCCAGGGCAAAGATCTTGACGCCGATGAACTCGGCCAGCACCGCATTGACGCAGAAGAACGCCGCCAGCGCGATGAACAACCGCACGGCACGGTCATCCAGCGTGCGCGGCGGCGTCTCCAACGTCAGGCCTGCCCCGTCTGGGTGTCACCGGCGCGGGTGAAGGGCATGGCCTCCGGGGCGACGGCGCCGCCGGAGATGATGAAGCTCATGGCCTGGTCCACGGTCCAGTCGGTGGGCGTCAGCAGTTCCACCGGCACGATTTCCAGGTACCCGGAGGTCGGGTTGGGCGTGGTTGGCACGTAGACGGCCGCCAGTTCCCGGCCGGTGCCCTGTTCGCGCATCACGCGCGTCACCAGGCCGACTGACTTCATGTCCCGATGCGGGAAGTCGATCAGTACCACGCGCTGGGTGCTTCCCGGCTTGGTGTCCAGCATGTCCAGCAGCTGGCGCGCGCTGTTGTAAATGGTGCTGGCCAGCGGGATACGGCGGATCAGGGCCTCAAACCAGCGCAGCAGCTGCTGGCCGATCACGCGACGGGCCAGCACGCCGACCAACAGGATGACCAGTAGTGTGGCGACCAGTGCCACCACGTCCTGCACCCACAGCGCGGTGACCCAGCGCAGTGCCGGATTGTTCTCGGCGATTTCCTCCGACAGCGGCACGATCAGTGGCCGGCTGATATCCGACAGCAGCACGAACACGAACTTGACCACGACCCAGGTCAGCCAGATCGGCAGCAGTGTCAGCAGGCCGGTCAGGAAGAGTTTCTGGAGGGAGGGGCGGGGGGCTGCGGATTCGGATGACATAGCCGGACCATTGTACGGGCGCGGAGCCGTCAGACAGCAGGCGGAAGACAGGAACGGTGGCGGGATGTCGCCAGCTTCTCAGCAAAGACCACGCTGGCGTGCGGGCTCAGCCGGGGGGCGATGCCTGCTGGCGTGCTTGCGGCTTGAGACGCGCGTAGATCTGCTTGCGCAGACGCGCGACCACGTCGCCCTGTGCATCCAGGACGTCAGTCGGGAACCAGTGCAGGCATTTGCTGCCGTCTGCAGTGGCCGCGCGGATCGCCTGCAGGTCGGCCTCGGCCACCCGGAACTCGGCATGGACCACGCCGCGGCCGGGCTTGAGGAATTCGATCTCCGCCGCGCGATCCCAGACGTAATAGTCCCGGCCCAGGCCTTCCTTGACCAGGATCATCCAGAACGGATCGGTCATGGCAAACAGGCTGCCGCCGAAATGCGTGCCGACGTAGTTGCGGTTCCACGGGCGCATGCGCAACTCGACCCGGGCGTGCCGCCAATCATCGGCCAGCGCGGTGACGTGGATGCCGGAGAACAGGAATGGCGGCCAGAAATTGAAACCGTGGCGCAGGGTGGAAGCCTTCATCGGACGGATCTGCCAGTGCCGCATGGAAAGCGCGCACCCTACCATACCGTTGGGTATGGAGTGATCTGCCCGCTGCTTTGCTCGCCCGAGGCGCAAAAAAGCCCGGCACGAGGCCGGGCTGGGCAGTGTCGAAGCGCAGGCCGGTCAGAACAGGACAGCCGACATCTTGCGGCGGTACTGGCCCACCAGGTCCTCATCCTCGATCACGCGGAAGGCGTCGATCAGCGACTTCTTGGCCAGTCCATCCTCCCAGGCGCGGTCGCGCTTGAGTATGTCCAGGAACTGGTCCATTCCATTGGCCGCTTCACCTTCCACGATATGGCGGACGCCCAGCAACTGGCGCGCGCGCAGGTCGCCTTCATCTGCCGCGATGGAGGCTTCCAGCGCCTGTACGGGCGGGGCGTCCTTCAGCTGGGCAGCAAAGCCCAGGCGGGCACGGGCGCGCACGGCACGGTCGTCGGTGGCCAGATTGGCGGGCAGCGCGTCAAGCAGGGTTTCTGCCTCAGCGGCTTCGCCGGTCTTGAGCAACGCCAGCGCCAGGTCCAGCTTCAGCTCGTCCTTGTCCGGCTCAGCGGCAATGGCCTGGCGCAGCTCGGCGACCTGGGCCTGCGGGTCCAGCGGCGTCGCTTCCACCGGCACGGCCTCTTCGACCGCCTCGGCGGGGTGAACGCCGTGCTGGGTCAGGAATTCGCGTAGCTGTCCTTCCGGCAGTGCGCCCGGAAAGCCGTCGACGATCTGGCCATCCCTGACCAAGAACACGGTCGGCACCGAGCGGATCTGGAAGGCCGCGGCCACCTGCTGCTCTGCATCCACATCGACCTTAGCCAGCTCGAATGCACCATTGTAGTCGGCGGCCAGCTTTTCCAGGATCGGCGTCAGCGTCTTGCATGGGCCGCACCAGGTCGCCCAGAAGTCCACCAGCACCGGCACCTGCAGGGATTTCTGCAGCACCTCGGTTTCGAAAGTATCGGTGGTGACGTCGAATACGTGGGGCTTGTCGCTCATGAGGGCCTTGTCGTCGGGAACCGGATCTGACCCGTTCATGGTGGCGGTTCAGCCGATTCACAAGCGGCGGGTGCTTTGCAGGCCACTTTTCTGTCCTTGCCCGCAGCGGTGATCATAGGGCCCGGGCCACGGGTGAGTGGCGGACACGTGGAGCAGGCAGGCGATGACGGCAGGGCAAGCGGTGCGGTGGATGCGCTGGAGCGGGATGGTGGCAGCGGGGATGTGGCTGGCAGCGGTGCTCGGCTTCGGGACACAGCATCCCTGGTACTCCCATCTGCAGTATCCGGTGGCGGTGCTTGGCGCGGCCGGCGTGCCAAGCGCGCTGGCCTTCAACCTGACCGGTTTCGTGCTGCCGGGCATGCTGGCCGGGGTCATGGCCATCCTGCTGCGCCTGCAGCTGCCGCAACCGGAGAGCCTGGCGGTGAAGATCGGCGCGCAGCTGCTGTTTCTCTCGGCCCTGGGGTTCATCGCCATGGGGGTGTTCGTATTGGACCCGCAGCGCACGGTCGGCGGGTCCACCCAGTACCACGCCACCGCCTGGGTGCTGTGGTGGCTGACGTTCCTGGCGGGTAGCTGGCTGTTGGCGCTGGGCTTGATGGATCAGGCTGGCTGGCCGCGGCTGATGTGGACGGGTGCCGCCTTGTCCACCGTGATGGTGGTGTTGGCGGTGATCCCCGCCGGCACGCTGGCGCCCGGCCTGGCCCAGCACCTGGCGTTTTCCTGCTGGTTGGCCTGGCTGGCCGTGGCAAGCCTGTGGACGCCGATCGTCCCGTCGAGGCGCCGCCGCTGAAAAACCTGTTCCAGGGCCCGGCGCGCGGCAGGCCGCGAGCGTAGCGGGCACCCGGCCGGGGCCGGGCGTTTGGCGGCCATGATGCGCTGCGGTACCCTTTGCGGCTTTGCCGTCGCAAGCCGTCGCCGCCCATGTCCGCTGTCCCCGAACTGACCCCCTACGACCCGCAGTCGGTCGAATCCGCCGCTCAGTCCTTCTGGGGCGATCACCGCGCCTTCGAGGCGGACGAAACTTCCGACAAGCCCAAGTACTACTGCCTGTCCATGCTGCCGTACCCGTCCGGTGCGCTGCACATGGGCCACGTGCGCAATTACACGATCAGCGACGTCATCAGCCGCTACAAGCGCATGACGGGTTACAACGTGCTGCAGCCGATGGGCTGGGACGCTTTCGGCCTGCCGGCCGAGAACGCCGCGATCAAGAACAAGACCGCGCCGGCCAAGTGGACCTACGCCAACATCGCGCACATGCGCAGCCAGCTGCAGTCGCTGGGTTATGCGATCGACTGGTCGCGCGAGTTCGCCACCTGCACGCCCGAGTACTACGT
>JBEVNH010000155.1:0-8561 GCA_040508175.1 Pseudoxanthomonas sp.
AGCACCGCCAGTTCGACGGCGGCGTTCAAGCAAGCGGCCGATTTGGCCCGCAGTGGTGCCGCCCTCACCGGCCAGGCCCGCGCGGAGAATGTGCGCAAGATCCAGCAACTGCTGCAGAGCCTGGACAACGCCACGTTGTCCAAGGAGGCCGGTGCGTTGCCGGTGGGCGACCCGCTGTATCCCCACGCCGGCAAGCTGATGGCCGACCGCGGCCTGGCATTGCCGCGTCCGTTCGACCGCGCCAGCGCCTGGAATTTCGACGCGGCCGAGCGCCCGCCGGCCGAGCGCGATGGCTATCGCCCGCCGGTCAAACTGGCGGTGCTGCTGCCGCTGTCCGGCCCGCTGGCCGTGGCTGCCGCGCCCGTGCGTGACGGCCTGCTGGCCGGTTACTACGGTGAGACCCGCCGCCGTCCGGAGATCCAGTTCATCGACACCTCCGGCACCGCCGCCGGCGCGGTGGCGGCCTACGGCAAGGCACAGCAGGCCGGCGTGGATTTCGTGGTCGGCCCACTGGGGCGCGATGAAGTCAGCGCCGTATTCCGCCAGCCGTCGCTGTCGGTGCCGGTACTGGCCCTCAATCGCGCCAGCGGCGAGCCGCCAGCTACCGCGGTCGGCTTTTCGCTGGCACCGGAAGACGACGGCATCGGCGCGGCCGAGTATCTGTTCCAGCGCGAGCACAAGCACGTGCTGGTGATCCGCGGCCAAGACGACAACGCCACGCGCGCGGCCACCGCCTTTGCCGAGCATTTCACCGAGCTGGGAGGCAACGTGGCCCAGACCATCGCGGTGGCTGATGCACCGCCGGACATGTCCGCCGCCCTGACCGCCGCCGCCTCGCAGGGCGTGGATGGCGTGTTTCTCTCAATCAAGGGCAACACCGCACGCCTGCTGGCGCCGCAGCTGGCGATTTCCGGCCTGGCCAGCAAGTCGCGCGTGGGCAGTTCGCAGCTGACCCAGGGCACCGGCAAGGCTGAGGAAGACCGCGTCCTGGACGGCATCATCTATCCGACCGAGGCCTGGACTGCGCGCGGTGTCGATGGCTTGCCCGCCGCCAGCACCGTGGCCGCCACGCTGCCCACCGCACGCGGTGGCGCGGCCCGCCTGTTTGCCTTCGGCTTCGATGCCTGGCAGCTCACCGCCTATCTGGAAAAACTGACGCTGGGCGCCAATGCCACCTTGCGCGGCGCCACCGGCGTGCTGTCGCTGGATGGCTTCGGCAACGTGCAGCGCGCACCGGCATGGGCCACGTTCAATGGTGGCCGCCCCACCCCGATCGCCGAGGGTGGCTGAAACCCTCGGCGCCGCGGTCGAGGCCGCGGCGAAGGCCGAGCTGCAACGCGCCGGTCTGCAGCCGGTGGCCACCAACGTACGGTTCCGCGGCGGCGAACTCGACCTGGTGATGCTGGACCCGGCCACGCGCGGCGGGCCCACGCTGGTGTTCGTGGAAGTGCGCTATCGGCGTTCGGTGCAGTTTGGCGGCGGCGCGGCTTCGGTCGATGCCGGCAAGCGCCGCAAGTTGATCACCGCCGCCTCGCTGTATCTGGCCCAGCATCCGCGACACGCGGCCTTGCCCTGCCGCTTCGACGTGGTTGATGCCAGTGGCGATCCACGGCAGCCATCGTTGAACTGGCTGCGCGATGCTTTCCGCGCCGACGAAGCCTGAGCGCCCGGTGCCCAGCATCTTCACCCATGCCATCGTGCCGTTGGCCATCCGCCTCGCCGCGGGCAAGGCGCGCATCGGCGACCGCCTGATGCTCGCCGGGATGATCGCGTCCATCTTGCCGGACGCCGATGTGCTGGCATTCGCGCTGCGCATTCCTTACGCCGATGCCTTCGGCCATCGCGGTGCCAGCCATTCGCTGTTGTTCGCATTGGCCGTTGCCGCGGCGGGTGCGTTGGCGGCCAGGCCGCTGCAGTCGCGGGCGTCGGCCGCGGGGCTGTTGCTGTTCGTCAGCGCGCTCTCGCACCCCTTGCTGGATGCCCTGACCTCCGGCGGGCTCGGCGTGGCGCTGGCCTGGCCGTGGACCGACACGCACTGGTTCGCGCCCTGGCGCCCGATCCGGGTCTCCCCGATCGGCGCCAGCTTCTTCAGCGCGCGTGGAGCAGAGATCTGGTGGTCGGAACTACGCTGGGTGTGGCTGCCGCTCCTGGTCGCAGCCCTGTCATGGCGCGCGATCGCGGGCCTCAGGCCCATGCCTCAGGCGAAGTGATCGAACCCGGGACGGCCGGATGACCACGGCTGCCCGGCGGCGTCCAGCGCCCGCACCGCGCCACCTTCGACGATGCGACCGATCAACGTGACCTGCGTGTCGACCGCGGCCATCGCCTGTTCAACGGCAGCACGTTGCGATGGCGGCGCGCTGAAACACAGCTCGTAGTCGTCCCCACCGCTGGCCTGCCAGGGCCAGCGCACCTGCGGAGCGAACCGCGCCAACGCGCGTGAGGCCGGCAGCTGCTCCAGCATGACTTCCGCGCCGACACCGCTGGCCTTGCAGATATGCGCGAGATCGCCCAGCAGACCATCGGAGATATCCACGCAGCTATGCGCCAACCCGACCAAGGCCAGGCCGGCGGCATTGCGTGGGGTCGGCCGTGTCATGCGACGGCGCAGCGCGGGGTCGGGCACGACACCGGCCCAGATGGCGTGCAACGCGCTGCAGGCATCGCCCGGCGTGCCCGTCACCCACAGATCGTCCCCGGCCTGCGCGCCCGAGCGACGGATCGCGCGCCCGGCGGGCGCCTGCCCCATCGCGGTCACCGAGATCGACAGCGGCCCGCGCGTGGTATCGCCGCCGACCAGCGCGATCCCCGCAACGGCCGCCAGCTCCAGGAAGCCGCCGATGAAGCCGTCCATCCACGCCGGATTACTCTCGGGCAGCGCCAACGCCAGCGTGCACCACGCAGGCGAAGCCCCCATCGCGGCCAGATCGGAGAGATTGACCGCCAACGACTTCCAGCCGATGTCCTCCGGCGCGGCGTCCTCGAGGAAATGGACGCCGACATTGAGCGTGTCGGCGGTGACCACCAGTTCGCAGCCGGCCTGCGGCTGCAGCAACGCGGCATCGTCGCCGATGCCCAGCACCACGTCACCGCGCGTGGCGGCGCGCGCGCGGATGCGTTGGATCAGGTCGAATTCGCCCGTGGACACGCGCTACGGCTCAGCGGCCCTTGGTGCCCACTTCCGGCGAACGCCAGGCCACCGCAGCACGGTCCAGCACGCCGTTGACGTAGGTATGGCCATGCTCGGCGCCGAAGCGCTTGGCGGTCTCGATGGCCTCGTTGATCACCACGCGATACGGCACGTCGATGCGGTGGCGCAGCTCGTAGGCGGCGATGCGCAGCACCGCGCGCTCGATCGGATCGACCTCGTCCACGGTGCGGTCCAGATGCGGCAGCAGCGCCTCGTCCAGCTCCGGTGCATGCTGCATGACGCCGCGCACCAGGTCCTCGAAATATTCCAGGTCGGCCACTTCGTGGGCCTGCTCGTGGGCAAACTGCGAGATCACCTGCTGCGCATTGCCGCCAGAGACCTGCCAGGCATAGATGGCCTGCAGCGCACGACGGCGCGCACGCGTGCGGTGCACGGGATCGACACCGTCACGCCGCTGTCCGGGCCGGCTCATGGTAGTTGCTCCAGCAGATTGACCATTTCCACGGCGGCCAGGGCCACTTCCTCACCCTTATTGCCATGGCTGCCGCCGGCGCGGGCTTCGGCATCCTCGATGCGCTCCACCGCCAGCACGCCGTTGAGCACCGGCACGCCGTGCTGCAGCTGGGCCTGCAGCAGGCCCTCGGCGCAGCCATCGGCAACATGCTCGTAATGGCGGGTGTCGCCGCGGATCACGCAGCCCAGCGCGATCACCGCCGCATGCTTGCCGGTCTTGGCCAGCTGCATCGCCACCAGCGCCACTTCCCAGGCACCGGGGACGCGGACGACATCCACATCGGCCTCGTCCACGCCATTATTGGCCAGCTCTTTACGGGCGCCAGCCACCAGGGCATCGACGATGCGCGCGTTCCAGCGACTGGCAATGATCGCGTAGCGGGCGCCGGGCACGGCGCGCAGCTCGCCTTCGTAATGGGTCATGGGGTGTTGATGCTCGACAGGGATGTCCGACAGGTCGATCAGTTTACCGCGGGGCAGGCTCGAAGGTTTCCACCACTTCCAGACCATAGCCGGACAGGCCGATCTGGCGCCGTGGCGTGCCCAGCACGCGCAGCTTGCCCAGGCCCAGGTCCGACAGGATCTGGGCGCCGGCGCCGTTGCGGCGCCACTGGCCCACATCCTTGTCCTTGCCCGGCGGGCGCACCTCCGGCTGGCGCAGCAGCCGAGCCAGCAGGCTCTCCGAGTCGCGCGGCGCGGACAGCACCACCATCACACCCTGCCCCTCGTCGGCAATCGCGCGCAGCGCATCGGTGGCGGCCACGCCGAAATCGTCGCGACGCCAGTGCAGCAGATCGGCCAGCGGGTTTTCCACCTGCACGCGCACCAGCGTGGGTGTCGCAGCGTCCGGCGTGCCCTTGACCAGGGCGAAATGCAGGTCGCGCGCAATGCGGTCACGGTAGGTGACCAGCTTGAACGGGCCGAATTCGGTCTCGATCTCGCGTTCGTCCACGCGCTCGACCGTGTGCTCGGTGGCCAGGCGATAGGCGATCAGGTCGGCGATCGAACCCATCTTCAGGCCGTGTTCGCGGGCGAACACCTCCAGCTCCGGACGACGCGCCATGCTGCCGTCGGCATTGAGGATCTCCACCAGCACGCCGGCCGGCTCCAGGCCAGCCAGCATCGCCAGATCCACGCCGGCCTCGGTGTGGCCGGCACGGGTCAACACGCCGCCGGGCTGGGCGATCAGCGGGAAGATATGGCCCGGCTGGTGCAGGTCGGCTGGCTTGGCATCGGCTTTGACCGCAGTGCGGATCGTGTGCGCGCGGTCGTAGGCCGAAATGCCGGTGGTGACGCCTTCGGCCGCTTCGATGCTGACGGTGAAGTTGGTCTGGAACTGCGCCGTGTTGGCCTGGACCATCGGCGCCAACCCCAGTTGTGCCGCACGCTCTCGGGTCAGCGGCAGGCAGACCAGGCCGCGGCCGTGGGTGACCATGAAGTTGATGTCCGACGGCTTGACCAGCTCGGCGGCCATGATCAGGTCGCCTTCGTTCTCGCGGTCCTCATCGTCAACGATGACCACCATGCGGCCGGCGCGGATGTCTTCCAGCAATTCGGGGACGGTGGCGAAGTTCACAGCGCCACCTCCCCGCGCTCATCGGCACGGGCGCCCAGAAGGCGCTCGACGTAACGCGCAACCAGGTCGATCTCCAGATTCACCGCATCGCCGACGCCGGTCTGGGCAAATCGCGTGTTGGCGACGGTGTGCGGGATCAGCGCAACTTCGAAGCCTTCGCCATCGACCTCGTTGACGGTGAGGCTGACGCCATCGACACAGATCGAGCCTTTCTTGGCGATGTACTTCAACAGCGCGGAGGGCGCGGCAAAGCGCCAGCGCTGCGCGCGGGCGTCGTCATGGATCGACAGCACGCGGCCAAGGCCATCGACATGCCCGCTGACCAGATGCCCGCCCAGGCGATCGGTCGGGCGCATGGCGCGCTCCAGGTTCAGGGCGGCGCCGGTCTGCAGCCCCCCCAGCGTGGTGAGCGAAAGCGTCTCGGTGGAGGCATCGGCCTGGAAGCTGCTGGTATCGAAGGCGATCACCGTCAGGCAGACGCCGTTGACCGCGATGCTTTCGCCCAGTTGCACGGCTTCGAAGGGCAGCGTGCCGGTCTCAAAAGTGAAGCGGGTATCGCCACCAAGCGACTGTGCGGCAGCCACACGACCGACCCCTTCAATGATGCCAGTGAACATCAGCGCACCTCCTGCTGGAGGTCGGAATGAAACATGGTGCTGTAGGACATAACGTTTCTCGCGAAAAGTCAGAGCGAAAAACGCCACAAGGCAATGACCCGCCCACGGCACGACGCCGCGCTGCGGATCGTCTTCTTTCATCCGGACTTTCTGGCGCCTCGCAAGAAGCACCAACCGTCGGCTCCGGCATTGGACCGGATCTGCTGACCTGCCGTCGGCGGCTCCACCTCTCACGAGGGGACGCCCCGACCACAGCGCTCGCGGGCTCGTGCGCGCAAGCGCACCTACCGCCGGTGGGGAATCGCACCCCGCCCTGAAGACGTTCATGGATGCCGGAGAACCGGCGCAGGCATTCTATCAGCGAGACGACGAGCACCCTCCGAACTGAGCGTTGCGTGGCTGGAAATTTGGAAAAATTTCATTAAGATCCTGCCCGCGGTGGAGGAACCGCCGCAGCAGACCGGCTCGCAACGGGCCGGATTCAAGGATTTCTGGGGATCTACATTCAATACGCAAGACCGTTCTGATGGCCGCCCTGCTGGCCGCCACGCCGTTTGCCGCGTCCGCGGCGGACATCCCGATGAACTACACCTACGTCGAAGCCGGCTACAGCCACCTGCGCTTCGATGACGGCGAACCCGACACGCTGGGCGGCGGCTACGTTCGCGGCTCCTTCGCCATCGCCGAGCAGGTCTACGTGTTCGGCGGCTATTCGCAGGTGGCCCGTACCGAGCGCTACGAGGACTTCTTTCAGGATGTGGACGGCACCTCGTACGACCTCAAGCTGAAGGTCACCTACAGCCAGCCGGAGATCGGCATCGGCTACCACATGCCTTTCACCGACCGCCTGGACTTCACCGCCGACCTAGCGTGGCAGCGTCTTGAGTTCAAGGCCAAGGCCAGCATCGCGGGCGAGAGCGACTCGGACAAGGACCACCTGAACATCGGGCGCATCAACCTCGGGGTGCGCGGCAAGCCTTCCGCCCGCACCGAGCTGTGGCTCAAGGCCGGCTATGTCGATGGCAGCGACGTCGAGTATCTGTACGACAGCCAGTTCGTCGGCACCCTGGGCGGCCAGATTGGCTTCACCAGGACGCTGGGCCTGGTGGGCGAAGTGCAGTTCTTCGACGGCTCGCGCCAGGGGATGCTCGGCCTGCGCGCCAGCTTCTGATCCCAACGGCAGATCGCATCGTCAAAAGCGGGCTTCGGCCCGCTTTTCTTTTGCCTTCACCGCACTGGACGCAGCAGCAAGCGCAGGTCAGTGCCGATCTGACGCGTCTCCACGATGTGCAGCGAGTGCCGTTGCTGCATCTGTTCGATGCCGAGCCCGGCAAACAGGCCGCGCGCTTCTTCTCCTAGCAACACCGGCGCCATGTAGAGCAGGATTTCATCCACCAGCCCGGCATTGAGCAGTGCACCACTGAGCCGCGCACCTGCTTCGACCTGCACCTCGTTGATCTGACGCTCGGCCAGCTCCCGCATCACGGCGTGTAGGTCCAGCGACCCGGTCGGCGTTGCGACGGCAACCCGATCCACGTCGATGTCGGTCCGTGCACCTTCGCCATGCACGTACAGCGTGGGTGCGCGTGCGTCGCGCACCTGGGTTTGCGACAACGACGACAGACGCGAGTCCAGCACCACGCGCAGCGGTGGCAGGAAAGCGATGCCCGCATCGTCGAGGCGCACCGTCAACGAGGGATCATCGGCCAGCACCGTGCCTGCGCCGGTCAGGAGGGCGCCACTGCGCGCGCGCCAGCGCTGCACGTCACGCCGCGCGGCGTCGCCTGTGATCCATTTGGATTCGCCACTGGCCAGCGCGGTGCGGCCATCCAGGCTGCAGCCCAGCTTGACGCGCACCCACGGCCGGCCGCGCTCGACGGCGGAAAGAAACCCGCGATTGAGTTCTCGGGCCTGCGCTTCCAGCAAGCCGTACTGGACGGCGACACCCGCCGCGCGCAGCAGATCGAAACCGCCGCCATTGACCTTGGGAAACGGGTCGCGCATGGCCGCTACCACGCGGGCGATCCCTGCCTCGATCAGCGCCGTGGCGCAGGGCGGCGTGCGCCCGTGGTGTGCGCAGGGCTCCAGCGTCACATAGGCCGTCGCACCCCGCGCCCGTGCGCCTGCCTGACGCAGCGCATAGACTTCGGCGTGCGCCTGGCCTGCGCGCGCATGAAAGCCCTCGCCCACCACATCGTCATTGCGCACCAGCACGCACCCCACCATGGGATTGGGACGCGTGGTGTAAGCGGCCCGTTCGGCCAACTGCAGCGCATGCGCCATCCAACGATGGTCGTCGGCAGAAAATTTACTCATCCAACGTCACCGGTCATCCGGGATGCGCACCCCGTTACGCGCATCGCTGATTGCTGCGCCCTGCACAGGCTCAGCGCTTTTTGCGCTCATGCTTGTCGAACGCCACCACGCCGCCCTCAAGCAGCGGCAGTTGGTCTTCGCCCGGCAGGTCGCGCTCCAGTCGGTCAAGCTCCTCGCGGAAGTCGGCCACGTCCTCGAAGCTGCGATACACCGAGGCATAGCGCACGAAGGCCACATGAT
The DNA here is from genome assembly GCA_040508175.1 of Pseudoxanthomonas sp. GTDB lineage: Bacteria > Pseudomonadota > Gammaproteobacteria > Xanthomonadales > Xanthomonadaceae > Pseudoxanthomonas_A. Next base: position 8,414 of record JBEVNH010000155.1, read on the forward strand.
CCAGCTTGCGCAGCTCGGCCATCACGAATTCGCCCACGCGACGGGACGGCAGCTCGCGCTCGGTGGTGCGACGCAGCTGCTGGATCACCGCGCGCACCGAGGCCTCGATCTGTTCTTCGGACACCGCGCGCTTGTGCAGCGCGCGGTC
>JBEVNH010000165.1:0-8001 GCA_040508175.1 Pseudoxanthomonas sp.
GCCTCGAAGGTCGCCTTGCCATCGATCAGCAGGCTCACCTGATTGTTCGCCAGGCAAGGCATGCGACCCAGCCGCGGCAGGGCACGTAGCTGGCCGTAAGCTTCAGATTCGCCGGCTGCGATGGCTTCCTCGACCCAGGGACGCCAGTCGAGGGCGGCCATGGCCTTGTGCATCTGCTTGTCCACCTGACGGCGGGCTTCGATGTAGGCGTAAAAGCGGCTGCGCCCGAAAACCACGTAGGGCAGCAGCGTCAGGTAGGGCATGAAGAATAGCGACAACGCCCAGGCGATGGCGCCCTGAGCGGTACGTACGGTAAGGATCGCGTGCACGGCAGCTATCGCCCCGAGGCCGTGAATCGCCGCGATCAGATAGCCGAAGAAATGCTGTATGCCGAATTCCATTGCCGTTCGCTTGTTGGCTGCTGTGCCAGCATAGACCACGCTATCGACGCGACGTCACCGATAGAAATCAGCGTTCCACGTGAAACCCCGGTGATTCAGGCCGCCCGGTAGCCGGCGCTTCGCGAGATTTGGGCGGCACTGGTCAGAAGGGTTTCACGCAGGGTTTGGCGATTGGCTTCGTCGTCCATCACGGCATCCGGCCCGGACAGGTTGATGGCGGCGACGATATGCCCGCTGTGATCCCGTACCGGGGCGGCGATGGCGGTGGAGTAGTCCGAGCGATGCAGGACGAAGCCACGGGCGCGATCCTCGTCGCTCATGCGCAGCAGTTCTGGCAGCGTCTTCGGTGCGGGGGCCGGGTAGCCGTCCAGGCGTACGTGTGCATAGAGCCCCGCCAGGGCGTTTTCATCCAGCTCGCTGAGCAGTACGCGGCCCAGGGCGGTGACGTGGCACGGCAGGCGCGTGCCGATCGGCACGTTGACCGACAGCCGCTGGGCGGCGAAGGCGCGGTACAGATAGACCACCTCGGAGTGTTCGCGGATGCCCAGATGGCAGGACATCGAGGTACGGTCGCGCAGGGTGTTGAGATGCGGCATGGCGATATCCACCAGGTCGCGACTGGCCAGATAGGCGAAGCCGTCGCACAGCACCTGGGGGCCGAGTTCGTAGTTGTTGGTGCCCAGCTTGTTCAGGTAACCCATGTCGGTGAGGGTGACCAGAATACGGTAGATGGCCGAGACGCTGACGCCCAGGCGCTCGGCGATGAGGTTGCTGCTCAGGCTGCGCTCGCTGGCATTGAACATCTGCAGGATGCCGAGCCCGCGTTGCAGCGCCGGGACGCGGTAGTCGGTCAGCTCTTCTTTATCGGCGGCCATGGGCGAATCTCTTTCATGGATGGCTCCCGTGTTCGGGCGTGGGAGCCTCAGGTGCGTCACAGAATCAGCAGCGGACGCGGAGCGTCCTTGGCAGGCGTTCCCACGCGGGAGCGTGGGAACGATCATCGGCCTTATTGCAGCGCTTCGATCCCCGCCGGCTTGCCACCGAACTCTTGCATGGCATCGAGCAGCGCGCCCCACAGGTAATGCGCCGAAGCGCGGTCGCACAACAGCTGGAACACTGGCAGCTTTTCCGTGCCGGCGTTGACCACGATGGCATTGAGGCGCGCCACCGAGGTCTGTGCCACTGCGCCGATCGGAAAGGCATCGGCGCCTAGATCGACACCGCAGACCTTGGCCAGCAGTTCAGGCAGGTGCGCACCGGTCAGTGCCAGCCAGGCGTGGCTGTCCTGACGGGGCAGCAGGTAGCTGGCCTGGCCGTCGTCGTAGCGCCAGCCGGCTTCATCGGAGGCGATGCGGGCACCGCCGTCGGTCAGGCTGCCGAGCAGGAAATACTCGGTCTGCGACAGGCGCAGCACCCGCTCGCCGCTGCTCTGCAGACGCGCCTGATTGGGTGCATCTGGCAGTTGATAACCCTTGCCCTGCAGATAGGCCGCGCTATCGGTGCCACGCAAGCCGAGCCGTGGCAGATTGCTCAGGTCGATCAGTGCGCAGCGTTGCAGTTGTTCGCTGTCGCTTTGCGAGCCGGCGACGAACAGTCGCTCGCCCAGCAGCGTCAGCGGTGCGTTGCCATACAGGTCGTAGAGAGGGCTGCGTTCGGTATGGTCGCGAATGGTCAGGCTCATGATCACAGCTCCTGGCGTTTGCTTTCAGGGTCGAAGAACGGCAGTTGCACCACCGTGGCCTGGACAATTTCACCGCCTTCCACGCGAATCGGAATCTGCGTGCCGGGCGTAGCCTGATCGGCGCCCGCGTAGGCCATGCCGATGATCGCGCCGACGGTTTCCGAGTACTCGCAGGACGTCACGTTGCCGCTGATGTCCGGGCCCTTGAGCACCAGGTGGCCTTCCAGCGGTTTGGTGCTGCCCCTGGGCAGGGTGAAGCCCACCAGCTTGCGTTTGAGGGGCTGCGCCTCGAGGATCTCGATGCTGCGTTTGCCAATGAAGAAGGGCTTCTTGCGGCCGATGGCCCAGCCCATGTCGATCTCCGCAGGGTGGGTCATGCCATCGGTGTCCTGGCTGATGATCACGTGGCCTTTTTCCAGGCGCAGCAGGCGCTGGGTTTCCACGCCGAACGGGCGGATGCCCTCGGCCTTGCCGGCCTCCATCAGCGCATCCCAGAGGTGCTCGCCGAAGCGCGCCGGCACGTGGATCTCGTAACCCAGCTCGCCGACGAAACCGACCCGCAGCAGCCGCGCCGGCACCCCGGCAACGCTGCCCTCACGCACGCCGAGATAGGGGAAGCCCTCAGCGCCAAGGTCGACATCGCTGCAGAGCTTTTCCAGTACCTGGCGCGACAGCGGCCCGGCCAGGTTGACCGCGGCGAAGGCGGCACTGACGTTGGCGATGTCGACGTTCAGGCGCCACTGCGCATTCCACTTGAGCATGCTGCGGTAGACGCGATCCACGCCGCTGGTGGTCGCCGATACGTAGAAGTGCTGCTCGGCCAGGCGGCAGGCCACCCCGTCATCGATCACCACGCCATCCTCGGCGGTCATCAGCGCGTAGCGGGTACGGCCGACGGCGAGCTTCTTGAAACCGAAGGTATACATGCGTTCCAGCAGCTCGGCGGCATCCGGCCCGCGGATGTCGAGGCCGCCCAGGGTGGACACGTCGATCAGGCCGACCTTCTCACGCACATGGCGGGCCTCGGCCTGCATGCAGGCTTCACGATCTTCGGCCTTGCCGTAGAACGCCGGGCGCTGCCAGACGCCTGCCGGCATCAGCCTGGCGCCGAGCTCGACATGACGGCGGTGCATGGCGGTCTGGCGATAGGGGTCGAAGCCGCGGCCGGCGATGTGCGCGAGCTTCTCCGCCGAGAAGGGCGGGCGCGCCGTGGTCACGCCGGTTTCGCTGACGCTGCGGCCGGTGGCATCGGCGACCAGGCGCGCCGTGGGCAGCGCCGAGTGACGTCCCTGGGAGGGCCCCATGCCGACGGTGGAGAAGCGCTTGACCAGTTGCACGTCGCGGTAGCCGTGACGGGTGGCGTTGACGATATCGCGGATCTGCAGGTCTTCGTCGAAGTCGACGAATTCCTTGCCCTGGGGGTGGGCGAAGATCGGCCAGGGGAAGTTGACCCGGCTGTCGTCCTTGTCCGCGCCATCTACCGGAGCGTTGTCCAGACCGAGGTCGACGAGGGCTTCGCTGGCGGCGCGCTGACCGTCGGCGATTACCCGCTGCAGGTCGTGGCGGCCGTTCACCGAGCCGGCTACGCGGAGCATCTTCGGCAGGTTATGGATCGAGAACGCCGCATGTTCGTCGGCGTAACGCAGGCTGCCGCCGGCCTGGCAGAGCAACTGGTAGACCGGCATGTAACCGGCGGACATGCACAACAGGTCGCAATCGATCCGCGTGCTGGCCTCGGCCACCTTGCCTCGAGCGCTGATACGCCTGACGTCGACAGCGCTGATGTGGCGCGCGTGCTTGTCGGCGAGCGCTTCATACACGGTGTGTCCGGCGTGGCAGGGAATGCCCTTGGCTTGCACCGCAGTGACCAGGCCGGGCGTATCGATACGCTCGCGCATGTCGACCACCGCGGCGACCTCCACACCCGCGTCAAACAGATCGAGGGCGGCCAGGTAGCCGTCATCGTTGCCGGTCAGTACCACCGCGCGCTTGCCCGGTTTCACCGCGTACAGGCGCATCAGACGCTGGGCGGCGCTGGTCAGCATTACCCCCGGCAGGTCGTTGTTGCGGAAAATCACCGGCTGGTCGAAGGAGCCGCTGGCGATGATGCACTGCCTGGCGCGCACCTTGTACAGGCGGTTGCCCTGGATCACCGGCAGGTAGTTGTCGGCGAACCAGGCGTTGCACAGGGCGTGGTCGAGCACGCGGATATTGGCATGGCCCTTCACCGCACTGACCAGTTCTTCGCGCAGGCCCATGGCGGCATTGGCGTCGAGGCCGAAGCGGGCGTAGGTCAGCGAGCCGCCGAGTACCGGGTTCTGTTCGATCAGCAGTACCTTGGCACCGCCGTTGGCCGCGTGCAGGGCGGCGGACAGGCCCGCTGGGCCGGAGCCGATCACTGCCAGGTCGCAGAACAGGTAGGCCTTGTCGTGATAGGTCGGCTCGAACCCGAGGTCGAGCACGCCGAGGCCGGCCTTCTTGCGGATCAGCGGTTCCCAGCGCTTCCACATGCCCTTGGGCTTGTAGAACGCGCGGTAGTAGAAACCTACCGGCATGAACTTGGAGAACTTGCCGAGAATCGCGTCGCGGTCCTTCTCCAGGCTGCCATTGACGTTCTGTGGGGTGACGCTGATACCGGCAGCGAGCGGGTAGTCGTCCGCCAGCACGTTGGGTTCGTCCTGCAGTTGCACCAGGGTGTTGGCGTCCTGGCCGGCCATGGTCAGCGGGCCGCGGGGGCGGTGGTACTTGAACGAGCGCGACAGCAGCCAGCGGCCATCGCCAGCCAGGGCGCTGGCGACGGTGTCGCCGGCAAAGCCCTGGCACGCGCTGCCGTCGAAGCTGAAGGTCAGTGGTCTGTTGCGGTCGATCAACAACCCCATGGGAGCGGGCAGGCGGTTCATTGGGCGGCCTCCGGTGCGGCGAAATCGACACGCTGGTCGAACAGTTCACGAGGGTCGAAGGTGCGCAGGATCTCGTCGCTGCCGGTGTGGCGCTCGGCCAGGAACCAGTAGCTCGACGGCGTGTGCATCCACCATTCGGTGACCACACCGAGCAGGTTCTCGCTGTTGAACACGTAGTCGGCCCATTCGGCGACGCTGCAGGTGGCCGGGTCGGGCATGTGCTTGAGCTCGCCACCGTAGGTGAATTCGCTGATGTTGCGCGGCCCGTTGAGCGGGCAAGTCATGATCTTCATTGGCTGTAACCCGTCAGTGGCTGGCCGCCGTGGCGCCCATTTCGTTGACCTGCTGGAAGCGGCTGAAGCGATCCAGGCCGAACGGTGCGATCAGCTCCGGCACTTTGCCGCCGCTGGCGACCAGCTCGGCCATGGTCTTGCCGCAGATCGGCGTGGCCTTGAACCCCCAGGTTCCCCAGCCGGCATCCAGGTAGTAACCGTCGATGGGCGACAGGCCCATGATCGGGCTGTAGTCCGGGGTCATGTCGGTGATGCCGGCCCACTGGCGCATCAGCTTGGCGTTGGCCATGAAGGGGAACATCTCGACTGCCGAGGCCAGTAGACTTTCCTTGAGGTCCAGGGTCGAACGGGTGTTGTACAGCGGGTAGGGGTCGGAGCCTCCGCCAAAGACGATCTCGCCACGGCTGGTCTGCTGCACGTAGCAATGCAGGGCCGAGGAGCTCACCAGCGGATCGAGGAACGGCTTGAACGGCTGCGTGACCATCGCCTGCAGCGGATACGTGTGGATCGGCGCCTTGATATTCAGCTTGTTCATCAGCAGCGAGCTGGTACCGGCCACCGCCTGAACCACGCAGCCGCACTGAATGGTGCCGCGATTGGTCTTCACCGCGCGAATGCGCCCGGCCTCGACGACGAAGTCCTGTACCTCGGTGAGCTGGTGAATTTCCACCCCACGCTTGGCGGCGCCCTTGGCGTAGCCCCAGGCCACGGCGTCGTGGCGCGCGGTGCCGCCGTCGATGTGCCAGAGGCCGGCGAGCACCGGAATATGGCCGGGATCCAGATTCAGGCTCGGCACCAGCTCGCGGATCTGCTGGCGATCGATCATCTCGGTGCGCCCGCCGAAGTGCTTGTTCACTTCGGCGCGCTGGCGGAACGCCCGCACGCTGGCGTCGGTGTGGGCCAGAGTGAGCTGGCCACGGCCGGAGTACATGATGTTGAAGTCGAACTCGTTGGAGAGGTTTTCGAACATCCGTACCGACTCGATGTAGAACTTCACACCCTCGCTGGTCAGGTAGTTGGAGCGGATCACCGCGGTGTTGCGCGCGGTGTTGCCACCCCCCAGGTAGCCTTTCTCCAGCACCGCGATGTTGCTGATGCCGTGGTACCGCGACAGGTAGTAGGCGGTGGCCAGGCCATGCCCGCCGGCGCCGATGATGACCACGTCGTAGGAGGACTTGAGTTCCTTCGGTGCGGGCAGGTCGACCTCGACGGGATACTCCGACGACAGGCCGTATTTGAGCAGCGAGAAAGGCATCAGCGAGCCTCCTGAATGGCCTGGCCGGTCTGCTGACGGGCGGCGAGGACGGTGTTGTGCATCAACATGGCGATGGTCATGGGGCCGACTCCACCGGGTACTGGAGTGATGGCCGCAGCCACGGGCTGCACGGCAGCGAAATCCACATCCCCGACCAGGCGGCTTCTGCCGTCTTCTTCGATGCGGTTGATGCCGACGTCGATCACCACGGCACCGGGCTTTATCCAGTTGGCGCCGATCATTCTCGGGCGGCCGACGGCGGCGATCACGATGTCGGCCTGGCTGCACAGCTTCTGCGGCTCGATGCTGCGCGAGTGCACCACGCTGACGCTGCAGTTGGCCGCCAGCAGCAGCGCGGCCATTGGTTTGCCGACGATGTTCGAGCGGCCGACCACCACGGCGTGCTTGCCGGAAAGGTCGCCCAGAGTGTCACGCAGCAGACGCATGCAGCCGGCTGGCGTGCAGGGTGTCAGCACCGGTCGGCCCTGGCTCAGGCCGCCAACGTTCTCGCTATGGAAACCGTCGACATCCTTGCCAGGGTCGATGGCTTGCAGCACGCGCACTTCGTCGATGTGTGTGGGCAGTGGCAACTGCACCAGAATGCCGTGCACGGCCGGGTCGACGTTCAGCGCGCCGACCACGTCCAGCACCTCGGCGACACTGGCTTCGGCCGGCAGGCGATATTCGAGCGAGCGAATGCCGACTTCACCGGCGCGCAGCACCTTGTTGCGCACGTAGACGTGGCTGGCCGGATCGTCACCGACCAGCACCACGGCCAGCGCCGGCTCGATGCCCTGAACGTGCAATTGCTCGACCTCTGCCTGTACGTCGGCGAGTACGCGGGCGGCCGCGGCCTTGCCGTCGATCAACGGGCTCATCGGAAGATCACCGTGCGGTCGCCATTGAGGAACACGCGGTGCTCGATGTGATATTTCACCGCTCGCGACAGCGCCACCGTCTCCGTATCGCGGCCAATGGCGACCAGGTCGTCAGGTCGCAGGGCGTGATCCACGCGCTGCACTTCCTGCTCGATGATCGGGCCCTCGTCGAGATCCGAGGTGACGTAGTGGGCGGTGGCACCGATCAGCTTCACGCCGCGTTCGAACGCCTGGTGGTAGGGCTTGGCACCCTTGAAGCCGGGCAGGAAGGAGTGATGGATGTTGATCGCCCGGCCAGCCAGCTGCTTGCACAAATTGTTGGAAAGAATCTGCATGTAGCGCGCCAGCACCACCAGGTCGGTGCCGGTTTCATCGACGATCTTCATCAGCTCGGCTTCCTGCCCGGTCTTGGTGTCCTTGGTCACCGGCAGGTAGATGAAGCGGATGCCCTCGCGCTCGGCCATGGGACGCAGGTCGAGGTGGTTGGAGACGATGGCGGTGATCTCCATGTTCAGCTCGCCCTTCTGGTGGCGATAGAGCAGGTCGGCCAGGCAATGATCGAACTTGCTGACCATCAGCAGCACGCGCATGGG
>JBEVNH010000167.1:0-5243 GCA_040508175.1 Pseudoxanthomonas sp.
ATCCTGCGTGTAGCGACTCCAGCCCGGTGCCGATCAGCGACAGCGGCACCACGACCAGGCTCCACCAGGGGATCGCGACCAGATTGGCCACAGGCCCGGCCAGCGACGCCTGGCCGAACAGGATCACCGTCAGGGGCAGCAGCCCGACCGTGGCCACGCCCTGCGCGGACAGGAACTCGCTCCACATCACCCCTTCACTGCGCGGCATGCACCACACCAGCCAGGCCACGCCGGCGAAGCTCAACCAGAAACCGGCCACCAGCACCGACAAGGGATCGACCAGCAGCACCGCAATGGCTGCCAGCGACAGCGAACGCGGCGCATCCAGCGGCCGGCGCCAGCTTCGCGCCAACGCCACCATGCCAATCATCAACACAGTGCGCACCGTGGGCAGTGCAAAGCCGGCCATGGCGGCATAACCCAAGGCCCCCACCACGGCGGCCAGCGCCTGGGCTTGCGGCCGCGGAACACGCAAGGCCAGCCATGGCGCAGACCGCCACAGGACGCCGGTCAACACCGCACACAAGCCGGAGACCAGACCGACATGGAAGCCGGAAATGGCGATCAGGTGCGTCAATCCGGCCGCGCGCAACAGCTCCCAGTCCCGATCCTGCAGGCCGCGCGTGTCACCGATGGCCAGGGCCGTGACGAACCGAGAAGCGGGTGATGTCACTGATGCCTCGATCCGACGCGCGGTGGCATCGCGCCATGCGCCCATGCCGCTGGCAGGCGCGAGCAGCCTTGCCTGATCCGGCGCACGCACATACCCGGTGGCCACGATGCGCTGGGCCAGCAGCTGGCGCTCGGCATCGAAGCCGCCTGGATTGCGCAGGCCACGCGGCGCACGCAGCTTGACGGTGAAATGCCAGCGCTGGCCGGCCCGCAGCGCAGTCCGCGGCCCGGGCGCACGTGCGTCGAAATCGTCGAACCAGGACAAGACCAGCTGCCGTCCCTTGGGCAGAGATGGCGCCGCATCCGCCTCCAGCTCGAACACAAAGCGCGTCCTGCGTGCCTGCAGGTCCGGCAAGGACACGACGCGCCCATGCACCACCACGTCGCGGGAGGCATCCGCCACAGCAAGCTGCCGCACCAAGGTCGCGTCCATGTGCAGGCCGCACAGGCCAATGCCCAGCAACGCCGCGCCAACCAGCCGTAGCGCGCCGCCCCGCCACCAGGCCCACAGCCCGGCGCCCAATCCGGGCCATAAAACCCCCAGCGGCAGGCGCTCCGGCAGCTGCACCACCAGCAGGCAACCGGCTACCAGCGCCAATGCGACGCCCAGTCCGAAAGGTGAAACCACGCAGCGTCCCGCCTGACCGCGCCACCGCGACAGAACACCGGCAACGCGTGCGATCGCGCTTTCCGGGTGACGGGTCTGCTTGGGAGTCAGTGCCATGCCGCCATCGTCGCGATGGCTTCACGCAGCGTCCGTCAGCCCGTGGCCGGCCGGTCGGTAGGAAGTTCCCCCGTCTGCAGCGTCATCGCATACTGCCCCGCCCAGCGCGCGAACCCGCCATGTCCCTGCCCGAGCGCCCACAGCTTCGCCCTGCCACCGAGGCCGACATTCCCGCCCTGCTCGCGCTGCGCAAGCAGACGATGGAAGCGCACATGCGTGCGTCGGGCGCGGACACCTCCGATGCGTACCACATGGCCAAGCTGCGCAAGCGCTACGACCAGGCGCAGGTGCTGGTAGAAGACGGACAGGTCGTTGGGTTGTTCAAGGCGGACCGCGAGCATGCACCGTGGAAGGTCATCCAGATCCAGCTGGCACCCGAGCTGCAGGGGCGCGGGCTCGGACGCGCCCTGCTACTCGATTTCATCCAGGAAGCACGCGACGCCGGACACGACGTCACCCTCAATGTGCTGAAGCAGAACCCGGCGCGCACGCTCTACGAACGCCTGGGCTTTGTGATCACCGGCGAGGAAGGCACCGAATACGTGATGCTGTTGCGCCAGGCAGACGTACCCATGCGCTGAACGCGGGCAACGCCCAAGGAAGAACCGATCAGCCGATCAGCTCGGCGCGCTCCAACGCATGCAGCTTGCCGCTGCGCAGTTCCAGGGTACGGTCCAGCTTCGCCGCCAGGCGGCGGTCGTGCGTCACCAGCACCAGGCTGGTGCCCTGAGCGCGGTTGAGGTCCAGCATCAGGTCGAACACCACCGCGGCGGTCTTCTCGTCCAGATTGCCGGTGGGCTCGTCGCCCAGCAGACAGGCCGGTTTGTTGACCAGTGCGCGCGCGACCGCTGCGCGTTGGCGCTCGCCGCCGGACAGCTCACCCGGCTTATGCTCGAGGCGATGGCCCAGGCCGACCGACTCCAGCAAGGCCTTGGCCGTGCCGCTGGCCGCCTGCGCATCGGCGCCACCCAGCATCACCGGCATCATCACGTTTTCCAGCGCGGTGAATTCCGGCAGCAGGTGATGGAACTGGTAGACGAAGCCGAGCGACTGGTTGCGCAACCGGCCACGGGCCGAATCGGACAACGAAGACATCTTCTGCCCGCTGACATACACCTCGCCCGAGGTTGGCGTATCCAACCCGCCCAGCAGGTGCAGCAACGTGCTCTTGCCCGCACCAGAGGCCCCGACGATCGCCACGGTCTCGCCCGGCATCACGGCCAGGTCCAGGCCATCGAAGACCGGCGTCTTCATGCGTCCCTCGGCATAGGTCTTGCCCAGGGCATCGGCCCGGATCACCGCCACATCGTCCTGCAGTGACTCACTCATAGCGCAGCGCCTCCGCCGGCTGGGTACGGGCCGCGCGCCATGCCGGGTACAGCGTGGCCAGGAAGGCCATGGTCAGCGCCACACAGGCGATCACCACCACGTCGCTGGCCTCCAACTGATACGGCAGGCCGGTGATGTAGTACACGTCCGGCGGCAGCAGCGTGACGTTGAAGGCTCGCTCGATCAGGCCCAGGATGCGCTCCAGGTTCATGGTCAGCACAATGCCGCCGATCACCCCGGCCACCGTGCCGATGATGCCGATCAGTGAGCCCTGCACCATGAAGACCTGCATGACACCACGCGGAGTGAGACCGAGCGTGCGCAGGATGGCGATGTCGGCCTGCTTGTCAGTGACCAGCATCACCTGGGAAGAAACCAGGTTGAACGCGCCCATGGCGATGATCAATGACAGCAGGATGCCCATCACCGTCTTCTCCATCTTCAACGACTGGTAGAGGTTGGCGTTCTCGCGCGTCCAGTCACTGATGCGGTACTGCTGGCGCAGGCTGATGACCAGGTCCCGCGCCACGTCCCAGGCCTGGTTCATGTCGTGCATCTTCAACCGCACGCCGGTCACGGCATCACCCATGCGCAACAGCCGCTGCATGTCCTGCAGGTCGGCCACGGCCAGGCCACGGTCGACCTCGTTGATGCCGGCGGAAAAGATGCCGCTGACCACGAAGCGCTTGGCTCGCGGCAGGCCGCCCATCGGTGTGCCCTGCATGTTGGCGGTGGTCACGTTGACTGTATCGCCCACGCGCACCCCCAGCCATAGCGCCAGCTCCTCGCCCAGCAGGATGTTGAACTTGCCCGGCTGCAGCGAATCGAACGTGCCCTGCTTCATCTTGTCGCGGATCACCGAGACCTGCGGCTCCAGCGAAGGCAGCACGCCCTGCACCATCGCCCCCTGCGGGTCGCGGTTGCCGCTGATCAGCCCCTGCACTTCCACGTAGGGCGCCGCACCGGAAACGCGTGCATCCTTCTTGGCGCCATCCACCACGGTTTGCCAGTCCAACAAGGTCTCGCCAGCCCCGGTGACGGTGGCATGGGCCGTCATCTGCAGCAGGCGGTCGCGGATCTCGCGCTGGAACCCGCCCATTACCGCCAGCGTGGTGATCAGCACGGTCACGCCCAGCGCAATGCCCAGGATCGATGCCAACGAGATGAAGGAGATGAAGCCGTTTCGCCGCTTGGCCCGGAGGTAGCGCAGGCCGATGGCGACAGGAATGGGTTTGAACATAGGCCGCTATGGTGCCATTACGCCCGTGCGCGGCGATATGGCCCCTTCGCTTGCGGCTAGTCGCAGTTCACGTCGTTGAGCCGCCGGCAGCGTGTCCGGCCAGCACGCCAGCCGTTCGTACCCGCGGGCGCCAGGGCGCTTCCAGCTGACAAAGGCCAACGGCCCACGCCATTGCACCCTGGCCTGCTCGACGGCCACGCCATCGACCTGCAGCCCATGCGGAGGACCGAACACCAGGACGCGCGCCCGATGCCGCAGCTCCCGACGCACCTGCCGCGCCCCTGCCGCCATCACCAGGACCGCAGCCGGCCAGGCCAGGACGCCAGGCAATGCGCAGTTCAACAAGGAAAACGCCGCCAGTGCCACCACCAACGCCAGCAGAGCGGCCTGCCAGCGCGAGGGCCGCCATTCAAGGCGGCAGCTTGAGGATGCGCTGGATCGTCGCGTCGAGCTCGGCATCGGGACAGGCCTCGTAGCCCATGAACCAGCGCCAGAGCTTATCGTCCTCGCAATCGAGCAGGCGTAGGAAAACCGCACGCTCGTTTTCGGAATCCTTCGCCCATGCGCGGTCGAGGTAGCGCTCGAACAGCTGGTCCAGCTCCCGCATGCCGCGTCGGCAACGCCAGCGCAGGCGCTTCAACTGGGGGTCGAGCTCGGTCATTCCGGTTCACCTCTCGCAAGTGCGGCGCTGCCCTTTCGGGAGCGCCGCCTTGGTGTCATGCGTGTGGAACCTCGCGGCTCCGTCCACCGACCATCGAATCAGGCCCGGCGGGCCATCATCAACTTCTTGATCTCCGTGATCGCCAGCGCCGGGTTCAATCCCTTCGGGCAAGTGCGCGCGCAGTTCATGATGGTGTGGCAGCGATACAGCTTGAACGGATCTTCAAGATCGTCCAGGCGCGCACCGGTTTCTTCATCGCGCGAGTCGATGATCCAGCGATAGGCCTGCAGCAGGATGGCCGGGCCCAGGTATCGCTCGCCGTTCCACCAGTAGCTCGGGCAGCTGGTCGAGCAGCACGCACACAGGATGCACTCGTACAGGCCGTCGATCTTCTTGCGGTCCTCCGGCGACTGCAAGCGCTCGCGGTCCGGCGGCGCCGGGGTCTGCGTGCGGATCCACGGCTTGATCGAGGCGTACTGCGCGTAGAAGTGCGTCAGGTCCGGCACCAGGTCCTTGATGACGTCCATGTGCGGCAATGGATAGATCGGCACCTCGGCCTTGGCGCAGTCGTCGATCGCACGCGTGCAGGCCAGGGTGTTGGTGCCGTCGATGTTCAT
>JBEVNH010000006.1:0-8078 GCA_040508175.1 Pseudoxanthomonas sp.
AGGTGCAGCGTCGGCCACGGTGCGCGGTTGGTGTAGTTGGAGACGTCGTCCGGCGCCACGCCGGCAAACTGGTAATCGGGGTGGAAGCTGGCGACCTGCAGGATGCCCTGCAGGTCCAGCTGTTCGACGGCCATGTCGGCGTTGTCGAGGAAATCGTTATAGTCCAGGAAGTCTCCCAGCACGTCCGGGTGCACGATCAGCGTGGTATCGATGACCTCGGCCGGCGTCTCGCGCAGCAGTACCAGTTCTTCCATCAGCTGCTCCAGCAGAGCTTCCGGCGTGGTGGCATCGCTCAGCACGAAGCGCACCTGCTCCTTGACGTAGACCGCCTTGGCGAAGGGGCACAGATTCAGGCCGATGACGGCTTTCTCCAGCCAGCGGCGGGTATCGGCGATCGGGTCGCGCAGGGGATCGGGACGCGTGGAATCCATGGCTCGTACTGCTAAAACTCGTGAACCGTATTGTAGGCAGGGTCCAGCCACGGCGGCGCCTCGGCATAGACCGCACGGATGCAGCCCTTCACCGCATCGACCAGGTCCGAGGTGTCGTTACGGCGGTAGCTGAGGATCACCGGCGAGGTCGCGTGCTCGTCGTCGACCAGGCGGTAGTGCAGGTCCGCGCGCATCGTGCGGGCCGAGGCCGGCACCAGGCAGATGCCGGCCTGCGAGGCCACCAGGCCGAGGGCGGTCTGCAGCTCGCCGACTTCCTGCACCTCGCGCGGATGCGCGCCGTGGTCGGCCAGCAGCGACAGCACCTGGTCGGCAAAGCTTGGGCGCGGGCGACTGGGATAGACGATCAGTCGACGTCCGGCCAGTTGCGTGGGCGACAGCGGTTTGATGCTGCGGGCCAGGGCGTGGTCGTGGGGCAGGGCGGCGACCAGGCGCTCCTCGCGTAGCACCAGGCGCTCGACCGCCGCATCGTGGCTGCGGATGCGGCCGAAGCCCAGGTCGATGCGGCCGGCCTTGAGGGCTTCGACCTGCTCGCCGGACATCATCTCGGTCAGGCGGATTTCCAGCTCCGGGCGCTGCAGGCGCAGGCGCCGCACCACCGCCGGCAGGCCGCCGTAGAGCACCGAGGCAACGAAGCCGATCGACAGCACGCGGCGCTGGCTGTGGCCCACGCGCCGGGCCGCCTCCTTCATCTGTTCCAGGCGGCCAAGCAGCTGCACCGCTTCCTGGTGGAACAGGCGCCCGGCCTCGGTCAGGCGGATCGGCCGGCTGGTGCGCACGATCAGTTGCGTGCCCAGTTCTTCCTCCAGTTGCTGGATCTGCCGGCTCAGGGGCGGCTGGGCGATGTGCAGCTGCTCGGCGGCCTTGGTGAAGTTCAAGGTCTCGGCCACGGCCAGGAAATAGCGCAGGTGTCGGATCTCCATACCTTGAAAGTATGGCATGGGATGTATTCGATATTGGACTGATGGCCATTGGCCGCGCACCCTGTGACCCGCATTGATGATCTGGAGGGAGACGCCGTGCGCTTGTGGGGCTGCCGTGTTGCGACACGGCGATCCGTGCAGGCAGGTGCCGGTGGCATGTCATGTCGAGCAATCTGACCGTTTTCGCCGTCACCGGCCTGTATATCTTCGGGCTGGCCGCCATCAGCTTCCTGGTCCGGCGCCATTCGCGCTCGTCCAGCGCATATACCAGCGGCGGCGGGCATTTCCCGGCGGTGCTGATCGGCTTCCTGATGCTGTCCGAGTTCATCGGCACGGCCGTGAGCATCGGCACCGCGCAGGCCGGATACCAGACAGGTATCTCGGCCGCCTGGAATCTGTTCGCCTTGGCACTGGGCTTCGTGTTGTTCGCCTGGCTGCTGGCGCGGCGCTACAAGGACCTGGGGATCAACACCATCTCCGGCGTGCTGGCGTCCAATTACGGCGAGCGCACCCGCATCGCCACCTCGCTGATCACCATCTTCGCGCTGGAGATCGTGGCGGTGTCCATCTACGCCAGCGGCGGTGCGGTGCTGGGCGGCCTGCTGGGCATCAACCGCGTGCTGGCCACGGTGATCGTCGGCGTGGTGGCGGTGGTCTATGTCAGCGTCGGTGGCATGCGCTCGGTGATCTACACCAATTTCGTGCATGCCGCGCTCAAGTACATCGGCGTGGTGCTGGCGCTGGGGTTCGCGCTGAGCCAGGTCGGGGGCATCGACGGGCTGAAGACCGCGCTGCCGGCGCGCATGTTTGACTGGACGGCCATTGGCTGGGGCCAGATCGTGGCGTGGATGATCGCCGGCATCGGCTCGATCTTCTCCACCCAGTACGTGATCCAGGCGGTCAACGCCGTCAGCGAGGCGCGCAAGGCGCAGCGGGCCTGCTTCTACTGCGCCACGCTGATGGTGCCGTTCGGCATCTGTGCGGCGCTGGTGGGGATGTGCGCGGCGGTCCTGTTCCCGCAGATCGATTCCATCCAGGCCTTCCCGCAGCTGATCGCGCGGATGGACGGCATTGCCGCCGGACTGGTGGTCGCGGGCCTGGCCGGCTCGCTGTTCGGCACCATCTCGGCGGTCAGCATGGGCGCGGCCACGCTGCTGCTGCGCGATTTCTACGAGCCGTACTTCAACAAGGACGGCGATGACGGCCGCTCGCTGCGCTTCGTGCGCATCGCCACGTTGGTGGTCGGCCTGCTGCCCATTGCCTTTGCGTTGCTGTCGACCAAGGTGTTGATGATCGCCTTCCTGGGTAAGGCGCTGCGCGCTTCGCTGGCGGTGCTGGTGCTGCTGGTGTTCTATGCGCCGCGCTTCGGCACGGCGCGCGGGGCCTTCATCAGCATCATCGCTTCGCTGTTCGCCACGGTGGGCTGGTACCTGGCCGGCAATCCATGGGGCGTGGACAACGCCTACATCGCGCTGCTGACGCCGATCGTGATCATGACGCTGAGCCACCTGCTGCGCCGCGACGCGCCGGAAGAGCAGGCGCGCGCGGCGACTTCTTCCTCTTCCTGATTCCAAGGGACGCACATGCCCAACATCACCTCCGTCGAAACGCTGCTGGTGGACCTGCCCACCATCCGCCCGCACCGGCTGTCCGTGGCCACCATGAGCGGGCAGACGCTGATGCTGGTGCGCCTGCACTGCGAGGACGGCGTGGTCGGCCTGGGCGAGGGCACCACCATCGCCGGCATGGCCTATGGCCCGGAAAGCCCGGAAAGCATGAAGCTGGCCATCGACACCTATATCGCCCCGGTGCTGGTGGCCAGCGATGCCACCCAGGTGCAGGCGCTGATGGCGAAGATCGGCAAGCTGGTGAAGGGCAATCATTTTGCCAAGTGCGCCATCGAGACCGCGTTGCTGGACGCGCAGGGCAAGCGCTTCGGGCTGCCGGTGTCCGAACTGCTGGGCGGCCGCGTGCGTGATCGCCTGGGCGTGGCCTGGACGCTGGCCTCCGGCGAGACCGACAAGGACATCGCCGAAGCCGAAGCCATGCTGGCTGCGCGCCGGCACAACGTGTTCAAGCTCAAGATCGGGCGCAAGTCGGTGGCCGAGGACGTGGCGCACGTGGTCGCGATCAAGCGCGCGCTGGGTGAACGCGGCGCGGTGCGCGTGGACATCAACATGGCCTGGAGCGAGACCGATGCGCTGCGTGGCCTGCCGGCGCTGGCCGACGCCGGCTGCGAGCTGGCCGAACAGCCGGTAGCGTCCGCTGCTGCGCTCACGCGGCTGATGCGACGCTTCCCCATTGCGTTGATGGCCGATGAAATCCTGCAGGGGCCGGAGAGTGCATTCGAGCTGGCCAAGGTCGCTGGCGCGGACGTGTTCGCGGTCAAGACCGAACAGTCCGGTGGCCTGATCGCCGCGCAGAAGGTCGGCGCGATTGCCGATGCGGCCGGCATCGGCCTGTACGGCGGCACGATGTTGGAAGGCTCGGTCGGCACGATTGCCGCCGCGCATCTGTTCGCCACCTTCCCGAATCTGCAGTGGGGCACCGAGCTCTTCGGCCCACTGCTACTGACCGAGGACATCCTCGCGCAGCCGCTGGTGTATCGCGATTTCCATCTGGAAGTACCGACCGCGCCGGGCCTGGGGGTCGCGCTGGACGAGGACCGCGTGAATGCGTTCCGCCGCGACCGCCCGCGCGCCGCAGTCGCGGTCTCCAACACGACGCAGTCCAACGCGGCCTGAGCGGCGTCCCCTTTTCATTCCAGAACTTCCAGGAGTTCCAGATGCTGTTCCACGTACGGATGGATGTGAACCTGCCGCTGGACATGACGCCCGAGCGCGCCGCCGAGTTGAAAGCCACCGAGAAGGCGCGCTTCCAGGAGCTGCAGCGCAGCGGCAAGTGGCGGCATATTTGGCGCATCGTCGGCCAGTACTCGAACGTGTCGGTGTTCGATGTCGACAGCCCGTCCGAGCTGCACGACCTGCTGTTGTCGCTGCCGCTGTTTCCTTACATGAAGATCGAGGTGATGCCGCTGTGCCGGCATCCGTCCTCGCTGCACGACGACGACCGCTGAAAACCTGTCCACGATCCTGCTGCGCTCCACCGTCGCTCGCGACGGATCGTGAACAGGTTCTGTTGTTGTCGGGTATCGCCTGCTGTTCTCCACACCTGCGCGCGCCCGGGAGGGAATGCGTCAAGGCAGCCACCGCAACCGAGGAGGAGTCCCCTGATGAGCGTCACCATCTTCAATCAGCCCGAGGTGCAGGACTTCCTGCGCACCCTCAGCAATCTGGACGGCGCCGGTGGTGACGTCCGCGCCAAGCAGGTCGTGCATCGCCTGATGTCCGACCTGTTCAAGGCCATCGAGGACCTGGACCTGACGCCGGATGAAATCTGGACCGGCATCAACTACCTCAACCAGCTCGGCCAGGACAACGAGGCGGCCTTGCTGGCCGCGGGCCTGGGGCTGGAGCACTACATCGACATGCGGCTGGACGAGGAAGACCGCATCGCCGGCATCACCGGCGGCACGCCGCGCACCATCGAAGGCCCGCTGTACGTGGCCGGCGCGCCGGTGCGCGAGCGCAGTGCGCGCATCGACCAGGATGCTGACCCCGATGCCGGCCCGCTGCGCATCCACGGCACGGTGACCGATGCAGACGGCCTGCCGGTGGCAGGCGCCATCGTTGAGTGCTGGCATGCCAATTCCAAGGGCTTCTACTCACACTTCGACCCGACCGGCGCCCAGACCGATTTCAACCTGCGTGGTGCCGTGCGCACCGGCGCCGATGGCCGCTACGAATTCCTCACCAAGATGCCGGTGGGCTACGGCTGCCCGCCGCAGGGCGCGACACAGCAGCTGCTGGATGGCCTGGGCCGCCACGGCAACCGGCCGGCGCACGTGCATTTCTTCGTGATTTCCGAGCGCTTCCGCAAGCTCACCACGCAGTTCAATATCGAAGGCGACCCGCTGCTGTGGGACGACTTCGCCTTCGCCACGCGCGACGGCCTGGTGCCGCCGGTCAAGGATGCAGGTGGCGGCGCGGCGCTGGGATTCGAGTCCGCTACCTACAAGGACATCGAATTCAACTTCGGGCTGACCGCACTGGTGCAGGGCGAGGACAACCAGCTGGTGGAGCGCCTGCGCGCCGCAGCTTGAGGTTTTTCGTATGCCCTGAACGACAACGGCCCGCATGATGCGGGCCGTTGCTGTAGGTGTGAAGCGCCTGATCAGTCGCGGAAGTTGTCGAACTGCAGCGGCTGCTCGAACTCCTGCTGCTTCAGCAGGGCGATGGCGTCCTGCAGGTCGTCGCGCTTCTTGCCGTTGACGCGCAGCTTGTCGCCATTGATCTGGGTGTCGACCTTGAGCTTGGCTTCCTTGATCTTGGCCGCGATCTGCTTGGCCAGCTTCTGCTCGATGCCCTGCTTGACGCTGATCTTTTGCCGCGCGCCGGCCAGGTTGGTTTCCACCTCGCCGAACTCCAGGCAGCGGGCATCGATGCCGCGGGCGATCAGGCGCGCACGCAGGATGTCTTCCATCTGCTTGAGCTGGAAATCGCTGGGCGCGGACTGGCTGATGGTGTTGTCTTCCAGCACGAATTTGGCATCCACGCCCTTGAAGTCGAAGCGGTTGGTGAGTTCGCGGTTGGCCTGGTCCACGGCATTGGTGAGCTCGTGGCTGTTGACCTCGGAGACGACATCGAAAGACGGCATGGCGGACGCATCGTTGGGAAAGAAGATGCATAGGGTAACGCAGCGCTCCGGGGGTGCCGATGCGCGCATCGGACGTGCGGCCCGAGGCACTGACGGCGCCGGCGCTGCTGCGGGATAATCCACCACATGACGTCCTCGCCCCCGCACCGCAGCTCAGCGGCATTGTTCATGCTCGGCGCGGTCGCGCTGTTCGCACTGATGGACGCTGGCCTGAAATCCCTGTCGGCGCATTACCCACCGCTGCAGGTGGGCGCGATCCGCGGCCTGGCCTCGTTCCCGCTGGTGCTCATCTGGGCGCTGTCCACCGCCTCGCTGCAAAGCCTGGTCCGCGTGCACTGGCCCATGCACCTGCTCCGCGGGGCCTTGAGCGTGTTGATGATGGCCGGCTTCGTCTACGGCGTGGCGCGCCTGCCGTTGACCACCGCCTATGCGATCACCTTCGCCGCGCCGCTGCTGGTGACGGCACTGGCCGGCCCGGTGCTGGGTGAACACGTCGGCCCGCGGCGCTGGGCGGCCGTGGGCATCGGCCTGCTGGGCGTGCTGGTGGTGCTGCGCCCGACCGGCGCCGGCATGATGACCACGGCCGGCGGCGCGGTGCTGGTCGCCGCGTGCTGCTATGCGGCCAGCTTCCTCACTACGCGCCTGCTGGCGCGACGCGACAGCACCCAGGCGATGGTGCTGTGGATGGTGCTGCTGCTGGGCGTGGCGGCCGGCCTGTTAGCCTGGCCGCGCTGGGTGCCGCTGCAGTCTGCGCACTGGCTGCAGATCGGCATTGTTGGCGTGGCCGGCGCCGGCGCGCAGGTGCTGCTGACCGAAGCCTTCCGCCGCGGCGAAGCCTCGATGATCGCGCCGCTGGAATATTCGGCGCTGCTGTGGGGCGTGATCCTCGACGTGGCGCTATGGGGCGTGTTGCCTGACGGCATCACCTGGATCGGCGCCGGCATCATCGTCGGCAGCGGCCTGTACGTGCTGTATCGCGAACGCGTCGTTGCCCGCGCTTCGGTAGCGACATTGCCTCCATGAACAAGGCCTGCCGATGCCCTTGCTGATCGTGCTACTGGTGGTATCCGTCGTGGCGGGCATGTGGGTGCTGCTGCTGCCTTGGTGGCTGTGGCGTCGCTATCGCATGGGCAGGGCGCGCCAGCGGCTGTGGCCCTTCTGGACGCGCCTGAACGCCTGGTTGTTCCCTGTGTCGGTGCTGCTGTTCCTGACCGGCGCGGCGGCTGCTTCCTGGGCGTGGCCAGGCGCCGTGCGTTACGCCGGTATCGGATTGATAACGGGCGGCGTGTCCGGCGTCATCGGGCTCGCATTGGGGCGCCTGGAGCGATTCCCCGACGGCAGCTGGCATTACACGCCAAGTGCGATGTGGATGACCCTGCTCATGCTCGCGGTGCTGGCGCGGTTGCTGCTGGGCGCCTTGGATCTCTGGCGGCGCCTGGTCCAGGCCGATGCGCTGGCGTGGATCCCGCTGTTCGACCACGCCAGCCTGTTTGCGCCGGGCGGGCTCCTGTTGGGGCACGCATTGGTGACCGCCTGGAGCCTGCATTGGCGCATTCGCCCACAGCGGCCACGTACGCTGGACTAGGCGCGCTGCGCCGCGGATTGCGGCCAAGCAATGCAGGCGTCAGAACTCGTCGACGATTTCCACCGCGCTGCCGGTGGATTCGGCAAAGCGCTCGGCCACCAGACGCACTCGGCGGTCGCCTTCCTCGTTCGGCGTCTCCACCTCGATGGCGTGGAAGCCCGGCGATGCATCATCCGGCAAGCCTGCCGAACTGGAGTCATCATCGTCCATGTGCGGCATCAGGTCGGCCACTTCTTCCACGCGTTCGATGCCTTCGATCGCCTCGATGGCGTGGATCAGCTCACTGGCGCGGTCGGCGTCGGCAGTCAGGCGCAGGCGGACGATAGGCATGGCGGGTTCCTTGGAAAGTCAGTGCGATGTCACGACGCTATCCAGGGCCCCGCTAAGCGGAAGTGACAAGCAGGC
>JBEVNH010000013.1:0-16332 GCA_040508175.1 Pseudoxanthomonas sp.
TGCAGCGGATAGCGCAGGTAGGCGCCCTCGCCCTTGCGCGCGCCCCGCGGCACGGTCCATAGCCGCAGCAGACCTAGGATGTGATCGATGCGCACGCCGCCGCGGTCGCGCATCACCGCGCGCAGCAGGGCAATGAACGGCGCAAAGCCGGTCTGCGTCAGGCCCGTCGGGGAATAGCCGGTGATGCCCCAGACCTGGCCGTCGGCGTTGAATGCATCCGGCGGCGCGCCCAGCTCCAGCCCGTGCAGCACGGCCTGCGGCCAGGCCGCGGCTTCGGCGCCGAGGGGATCGAAGCCCACCGCCAGGTCGGCAATCAGGCCGATGCGCATGCCCGCTTCGCGCGTTTGCCGCTGCACCGTCTGCCAGCTGCGTGCAGCCAGCCATTGCGCGAACAGATGCAGGTCCGGGTTGCCATCGCCAGCGTCGTTGGCGGCAAACGCGCAGTACGCCTGCAGCGCATCGGCGCCTTCGCGCGCGAACAGCTGCAGGTCCTCAAGCAGCGCCGGACCCAGCGTGTCGCGGCGCGCGTATAGCGTCTGCAGCCATCGCCAGCGCACCTCCGACGAGGCACGCCAATCCACCAGATCGGCATCACCCAGCGTCCGCGCCAGCTCGCTCGATCCGGCCAGCTGCAGCCCCTGCCGGGCCTGTGCTAGCCCCAGCAGCAGCGCGGGCGCCGCGTGCACCGGATCGAAGAAGCGACGATCGCTGGGTGAATACGGACTGTAATACCCGCGTAGCGGACGCGCCGCATGTACCGGACTGAGCGCCAGCGCATCGCCGCCATGGGCCGCCACCCGCCGCGCCCAGGTCAGCGCGCCCTCTGCATCGCCGACGCCGGCATCGGCCGGGCTGCGTGCCGAGTACACCTGCAATGCCACGCCCCAGCTGCGCGGGGTGGATTCGCCCGTCAGGTCCGCCACGCCGAAACAGCGCGGAGGCGCTACCGCCAGCGTGCGGGCGGCATGATCATCCTCCAGCGTCCAGTAACCGGTCTGCACGGGCGCCTGCAGTGCGCCCTGCGCGTCGATGACGCCGTCCTGCGTGCCGCCGTCCTCATGCACAAGCCGGTAGCGCCCGCCGGTACGGCGCGCAATGCGCACGCGCGTGCCGGGCACGGCGGTGACCAGCACCGGGTCGGCCTGCAATTGCTGCACGTCTTGCAGACTCTGACGGCATTGCGCCTCGCTGTCGGCCGGCAGGCGCAAGGCTGCCAGCACCGCGCGCAACGTGTCGTCTCCCACGCGCTGTGGCTGGCTGGCTGCGTCCTCCCAATCGACGAGGATGCCGGCCGCTTCGGCCAGCGCGTGCAGCGCTGCTTCGCTCATGCGTCGTCGATCCGTCGCGCGATGAATCCGCCTGGTGCCAACACGTCGGGAACATCACCCGCGTTTTCGCGGTGGACGTCCTGCCCGGCCGGCAGCGCGATCGCGATGGGTGCATCGCCAAAGTTGACCTGCACATGCCACTGCCCCTGCGGCAACTGCCAGCCAGCGGCGATGGCCCCCTGCCCCAGCGCGCGCGCGCCCAGTGCCCGCGCCTGCGATAAGCCAGGCACCAGGTGCTCGCGACGGCAGGCCATCAGTGCGCTAAACCAGTCACGCCACTTGGCACCCTCTCCCTGCGCGCTGTCGGCAATGTCGGCCACCGAGGCTTCGAAGGTGGATGGCGCATTGGGATCAGGGATGGCCTTGCGAGCTTCCGGCTCGGAGAACGCAGCGAAATGCGCGAACTCGCGACGACGCCCTTCGCGCACGGCTTCGTCCAGGGGCGGGCCGTAATTGGTGAAGAACTGGAACGGCGCGTGGCTGCCCCAGGGCTCGCCCATGAAGAACATCGGGATCATCGGTGTCAACGCCGTCAGCGCCAGCGCTGCGCGTAACCTCGCCCCGGGCACCTGCGTGATCAACCGGTTGCCCAGCGCACGGTTGCCGATCTGGTCGTGGTTCTGCGCGAAAATGACGAACTTCTGCGGCGACAGCGCGCCACTGGGTTCGCCGCGCGCATGGCCGCGATGATCATGCTGGCCCTGGTAGGCGAAGCCCTCGCCCAGTACACGCGCCAGATGCGCCGTGGGGTCGTCGGCAAAGCCGGCGTAGTACCCCTCTCGCTCCCCGGTCAGCAGCACATGCAGGGCGTTGTGGAAATCGTCGTTCCACTGCGCGCTGTAACCATCGGCCAGCAACGAGGCCTGGTTGGCTTCGTTCTCGAGCACCAGATGCACATGGCGCTGCGGCGGCAGGCTTCGCTCGATGGCTTCACGCAGCACGTCGAGAAAGGCGTTCGGCGTGATCGCATGCACCGCATCCAGGCGCAGTCCATCGAAACGATATTCGTGCAGCCACATCAGCGCGTTGTCGACGAAGAACCGCTGCACCGCTTCCTGGCGGAAATCGATGGCCGCACCCCAGGGCGTCGGCGTGTCCGGGCGGAAGAATCCCGATGCGTACTGGCCCAGATAATTGCCTTCTGGGCCGAAATGGTTGTAGACCACGTCCAGCAATACCATCAGGCCCAGCGCGTGGGCTTCGTCGATCAGGGTCTTGAGCTCGTCCGGCGTGCCGTAGGCCGACTCGGGTGCATACGGCTGTACGCCGTCGTAGCCCCAGTTGCGCCGGCCGGGAAATTCGTTGAGCGGCATCAGCTCGATGGCCGTGATGCCCAGCGCCTTCAGCGCAGGCAACTGCGCACGCACGCCGTTGTAGCCGCCACAGGTGCCGACATGCAGTTCGTAAAGCACGGCCTCGTTCCACGGCCGGCCGTTCCACTCCGTTGTCTTCCAGTCAAAGCGCTCGGGGTAGTACAGCTGGCTGTCGCCGTGCACGCCTTCGGGCTGGCGACGCGAGGCCGGATCCGGGATGGGCCCACCCCCATCGATGCGGTAGTGGTAACGCGCACCTTCGGTACAGGTGATGCAGGCGGAAAAGCTGCCGTCCTCGTCGCGCTCCATGCGGTGATGCGCGCCGCCTTTCACTGCCAGCAGCACCTCCTGTGCATCCGGTGCCCACAGGCGGAAGCGCACATGGTCGTCCTCGGCCGGCAACGCGCCCCACCAAGCGCGGGGCGGGCTCACTCCACAGGCTCCAGCCACAAGGTCGACAACGGCGGCAGCGTGAGCAGGAGCGACTGCGCATGGCCGTGCATGCCTTCGTCATCGGTCATCAGTGCACCGCCGTTGCCCAGGTTGGAACCGCCGTAGTGCTGGCTGTCGGTGTTGAGCAACTCACGCCAGCGGCCGGCACGCGGCACGCCGACGCGATACCCGAAGCGCGGAAGCGGCGTCATGTTGCTCACCGCCAGGACCGGCCGCGCGTCGCCGGACGGATCGTGCCGCAGGAACGCGAAGACGCTGTTTTCCTGATCATCGCCCACGCTCCAGTCGAAACCCTCATGCAGGTGGTCGCCGGCATACAGCGCAGGCCGCTCGCACAAGCGATGGTTCATGTCGCCGATCAGCAGCTGCAGGCCGCGGTGGCCGGCATCGCGCAGCAAGTCCCACTCCAGCTGGGTGTCGTGGTTCCATTCCTGGATTTGGCCGAACTCGCCGCCCATGAACAGGAGCTTGCGACCCGGATGCGCCCACATGAAGGCGAAGTAGGCGCGCAGGTTAGCCCGCTGCTGCCAGGCATCGCCCGGCATCTTGGACAGCAGCGAGCCCTTGCCGTGGACCACCTCGTCGTGCGACAGCGGCAGCATGAAGCGTTCGGAAAACGCGTAGACCATGCCGAAGGTCATCTCGCTGTGGTGATGCCTGCGATGCACCGGGTCGCGCTTCATGTATTCCAGCGTGTCGTGCATCCACCCCATGTTCCATTTGTGGGTGAAGCCCAGGCCGCCGTGTTCGACCGGTGTGGTCACGCCGTGCCAGGCTGTGGATTCCTCGGCGATCACCATCACCCCGGGGAAGCGGCGCGTAATCTCGCTGTTGAGCCGCTTGATGAACTCCACCGCCTCCAGGTTCTCGCGGCCGCCATGCGCGTTGGGCACCCACTCGCCTTCGCCGCGGCTGTAGTCGCGGTAGAGCATGGAGGCCACCGCATCCACGCGCAGGCCATCGATGTGATAACGCTCGATCCACTCCAGCGCGCTGCCGATCAGATACGCACTGACCTCGTGGCGGCCGTAGTTGTAGATGAGTGTGTTCCAGTCCTTATGAAAGCCCTCACGCGGGTCGGCGTGCTCGTACAGGGCCGTGCCGTCAAAGCGCTGCAGGCCATGCACGTCATTGGGAAAGTGCGCGCTCACCCAGTCCAGGATCACGCCGATGCCGGCCTGGTGGCAGGCATCGACGAAGCGCGCGAAGCCGTCCGGCGTCCCGTGACGCGCGGTGGGCGCATACATGCCCAGGGGCTGATATCCCCACGAACCACCAAACGGATATTCGGTGATCGGCAGCAGTTCGATATGGGTGAAGCCCAGGCCTTTGACATAGGGAATCAGCTGCGCACGCAGGCCATCCCAGTCCAGCGGGCGGCCTTCGGCGTCGCGACGCCAGGACGCCGCATGGACCTCATAGACCAGGGTCGGGCTGCGGCTGGCATCCTGGCTGGCGCGCCGGGACAGCCAGTTCACGTCATCCCAGGCGAAGGCCTCGCCGAGCGGCACGATGGATGCCGTGGCAGGCGGCACCTCGGCCTGGCGCGCCAGTGGATCGGCCTTGTGCGGCAGGCGCACGCCGTCTGCCAGCAGCTCGTACTTGTAGCGCACCCCGGCTGCGATGCGTGGGATGAACAACTCCCACACACCAGCCGCATGGCGCAGGCGCATGGGGTGGCGGCGGCCTTCCCAGCCGTTGAAGTCCCCGACGACCGAGACGCGCTGCGCGTTCGGTGCCCAGACGGCAAAACGCACGCCAGGCACGCCGCCAATGGTGACGTGATGCGCCCCCAGGGCATGTCGCAGCGCCTCGCCATCACCGCCGACGATGGCGTGCAGCGTGGCATCGTCCAGCAGCGGACCGAAGGCGTAGACATCCTCGATGTCCTGCATGCCGGCCGGCCAGGCGATGCGCAGGCGATAGGCGATGGCCGCGCCCAGGGTGCCCTCGAACAGGCCGCGCTCGTCCACCTCACGCATCAGCGCGACGACCTTGCCGGTTTCGTCCAGCAGGCACATGCCATCGGCCCCGGGCACGAAGGCACGTACGCGCAAAGCACCGTCTGCAGCCGGATGCGCGCCCAGTACGGCAAAGGCATCCGCGGGTTGGCCTTGCATCACCGCTTCCAACTGCGGGTCGAGCAATCGCGGCGAATTCGAAACGGAAGGTTCTGACACCACGTGCGTGCTATCCAGCAGTTCGATGCGATCACTCATGCGGTGGTGGCGACCTGCTCGTACAGCGCACGATACTTGCGCCCGGCCACGTCCCAGCCGCTCGGCGTGAGCATCGCGGCGCGGCGCATGGCCGTCATCAACCGCGGCATGCGATAGGTGCGGAAGGCGCGGCCAACACAGCGGCGCAGTGCGTCGGAGGAAGGTTCATCGAACAGGAAGCCCGTCACGCCATCGTCGACGGTATCGATCAGGCCACCGGTGGCATGCGCGATCGGGAGGCTGCCGAAGCGCTGGGCGTACATCTGGCTCAGGCCGCAGGGCTCGAAGCGCGAGGGCATCAACAGAAAATCCGAGCCGGCATAGATCTGCCGCGCCAGGCCTTCGTCAAAGCCGATGTACGCGCCGATGTGACCCGGATAGCGCCGGCACAGCTTGCGCACGCAGTCTTCCAGGTGGCGCTCGCCTTCCCCGATGAAGACGATCTGTCCACCCGCGGCTGCCACCTGTGGGGCCACGTCGCAGATCATGTCCAGGCCCTTCTGGTGCACCAGACGGGAGACCACCGAGAACAACGGCCCGCGGCTGTCGCGCAGGCCGAACTCGCGGCGCACGCGCTGGGCGTTGGCGTTCTTGCCGGCCCACTCGTTGACACTGAAATGCACCGGCAGGTGTGTGTCGGTCCGCGGGTCGTAGCTGGCATCGATGCCATTGAGGATGCCGCTCAGGCGTCCGGCGGCCGCGCGACGCGAGAGCAGTTCGTCCAACCCGCAGCCCAGCGCCGGACGGGTGATCTGGTCGGCGTAGCTGACGCTCACTGTATTGACCTGCTTGGCATGCACGATGCCACCCTGCAGGAACGACAGCTGTCCGTAGAAATTCAGATCGCGCGTGGCCGCGGCTGGGATCCCGAGCAGCGGCGCTGCCGAAAGTGGGAACAGGCCCTGATAGGCCAGGTTGTGAATGGTGAGCAGGCACGGGGTCTGGCCACCAGACCAACGCACGTAGGCGGCCGCCATGGCGCATGGCCAGTCGTTGAGGTGCAGCAGCTCCGGCACCCAGGCCAGACCCGCGCGGCCGGCGGCGATTTCCGCCGCTGCATGGGACAAGGTGGCAAAGCGCACCGCGTTGTCATCCCAGTCGCTTCCAGCGGCCGAGACATAGGGCGAGCCCTCGCGCTCGAACAGCTCCGGGCACAACAGCACGTAGACCGGCAGTCCATCTGCCTGCTGGGTCAAGCCCACGCTGCAGGCAGGCAGGCCGGCGTAGCCGGCGATGTGCCCGACCACGGCAACCTTGCCAGCCTTGGCCAGCACCGCGCTGTAACCGGGGATGAGGACCCGCACATCGAAGTGGCGACGAAGCGCGCGCGGCAGCGCGGCCGAGACCTCGCCCAGCCCGCCCGCCTTGATGAAGTCGCTCATCTCCGAGGTGACGAACAGCGAGGCGCGTTTATTGATCCACGCCGGCGGCTCGACGGAGGCCGGCGGCATGACCGGGCGCCGGATGAAACGACCGCGCGCATCGCGCAGTGCTTGGCGCACGCTAGGCAGATCGACGGCCAGGCCGTCGCGCAGCTGGCTGGGAGAGAACGGGAGCGTCTGTGAAACCATGATGGACAAGTCCGTCGAAAGGGCCGGGGGAAAACGACGGTGACGCGACCGCCACCGTCCGGTAGGCCCGGAAGGTGATGGCTGGAGCGAGGGAGCGGCAGAGCGAGAACGATGCGGAGACCTCCGCACCTTCGGGATGAATCTAGAAACGCTGCGATAAAAGATGCGTGAAGCACCGCAGCATTTTTCGTGACCGGCGTCGCCTCTCGCGTGACAGGCGCGTATTCAGCACAGAATCGTCATGCACCCGACGGTTGCTGGACAACGGTCTTGCCTTGAAAGAAAGACCAATGTCAGGCCAGTTCGGCTGCGTCCACCACGTGGCGTCCCGGCATCGCCTGGGTGGCCGAATCCACCAATGCAGCCGCAATATGCGCAGCCGGATTGATCCGCCAGCGTGGCGGAAGCAGCGGGCCAACCAATTTCAGCGCAGCCGCGAACGCCTGTTCACTTGCACGAAACTGCGCGCGCCTGCCGCCGATCAGGCCAGGCCGGACGAAGGTCATCGACGGGTAAGGCAACTGCTGCAGATCGCGCTCCAGCTCGCCTTTGACGCGGTTGTAGAAAAAGCGCGAGGCCGGATCGGCGCCCAAGGCCGAATTCAATGCAAACGCATACGCGCCGCCCTGCAGGGCGTTACGCGCGATTTGCAACGTGTAGTCATGATCGACGCGGCGAAAGCGTGCACGCGAGCCAGCCTGCTTCATCGTCGTTCCCAGTGTGCAGATGACCGCATCGGCACGCCAAAGCGCCGCGTCCGCGCTAGGCAGTCGCTCGAAATCCACGACCGGGTTGTCCAGCCGCGCATGACGTATGGCCAATGCTTTGCGAGTGGGTGCGATGACCTGTTCGATGCGTGGATCGGTCAGCAACTGCGAAAGCACGAATCCGCCGACCAGCCCGCTGGCCCCGACATGCAGGATCTTCATGCAGCCTCCAACCGCTTCGCAGCATCGGACGACAAACGCAGCCCTCTTGTTGCATCCCGTGATGGCGCCGGAGCATGCCCGCAGGCGCGCGACCGCACGGTGAAAAGGCGTGCCAAGGGACTCAAGCCGGCGGGCGCACGCCCAGCGCATCGGCCAGTGCCTTGACCAACTGCGTGGCCGAATACGGCTTGGCCACCACCGGCGCGGCCTGCAGGCGTGCATCGCCCAGGTCGGCGTTGCCGGTGGCCAGAATGTAGGGGATGCCGAGGGCGGCCAGCGCATCGGTGACCGGCCAGGACCGCTCGCCGCGCAGGTTGATGTCCACCACGGCGGCGTCGAAACGTATTGCGTCCAATGCCTTGAGGGCCTGGGGGATATCGCGGGCAATGGTCGCGCGCGCGCCTGCCTGGTCCATGACTTCCTCCACCAGCAGCGCCACCAGCGGCTCGTCTTCGACGATCAGGATGTGGAAGCCGGACAAGGGACTATTCATGGGCGAGGCAACTCCGCGAGGACTTCTTCCAAAGGCGCCAGCACGCGGCAGCAAAAGCCGTCCGGTGGGTATTCCAGCTTGACCGTTCCGCCGACCTCGGCGGCCAGCACGCGTTCGAGCATCACTGATCCAAATCCGCGCCGTGCCGGTGCCTGCACCGTCGGGCCACCGCGCTCATGCCAGGTGAGGGCCAGCTGCGGCGCAGGCGATTCGCTCACGCCCCAGGCAATCTCTACGTGCCCGCCGGCCGACAGTGCGCCATGGCGGACCGCGTTGGTACACAGCTCATGGGCTGCGATGGCGAAGGTGAGCGCGGCCTGCGCGCGCAGTGGCACCACTGGCCCATCGAGCAGCACGCGCTGGGGATCGTCGGACCATGGTTGCAACGCACGCTGCAGCACGTCCTGCAGCGTGGCGCCGATCCAGGACTGGGTCACCAGGACATCGTGCGCACCTGCCAGCGCCATCAGGCGGCCATTGAAGGCGAGCAGCGCTTCGGCATCGCCGGTCAACGACTGCCGGGCGATCGCCTGCACCACCGAGAGCATGTTGCGCACGCGATGGTTGAGCTCGTCGACCATCTGCTGGTGGCGGCGCTCGGATTCGCGATAGCCATGGATGTCGATGCAGCTGCCGATGTAGCCGGCAAAGCGGCCGTTGCGATGAAACGGGCGGCCCTCGGACTTGACCCAGCGATAGCGCCCGTCATGCCGACGCAACCGGAACTCCAAGGTAAAGCCTTCCTGCAACTGAAACGCATGGTCGTAGGCGTGCTGGCAGGACACCAGATCCTCCGGATGCACGTCCCGCACCCAGCCCTGTCCAACCTCTTCTTCCAGTCGACGGCCGGTAAAGTCCAGCCAGGTGCGGTTGAACCAGTCACAGTGGCGCTCGGCAGTGGAGCGCCAGATCAGGACCGGCGCGGCATCCAGCGCTTCATGCAGGGTGCGATCGGGCATGGCCGCCTGTGCCGGTGCCTGGACAAACTCGTCTGCCATTCCCCTGTCATGCCACTGCTTGGATCGGTCAAAAACCTTACCATTCAGCCCTCACGCCGCTTTCACCCACCGTTGACGCTCCCATGTCGTCGTTGCGTTCATCTCCAGCACGCTTGGCCGACACCGCCGGACGCGCCGCGCCCCTGGCCCTGTTCGCCCTGACCAGCCTGGCTGGCTTTTTCGTGGTGGGCGTGCTCATGCATGCGCTCCGGCCCGAGCTGGACTTCGTGCGCAGCCAGATGAGCTTGTACCTGATCGGTCCCTGGGGGCATCTGCTGCAGGCCGCCTATTGTGGATTGAGCCTGGGGATGCTGGCGCTGAGCCTGGGCCTGCGCCGGGCCCTGGTGCCTGCCGCGCGCAGTGCCGCACCGGTCCTGGTCTTCGCCTTGGCCGGGCTGTCGCTGACAGTGACGGCCTTCGCCTGGATGGACATGCCGGGCGTGGATCGCACGCTGGAAGGCCTCATCCATGGCATTTCGGCGCAATCGGCCTTCCTGCTGGCCACCACCGGCCTGATCCTGCAGGCCCTGCGCTTTGCCAAGGACCCGGCCTGGCATCGGCATCTGCGCTGGGCCCTGCCCTGGGCGCTGGCCTGCTTTGCCTCCGTCTGGGTGCTGGCGTTCTGGCGCGAGGCACCGCGCGGCCTGGCGCAGAAAACGGTCATTGGGCTGATCCTGGGCTGGATGGCGGTCACGGCCTGGCTACTGCGCGCTCAAGCCCGACACTGCAGCGCCGATATTCGTACCTGAGAGTCCGCTGCGTCGCCACACCGACGCCCCTGCCTGGAGAGTGAGCCACATGCCGGAACCCCAAGACGAGCCATCCGCCTCAGGCGGATTGAGCCGCCTGCTGGCGCGCCGGCGGAACACCTCCGGCGATGGCCAGGTCCTGACCGGGCAAGTGCTGCCCGCAGGCAGCCCGGCGGGCATCCCGACGTCGGCCGCGCCGCAGGATGCCAAGGCCCAGACCGCTGCACTGACCCGGCTGTTCTCCCACGTGCACGAGCCGCTGGGCTTGCTGGGCGCCTTCGGCAACGGCATGGCCAGCCTGCACGGCGAGCTGGGCGACATGGGCAAGCGCCTGCAATCGGCGCACGCGGCCAAGGACTGGGAGACCTACTCCCGCGCCCTGCGCCAGCTGATCGATAAATACATCCGCACCATCGACGTGGAAGACCCGCTGGCCGGCCCGACCGACGCGGAAAAACTGCGCGACCTGCTGCGTCAGACCCTGGCCGGTGCACTGTCCTCGCTGCTACACAGCGCGCCGGATCTGGCCGCGGAGGCAGAGTCACTCGGCGGCGCCCTGCGGCTGTGGCGGCCTGGCAACGACCTGATGGCGCTGTCCCAGCGCCTGCGCGAGCTGTGCCACCAGATCGGCGTGCGCTCGGGTGACAGCCAGGAGCAGCAGGTGCTGCTGCTTGGCCTGTTCGACCTGTTGCTGGAAAACGTCGGCGAGCTGCTCGATGACAGCAGCTGGCTGCAGAGCCAGATCGCCGTGGTACGAGACCTGATTTCCGGGCCGCTGGACCAGCGTTCGATCGAAGATGCGCGCACCAGCCTGCGCGAGGTCATCTACAAGCAGGGCCTGCTCAAGCAGGGCATCGCCGACTCCAAGCAGGCGATGAAGCAGATGATGATGTCCTTCGTCGATGACCTCAACGGCATGGCCGTCACCACCGGCGAGTTCCACGAGCGTGTCAGCGGCTATTCGCTGGCCATCCGCGACGCACGCAGCATCGCCGACCTCAACAAGCTGATGCAGGACGTGCTGCAGGACACCGGGCGCATCCAGCAGCAGGCACTGCGCGCACGCGACCACCTGATTGCCGCGCGTGAGGACGTGGAAGCCGCCGAGCGCCGCATCCAGTCGCTGGAGAAGGAGCTCAACGACGTGGCCGGGCTGGTCAGTGTCGACCAGCTCACCGGCGCCCTGAACAGGCGCGGCTTCGAGGAACTGTTCCAGCGCGAGGCGGCGCGGACCGAGCGTAGCAGCCAGCCGATCTGCGTCGCCCTACTGGACCTGGACAACTTCCGCCTGATCAATGAACACCATGGCCATCCCGGCGGCGACGCCGTGCTGCGCCACCTGGTGCAGGTCAGCCAGCTGATGCTGCGCGCCACCGATGGGATCGCCCGCTTTGGCGGCGAGGAGTTCGTGATCCTGCTGCCCGATTCCAGCCTGAGCGAGTCGCTCTCGGCGATGAATCGACTGCTGCGCGCCCTGTCGGTCCGCCCGCTGGTCTACGAAGACGCGCGCATCTTCGTCACCTTCAGCGCGGGCGTGGCGCTGCGTACGCCAAGCGAGAGCGGCGAGACGCTGGTTAAACGCGCCGACAAGGCCATGTACGACGCCAAGAAGGCTGGCAAGAACCGCGTGGTCTCCGCCGGCTGAAGGGCGACCGCTGGCAAGCCCCGGCGATCGATCCAACGCAGCGTCGCTCAATGCGCCTTGCCGCGCGCCTTCTGGACCAGCACCACCACGCCCAGGACGATCGCACCGGCGATGATGCCGACCACGGCATTGGCCAGATTGCTGACCAGCACGCCGGCCAGGCCCTGCGGGGTCATGTCTTGGATCAGGTGATGCAGCGCCGGGATGTTGTGCACCAGAATGCCGCCACCGACCAGGAACATGGCGGCAGTGCCCACCACCGACAGCGTCTTCATCAGCCACGGCGCGAACGCCAGGATGCCGCGGCCCAATGCGGCCACGGCAGCACCCTTCCGGGACATCCACAGGCCCAGGTCGTCCAGCTTCACGATGCCGGCCACCAGGCCGTACACGCCGACCGTCATCGCCAGCGCGATGCCGACCAACACCAAGACCTGGGTCAGCATAGGCTGCCCGGAGACCACACCCAGAGACAGCACGATGATCTCGGCCGACAGGATGAAATCAGTGCGCACCGCGCCCTTGATCTTGTCCTTCTCCACGGCCACCAGGTCGACCTGCTCGTCGGCCAGCGCCTGCGCGCGTTGCGCGCGTTGCGCTTCGGCCTCGTCCTTGGAATGCAGCAGCTTGTGCGCCAGCTTTTCCACCCCCTCGAAACACAGGAAGGCGCCACCGATCATCATCAACCCGGTGATCACCCAGCCAGGCAGGAAAGCACTGATCGCCAGCGCCGCCGGTACCAGGATGGCCTTGTTGACCAGCGAGCCCTTGGCTACCGCCCAGACCACGGGCAGCTCACGGTCGGCCTTGACGCCAGTGACCTGCTGCGCGTTCAAGGCCAGGTCGTCACCCAGGACGCCGGCCGTCTTCTTCGCCGCGACCTTGGTCATCGCCGCCACGTCGTCCAGGATCGAGGCGATATCGTCGAACAGGGTGAGAAGGCTGGCGCCGGCCATGGGGGTTCCGAATGAGAGAGTGCGGCGATTGTCGCTGATTGCATGTCGGCCGTGCGCATGGCCGTGAGGCGATTTCGCGCTCAGGCGCTGGCGCTGACCGCCCCGGCTTCACGCGACTCCGCTGCGCAGTGTGCGAACGACACCCTGCCCGGCGCGATGCGCTGACGACGCGACTCGCCCCAGCCGCGCCGGGTGTCGAGCACCGGCGCCAGCGTTTGACCAAACTTCGTCAATCGGTACTCCACACGCTTCGGCATGCACGATGCGCCGGACGATGCCGCCGTCCTCCAGCTCGCGTAGCTGAAGCGTCAGCATGCGCAGGGTGGCGTTGGAATCCGCCGCTGCAGCTGCATGAAGCGCAACGTGCCGCCGACCAGCAGGTGATACAGGATCAACGGCTTCCAGATGCCGCCGATGACCGCCAAGGCGATCTCGACCGCACAGCGACTGCGGAACCGGTGCGCTTGAGCTTCATGGGCAGGACCATTGTTGATAGTGAGATACACGCGTGTACGTTCTTACATTCGTCACCCCGCGCGCTCCACACTCCGTTCCCGCCCCGACGCCCACCAGGAACCACCCATGACCTTCCGCGCCATCCAGATCACCCGCAATGGCGGCCTCGTGCAATCCAGCCTGGTCGACATGGAAGACGAGGCGCTGATGCCGGGCGATGTCACCGTCAAGGTCGATTACTCCACCATCAACTACAAGGATGCGCTCGCGTTGACCGGCACCTCGCCGATCGCGCAGGTGTTTCCGCTGGTGGGTGGCATCGATCTGGCAGGCACGGTGGAGGCCTCCGAACACCCGGACTTCGAGCCCGGCGACGCGGTGCTGGTCAACGGCTGGGATCTTAGCCAAACCCATCATGGCGGTTACGCGCAGCGCGCCCGCGTGCATGGCCGCTGGCTGGTAAAGACGCCAGCGGCTTTCACATCGCGTCAAGCCATGGCCATCGGCACCGCCGGCTACACGGCCATGCTGTGCGTGCTGGCGCTTGAACATGCGGGTGTCACGCCGGGACAGGGCGATGTGCTGGTCACTGGCGCCAATGGCGGCGTTGGATCGGTGGCCATCGCGCTCCTGCATCAGCTGGGCTACCGCGTGCTGGCCTCGACCGGGCGCATGGAAGACGAGACACACCTCAAGGCCCTGGGTGCGGCCGAGTTGATTGATCGCAAGACCCTTGGCGGACCGGGCAAGCCGCTTGGACCTCCGCGCTGGATCGCTGCAGTAGACAGTGTAGGCAGTCACACGCTAGCCAATGTGTTGGCGCACACCAGCTATCGCGGTGCCGTGGCCGCGTGCGGCCTGGCACAGGGTGCCGACCTCCCCGCTTCGGTACTGCCTTTCATCCTGCGCAACGTGACACTCGCCGGTATCGACTCGGTCAATGCGCCACACGCATTGCGGCTGCAGGCATGGGAGCGCTTGGCACGCGATCTCGATCCCGCGGTATTGGAACAGATGACCACCGAGATCGGACTGGGCGACGTACTGGAACTGGCGCCGCGCATGCTGCAGGGCCAGGTCCGTGGACGCACCGTGGTGAACGTCAACGCCTGATCGTCCACACACCATTTCCAACGCCATCTGTAATGACAAACGCCCCGGCGTACCGGGGCGTTGTTCTACGAAGACCGGGTTACAAAGCACTCAGTACCAGCTGCAATGACTTAGCGGTACACCCGCTCGCAATGCTGTTCGACAACACGATCTCCTTTGGCTTCCTGACGATTGCCCTGCAACGCGCGGCCTGCGGCGCCACCTGCCACCGCGCCACCCACCGTCGCCAGCTTGCGCCCGTTGCCGCCGCCGATCTGATTGCCCAGTACCCCGCCAATCACCGCGCCTGCCGCAGTACCCGCGACACGATTGGGGTCCTTGGTGTTGCGCTGCACTTCCACGTTGCGGCACTGGACGCGACTGCCATCGTTGAAGCGTCGCCCTTCGTCCTCAGGTCCATAGCGCTGCGCCATGGCCGTTGCACTCAGCGCCATTGCGCCCACCACCATCATCGAACGGATCATGATGCACCTCGTACGTCGTTGGACATGGCCCACATGTTCCGAGGTAAGACACGAGCAACAGGTGAAAAATGACCCGCTGGCACCTGAACATACCAGAGGCATTCATGCACATGAGCCAGGCGTCATGACGTGCGCTGACGCACAAAGCAGGAGCCGCGTTCAACCAGAATCGACCTCGAACGCAGAACGCTCATCGGTTCAAGCCGAAGCCTGTACGGCGGCAGGTCCATGACAGCGAGAACGACATGTTGACTCCGTCGCGCATGCTCGCAGATCGCGCTAGTCCAGCGGTGCCGCGATGATCAATTCGGCAAGATTGTAGCCACGCGCCTCCGTGCGCTTGCGGATTTCCTCGAACAACGCGCGGTCCATCGAGGGCGCGCGGGACAGAATCCACAGGTTCTCGCGACTGCCGCCCCCCACGACTGCCCACTGGTAGTCCGGATCGATCTCGATGACCCAGTAGTCACCCCAGATTACGGGTGCCCACGACAACCAACGCGGCGCAAACCTGACCTCCAGCGCGCCGGACTTTCCCGTCACACTGCGGGCAACACCGGTAGCGGCCTCTATTTCGCCGTTCTGCTTGCGACAGGCGTTGTCGACGCGAATGGTACCGTCCTTCAGTGGCGTGTAGGTCGCCGTGATCTGGTCGACGCACTTGCGCTGGAAGAACATCGGCAAGTGCGCGATCTCATGCCACTGCCCGGCATAACGCGCCAGATCCAGACTGGGGATGGGCAAATTCGAGGTCGAGGTATGGACCTGCGCGCACACAGGCACCGCCATCAGGCAAACGGCAGTAAACAACAGCGGTCGCAGCATGATCCATCCCGTGAAACGAAACACCGCTGCAGCTTGGCCGAGCCGGTGTGCCCGAGTTGTGATGTTGCCGCTCCGCGCCCTGGCACACAAGACAGAATGTAAACCTGACAGGCGCGACAGCTAGTGCAGGGCGCGCTCGATGACCTCCAGCGGCGCGTTGGTCAGATCCTTGGCCACCTCGGCCAGCAGGCGCTCGGTTGTGGCCTTGTGCAACATGGGGCGCAGCTGCCCCAGCGTCTGCGGATCCGCCACCAGCACCGCGTGCAGGTATTGGTTCTTGAGTGCACCGGCATTGAGTCCCTTGGCCAGTTGTTTGGCGAAGGTTGCCTCGTTGATCTGTGAGCCGCTCGACTCCGGCGGCATCGCCCCGGATGGACCATCATCGTTCATGTTGACAAGCTCCAGCAGCTGCTCCTGCTTGAGCGTGACCGCATGCTCGTCACCCACATTGCGGAACACGCGCGCGCCTCCACCGTCGGCGACCACGATCAGGGTGTTTGCGGGAATCTTCATGCCAATGTCCTCGTCTCATGCGTTGCGCTGAATGCCATGCAGGCTAGGGAAGACGGCGTTAGGGCGGCGCGCACCAACCCTTCTTGTCCCTTCACCCGGATCAAGCGTTGCAGAACCCGCGCGTTAAGTTCCGCACCGGCTTGGCCGCTAACATGATCCGACAGCCCGGCATTCCTGCGGCGGCTGCATGGACCTGATGAGGATATGGATCTCGCCGCGCTGGTGACCCGCTGTTTCAAGGATGTTCTGTGCGTGGTGCTCCTGATGGGAGCAGCCACCGGCGCGCGTGCGCAAGACGAACGCGGCG
>JBEVNH010000103.1:0-8244 GCA_040508175.1 Pseudoxanthomonas sp.
TGGGCAATGGCGTGTTGGCGGTCATCCTGATGCTGTTCTGCCTCAGCGCCTGGGCGATGGATGCGATCGGCATCCATGCAGTCTTCGGCGGCTTCCTGCTCGGCGTCTGCCTGCCCAGGGGCGCGTTGACCGAGAAGTTGCGCGAGATGATGCAGCCGTTCGTGGTGGTGTTCCTGCTGCCGATGTTTTTCACCTATTCCGGCTTGAAGACGCAACTGAGCGTGTTGCTGCAGCCGCAGATCATGCTGGCCGGCGTGGCGATTCTGGCCGCATCGTTCATCGGCAAGGGACTGGCCTGCTGGGCCGCCGCACGCATCACCGGCGAGAACAACCGCGATGCGATGGCGATCGGCTCGCTGATGAATGCACGCGGTTTGATGGAACTGATCATCATCAACATCGGGTTGCAGGCCGGCGTGATCGAACAAGGCCTGTTCTCGGTGCTGGTGCTGATGGCGATCCTCTCCACGCTGATGGCCACGCCGCTGTTCAACTGGATCATGCGTCGCCATGCCGACGTGACCGCTGCGGTGCCGAGCCTGCAGCAGCGTTGATGCTCGCAGCGGCCTGGCATGCCAGGCAGCCGCAAACGCTGCGGCGCAACCGCGCGAACGCCTCAGCGCGACAACGGCAGTTGCACGCTGGCCAGCAACCCGCCGCCGACGCGATTGCCCAGGATCAAGCGGCCATCGTGCGCCTGGCAGATGGCCGAGGCGATCGCCAGGCCCAGGCCGCTGCCACCGGAATGGCGCGCGCGTGAACTGTCCGCGCGCCAGAAGCGGTCCAGCAGGTGCGGCAGCTGCGCAGGCTCCACGCCGGGGCCACGGTCGCCGAGCGTGACCAGCACATGCGCACCATCGCGGCGCAGCTCGATATCCAGCACCTTGCCTGCGGCGGCGTAGCGCAGTGCGTTGTCGATCAGGATGGAAAACACCTGGCCCAGGCGATGGCGGTCGGCGCAGACGCGTAGCCCGGAAGGTGCCGGCGCGGTGACCGTCGTCTGCAACGCGCGGATTGTCGGGCCTGCCCATTCCACCCGCTCGGCAATCAGCTCATGCAGATCGAAACTGTCCGGCTCCAGCACCAGCTGGCCGGCACGCGCCAGCGACACCAGATGCAGGTCGCCGATCAGCCGGTTGATCTGTTCCAGCTGGCGATGGACCAGGCGCAGCTGCTCGGGATCGCGCGGGAAGACCTCGTCCAGCATGCCCTGTACGCGGCCCATCGCTGCGTTGAGCGGGGTGCGCAGTTCGTGTGCCAGCATTGCGCTGGACTCGCGCAGTTCGCGTTCGTACTGCTGCAGTTTGCCGCTCATGGCGTTGAAGTCGTCGGCCAGCGCCGTAAGCTCGTCCGGTGCGCCTGTCACCACCTGCGCGCGTGCGCCGAAGTCGCCATCGCTGACCCGATGCGCGGCCCTGGCCACCTGGGAAAATTGCCGCGACAACGGACGCGATGCAAGCAGCCCGCAGACCAGGATCACCGGGATGGAGAGGGCGACCATGGCCCACAGCGTCCACCAGTCAGGGTTGGCCAGCCCGGGCAGAAAATTTTCCACATCGTAGTACTGCTGCAGCAGTTGCCACAGACGTGCCTCGTTGGCGACCGGCTGTTCGCGCAGTTGTTCGATTTCGGTGCGGGCCGCCGCCGGCAGCTTGCCCAGGATCAGGCTGTCGCGCAGGTTGAAATAGCACCACATGCCGAAGGCGATCACCACCACGGTCACCACTGCCAGTGCGCTCATCCGCACGCCCACCCACATCCACAGCGGCGCTTGCCGGCGCCAGGCGTTGAAGCGCCGCAGGGCATTCATTGGAAGCGGTATCCCACCGCGCGCACGGTGACCAGCACGCCGGTGATGCCGTGCACCTCCAGCTTGCGGCGCAGGTTGTGGATGTGCGAATCCACCACCCGTTCCAGTGCATCGCTGTCGGGCAGGCAGGCGTCGAGCAGTTCGCTGCGGGTGAATGCCTTGAACGGTGTCTTGAGCAGGATGGCGAGTAGGTTGAATTCGGTCGGGGTCAGGTCCAGTGCCAGCTGAGTCCCGGCCGGGTCCTGCACGGTGGCCACCACTGCGGCCAGGTCCACACTCAGGCGGCCATGCCGCAGCGGCTCGCCCGGCGCACGCACCGCCACGCTTCGGCGCAGCACTGCATGGACGCGCGCCACCACTTCCTTGGGGCTGTACGGCTTGACCACGTAATCGTCGGCACCATAGCGCAGTGCGCCCAGCTTCTCCGGCTCGTCGCCGATGGCGGTGACCATGATGACCGGCGTATCGCTGGCGCGGCGGATCGCCGACAGCACTTCGATACCGCTGAGCCTGGGCAGCATCACGTCCAGCAGCACCAAATCCGGCGCCCACTGACGATGCAGGTGAATCGCCCGCTCGCCGTCTCCGGCGATGGCAACGTCGAAGCCGTCGCGGCGTAGATAGGCGTCCAGGATGCTGGCGCTGTCTGCATCGTCTTCCACCAGCAGAACCTTTTTGCCTGTCATGGCGTGGTGCCCTGTCGTCTCGATCAAATCTGGATAATTCCCGAAAACAACCTGGACGCTGCAGGTCGAGGATGTCGGTCGAGATTGGCTCGTGTGCTCCGACATCATGATTCCACAAATGACCGCGCCTCGTTGTTTCCGCGCCCTGCGTAATGCGGCAATCGCCATGTTGCTGGGCGGCTGTTCATTGACGCCGACTTACCAGCGACCGGCGGTGACCGTGCCGGGCACCTTCGGCAGCCAGCAGGCGGTGGCCGCTGTGGAACCGAGCGAGCCGGTGGGGATCGAGCTGAATCTGCAGGAACGCGCGTTTGTGCAGGCGTTCGCACCGGATCGCGATCTGCGGCCGTTGCTGCAACGCGCGCTTGCGCACAACAGCGACTTCCGTCGCGCCGCCTTGCAGGTGGAGCAGGCACGGGCGCAGTACCGCATCGAGCGCGCCGCGCGCGTGCCAAGCATCGGCGTGGGTGCACAACAGGTGCGGCAGCGCTTCGACGATCCGGCCCTGAACGCGCGCTACGGGCAGGATCTGGTCGTTGCCAACGCCGGCATCGGCAATCTCGAGCTGGACTTCTTCGGCAAGCTGCAGGCCATGTCCGAGGCGGCGCGGCAGCGCTATCTGGCCAGCACCCATGGGCGCGATGCGGCCCGGGGCGCGCTGGTTGCCGAGGTGCTGCGCGCCTACACCACCGAACGCGCAAGCAGCCAGGCGCTGCAGCAGCTGCAAGCAGCCGATGCCGACAGCGCTGCGCTGCTGGCGATCGCACAGCGGCAGTACCGGATTGGGCTGATCGCGCGCGACCAGCGCGATGGCCAGCAGCATCAGGCCGATCAGGCCCATGCTGCGGCCTTGCAGGGCGCCGACGATCACGCTGCGGCATTGCGCGCGCTGCAACTGCTGGTTGGCTACGACAGCTTGCCGGTGCCGGGCGACCTGCAGCGCCTGATTGCCGCAGATACACCCAGCACGGCGTGGCGTGCGCTGGATTCCTCGTTGTTGCTGCAACGCCCGGACATCCAGCAGGCGGAGCTGGAACTGCGCGCGGCAAACGCCGACATCGGCGCAGCACGCGCCGCGTTCTTTCCATCGATCACCCTGAGCAGCAGCGTGGGCACCGCCAGCGATGGCTTGAACGGGCTGTTTTCCGCCGGCCACGGCATGTGGAGCTTCAGCCCGCAATTGAACCTGCCCTTGTTCGACGGCGGCCGCAACCGCGCCAATCTTGCCCTGGCGCAGCTGCGCCAGCGCGCCGATGTCGCGGCCTACGAACAGGCGATCCAGTCCGCCTTCCGCGAGGTCGCCGATGCGCTCGACGCGCACGCCACCCTGGCCGACTCCGAACCGCGTGCACGTGCGCAGGCCGAGCGTGAGCAATCGCGCATGACACGGCTCAGCAGGCGCGTGGAGGCAGGCCTGGAAGATCGCACCACGCTGCTGACCGAGCGCCTGCGCGCCACGCAGGTGCAACTGGATTACCTGACCACCGCACGCCAACGCCTGTTGAGCCGGATTGCCCTGTTTCAGGCGTTCTACGGCGTTTGCCTGCCATCCCTTTCCTGATCG
The DNA here is from genome assembly GCA_040508175.1 of Pseudoxanthomonas sp. GTDB lineage: Bacteria > Pseudomonadota > Gammaproteobacteria > Xanthomonadales > Xanthomonadaceae > Pseudoxanthomonas_A. Next base: position 4,061 of record JBEVNH010000103.1, read on the forward strand.
CTGACGGAGATTTTCATGGCCATCCTGTTTTCCATGCAGCTGCCTCGTGACACCACACTGCGTGCCTGGCCGTTCGTTGCCAGCCTGCTGCTGCCATGCCTCGCGCACGCGCAGACCGATCTGACCGGCAGCTCGCGGCTGTTGGGCGACCACACCGATCTCACCGTGGGCGCGGCAGCGGTTGCGGCACCGCGGTATGCCGGCGCCGAGCGCGCGCGCGTGCAGGCCAACCCGGTGCTGGTGGTTCAGCGCGGCATGCTGTTCTTCGACACCGCGCGTGGCGCGGGTCTGCAGTTCCAGAGCGATTCCGGCTTCTATCTGTCGCAGTCGCTGTATTACGACCTGGGCCGCCTGCAACGCGACAGCGACTGGCGTCCGGGTTCGCGCGTGCTGGCCGGCATGGGCGATGTACCGGGGTCTCTCACCGCACGCACACTGGTGATGCAGCGGATCACGCCGTACATGAACGTCAACGCGGAAGCCGAATTCGCGCTCAAACAGGACGCGCGGCGCAACCGCTATCGCGCCGGCGTGGAGTTCACCCTGCTGCATGGCGCCAGCGAAACGGTGACGCTGGATCTGGATGTGCATGCCGGCGATCGTCGCTTCAACCAGGCCTACTTCGGGGTCACCGACGCGCAGGCGGCGCGGACGCGCTGGCAGGCCTTCCATACCGGTTCCGGCGTGTATGCCGCCGCGGTGGGCAGCAGCTGGACGCATGCGCTGGGCGATCACTGGGCCACCACCGTGAGCGTGACCGGCACCCGCTATGCGGACAACGCCACGGACAGCCCGCTGGTTGCACGCCGCAGTTTTGTCGGCGGCACGGTTGCAGTGACCTACAGCCGCTGAGCGGCACATGGCAGGGGATAGGGTGATGATGGATGTTCTTCGCACCATGGTGTGTTGCGGTCTGTTGCTGGTGCTGGCCGGCTGCAGCCGGCCGGATGCGCCGGCGGCCGAGACCCCGCGGGCGGTCAAGCTGGAGCGCTTCGGCTCCGGCCGCGATGGGTGGCTGCAGGTGCCGGCAATGGCGCGTCAGCAACAACGGGCCGAGTTGGCGTTCGAGAGCGGCGGACGCATCGCCGCCGTACTGGTGGATGTGGGCGACCGCGTACAGAAAGGGCAGGTGCTGGCACGCCTGGATGCCGAGCCGCTGCAATTGCGCCAGCAGCAGGCCGACGCCAACCTGCGCGCGGCGATGGCGCAGTCCGGCGAGCGGCAGCTGCAACTGCGCCAGCAGCACGCGATGTTCGACGATGGCGCCAGCTCCGCGGCGACGCTGACCGCCGCCCGCGCGGCGGCGGATGCGGCAACCGCGCAACTGCAGGTGGCAAAGGCCGATCTGGCGCTGGCGCGGCGTGCATCGCGTCTTGGCGAGCTGCGCGCACCCTTCGATGGCGCCGTGGTCGCACGCCTGCAGCAACCGCAGGCCGATGTGGGGGCGGGGCAGGGAGTGTTGCAGCTGGAAGGGCAGGCGCATCTGCAATTGCTCGCCAATCTGCCGCCTGTTGCTGCCGCAGGGCTGACGCCTGGGCAGACCGTGCAGGCCACGCTGGCCGACGAGCCTGCGGTGCCGCTGACATTGCGCCTGCGCAGCCTGTCCAGCCGGCTGGATAACGGTGCCACTGCGCTGGCGATTCTGGAGGTGGTGCGCGCGCCACACGCGATGCGCAGTGGCGACAGTGTGTTGCTGCAGTTGCCCGCGCAGGCTGCGAGCACGCCCAGCGTGCCGCTGTCTGCGGTACTGCCCAGGCTCAATCGCCAACAGGCCAGCGTGTTCGTGTATCAGCCAGCACAGCGGATCGTGCGCGAGCGCGCAGTCGAGCTCGGGTCGATCGTCGGCGGCCGCATCCAGGTCCGGCGCGGGCTGCAGGCCGGCGACCAAGTGGTCAGCGCAGGCGTGGGCTTCTTGATCGATGGCCAGCCGGTGGCGCCGTTGCAGATGCAGACGCAGCTGAGCGGAGGGCAGGCGCCATGATGCTGACCCGGATGGCGATGAGGTCGAGCCGGCTGACCTTGTTCGCGGCAGTGATGATCCTGCTCGGCGGCATCGTGGCGTTCGTCGGTTTTCCCTCGCAGGAAGAACCGTCGGTCACCGTCCGCGACACCGTCGTGTCGGCCTCGTTTCCGGGCATGCCCAGCGAGCAGGTGGAAACCCTGTTGGCGCGCCCCCTCGAGGAGCGCCTGCGCGAACTGGCCGGCATCAAGCGCATCGTGAGCACGGTGCGGCCAGGCAGCGCGATCGTACAGCTGACCGCTTACGACGATGTGCAGGATCTGCCGGCGTTATGGCAGCGCGTGCGCGCCAAGGCCGCCGAGGCGGGTGCGCAACTGCCTGCGGGCACGCAGGGGCCGTTGGTCGACGATGACTTCGGACGGGTGTCGGTGGCCTCGATCGCAGTCACCGCGCCGGGCTATTCGATGAGCGAGATGCGTGGGCCGCTGCGGCGCCTGCGCGAGCAGCTGTATACCCTGCCTGGCGTGGAGCAGGTGGCGTTGTACGGGCTGCAGGACGAGCGCGTGTATGTGGCGTTCGATCGCGCGCGGCTACTGGCGACCGGACTGAGCCCTGCCAGCGTGATGGCGCAGTTGCGCTCGCAGAATGTGGTGGCCTCCGGCGGGCTGGCGACGGTGTCCGGGCTGGCGATGACGGTTGCGACTTCCGGGGAGATACGCTCGCCTGCGCAGTTGCGGAACCTGTTGCTGACCTTGCCGACACCCAATGCCAATGGTGTGCGCGAAGTGGCGTTGGGCGAGCTGGCGCAGGTACAGGTGATGCCTGCCGATCCGCCGGAAAGCGCTGCCGTCTACCAGGGCCAGCCGGCGGTGGTGGTGTCGGTCTCGATGAAGCCCGGCAGCAATATCGCCGACTTCGGCAAAACGCTGCGCGCCAAGCTGGACCAGACCGCGCAGGAATTGCCCGCAGGTTTCGCGCAGCACGTGGTCACCTTCCAGGCCGACGTGGTCGAGCGCGAGATGGGCAAGATGCACCACGTCATGGGCGAGACCATCGTCATCGTCATGGCGGTGGTGATGCTGTTCCTGGGCTGGCGCACCGGCCTGATCGTCGGCGCGATCGTGCCGTTGACTATCTTCGCCTCGCTGATCGTCATGCGCGTGCTGAGCGTGGAGCTGCAGACGGTGTCGATCGCGGCGATCATCCTGGCGCTCGGCCTGCTGGTGGACAACGGCATTGTCATTGCCGAAGACATCGAACGCCGCCTGGTTGCCGGAGAACAGCGCCGTCAGGCCTGCATCGACGCCGGCCGCTCCCTGGCCACCCCGTTGCTGACCTCATCGTTGGTGATCGTGCTGGCGTTCTCGCCGTTCTTCTTCGGCCAGACCAGCACCAACGAATATCTGCGCTCGCTGGCTACCGTGCTCGGGGTGACCTTGCTGGGCTCGTGGCTGCTCAGCATCACGGTGACGCCGCTGTTGTGCATGTATTTCGCCAAGGCACATGTCGCACACGGCAGCGAACAGGAGCCGTCGCGCTTTTATCGTGGCTACCGCCGCCTCATCGAGCGCGTGCTGATGCACAAGGCGCTGTTTATCGCCGGCATGGTGGCGATGCTGGCGGTGGCGGTCGCGGTGCTGGTATCGATCCCCTACGATTTTCTGCCCAAGTCCGATCGTCTGCAGTTCCAGATGCCGGTGACCTTGCAGGCAGGCAGCGATACGCGTGAAACCCTGCGCACGGTGCGTGCGCTGAGCCGCTGGTTGGCCGATCGGCGCGCCAACCCGGAGGTGGTGGACAGCATCGGCTATGTCGCCGATGGCGGCCCGCGCATCGTGCTGGGTCTCAATCCCCCGCTGCCGGCGGCCAACATGGCGTACTTCACCGTGAGCGTGCGCCCAGGCACCGATCTCGATGCAGTGATAGCGCGGGCACGTGCGCATGTCCGCAGCCACTTCCCCACCGTGCGCGCCGAGCCGAAGCGGTTTTCGCTGGGCGCGACCGAAGCCGGGATGGCGGTGTATCGCGTGGTCGGCCCCGACGAGACAGTACTGCGCAGCGCCGCCGCTGCGATTGCAAAGGCGCTGCGCGCGTTGCCGGGCACCGTGGATGTGCAGGACGACTGGCAGGCGCGCATTCCGCGCTACGTGGTGCAGGTGGACCAGCTCAGGGCGCGGCGTGCCGGGGTGAGCAGCGAGGACATTGCGCAGGCGCTACAGGCGCG
>JBEVNH010000133.1:0-35870 GCA_040508175.1 Pseudoxanthomonas sp.
TCGGCGACACAGCAACGCAGAGAGCCTCCCCCGGCCTCCAGCGCCGACAGGTCAACGGCGCGAATCGCGAATCCCGCAGCCTTCACGGCCTGCTGTGTGCCCGGCATCAGCGCCGCCGCCGCCCTGGCGCTCATCCAGACGGCATGCGCGCTCAGGCTGATGGCATTGCCGGCAAACTCCGCCTGTTCCTGCGCCGATAGCGCGATCGCATGGGGCCCGTACAGGGCCTGCAACACCTGCGAGACCCCGCTGTCGGCGAAGCCCGTCGGGCTGTAGAGCACCGCACGGCCGGCCAGCACTGCCAGCACGACGTTGGTGTGGTACTCGCCCGGCGCCAGATCGAACAGCAGGGTCGCGCGCAGGCCAAATGCTTCGTGCATCAGGGCCGCGCCCTGCGCGTCGCAGCGGTCGGATAGACCACAGAAACCAATGCCGCGGGCGCGGTCGATCACCAGCGCACCGGTCAGCTCGCAGACGTGAGGCTGCTGGCTCAGGTCGATTTCCGCGTATCCCAGCACCTGTGAAAAGAAACCGCGAACATCCGCACGGCCGGCCTCGCGCTGACGCACCGGATGCCGCATGCGCCCGATCACCATGCGCCCGGCGACCGTGGCGAAGACATTGTTGGGGAATACCGCGTCAGGCGTTGCGGGAGCCCCAGGGAAACACAGCACGGGCAGCTCGGCCGAAAGCGCAGCCTGTAGCGCATGGTGCTGGGCCGACGCAGTGCTGGCATCGAAGTCGCCAGCGCCGGCCATGTAGCGGTTGTCCTGCGCCGATTCCTCGGCGCGGGCAAAGCCATCGGGCGAGACCAGAAACGCGGCTTTGGCCGTGGCCGGCCCGAAATCGCGCGGCAGGCCCTGCACGTGGGCCAGGAACGCCGCGCTGTCACGGGTCAGCATGTTCAGGCGGCCTGTCGGTGGGCGGCGGTGACCTCCAGCGCCTGCTCGACCAATGCCCAATCGGCGCCGGCGCGATGCGCGCCCTCGCTGAGGACCTGGCGGAACGCACGCCCGCCGGGCCGCCCGTGGAACAGTCCCAACACGTGACGCGTCAGATGCTTCAACGCCGCGCCCTGCTCGAGCTGCTGCTCGACATACGGCCGCCATGCGCGTAGCAGTTCGGCGCGGTCGCGCTCCTCGCCACCGTACAGCGCCACCTCGGCTCGATGCAGCAGATGCGGGTCGTGGTAAGCCGCCCGCCCGAGCATCACACCGTCGCTTTCCGCCAGATGCACGTGGATCGCCTCCAGCGTGGCAATACCGCCGTTGACTGCGATCTGCAGCTGCGGGCGCTCGCGCTTGAGCCGGTAGACCCAGTCGTAGCGCAGCGGCGGGATCTCGCGATTCTCCTTGGGCGACAGGCCCTGCAGCCAGGCCTTGCGCGCATGCACGATGAAATCCGTGCAGCCGGTGGCCGCGACCGTGTCGATGAAGGTCACGAACAGGTCGTAGTCCTCCAGCTCATCCACGCCCAGCCGACATTTGACCGAGACTGGAATGGCCACCGCCGCGCGCATGGCCGCGATGCAGTCGGCGACCAGCGCCGGCTCTTTCATCAGGCAGGCGCCGAAGCGCCCGGCCTGCACCCGGTCGGAGGGGCAACCGACGTTGAGATTGACCTCGTCATAACCCCACTCCTGCGCGATCACCGACGCCTGCGCCAGATGCGCTGGATCCGCGCCGCCCAACTGCAGCGCCACCGGATGCTCGCTGGCGTCGAACCCCAGCAGCCGTTGCCGGTCGCCATGGAGTACCGCCTGCGCGTGCACCATCTCGGTATACAACCGCGCATGCGGCGCCAGCACGCGATGAAACGCGCGGCAATGCCGGTCGGTCCAGTCCATCATGGGGGCGACGGACAACGTCGCAACGCCCGCCATCAGGGCCGTTCCCGCGTCCGAGTTTTCGAGGGGTTCCGCAGTCATTTTCCAGGTGGAATCTAAAGGTGCTCGCAGGAGTCGACCGAGTCCGGCGCGGTGCAGCCACGCACTTGTGCCTCCGCGGGGGCACGATCGCCCGCGGCCAAGGGGAGCGACAGGCCGACAAGGATACACGGCGCAGATTGGCATCAGACCCGCTGGCACGGCCGTTTCTCCCGCGCCTTCAGCCGCTCGGGGAGCAGCAGCAAGCCGGTGCCGCTAGACGGGGCGACATGCTCGCACCGAGACCATCTCAAGAAGGCGTGCGCCAAACCCGCTCCGATGGTCCGTCACTTCCTCCAGACCTGAGGCCCGCTCTTGCAGTAGCGGTCGATGAAAGCCTGGTGCGAAGGCATCTGCGCTACCGCGTCCTGGATGGGGCGGCGGGTCGAATCCAGCAGCATGCGCAGATCGCGATCGGACAGGGCGCGCGCCAGGGGATGATGCTGTGCCGGCATAGCGCCCTGACCCAGCAGGACGTGGATCCAGGAATCGGCGCGGAACAGCTCGTTGGAGGACTGCCATGCATGCGCACGTTCGCGCCAGGCACGCAGTCGGATGTCCAACGACGCCGGCAACGCCATCTCCCTGCACTGCTGCCACATCGGCTCGTCGCGCTGGGTCGCGTGGTAGTGCAGGATGATGAAGTCGCGCACGTGCTCCATTTCCGCACGGCTGACCTCGTTGTAGATCTCCACCTGGGATGCCTGGATTCCCTCTGATGGAAAGAGCAGAAGCAGGCGCATGACCGCCGCAATGGTCAAGTGGATGCTGGTCGATTCCAGTGGCTCGATGAACCCACTGGCCAGGCCCAGCGACACCACGTTCTTGTTCCAGGCCTGCAGCCGCCGTCCGGTGCGGAACGGCACCAGCCACGGCTCCTTGATCGCAGGTGCGCCGACATCGCGCAGCAGCTTGGCGCGCGCCTCATCGTCGGAAAGGTGGCGGCTGGAGAACACCAGCCCGCATCCCACGCGATGCTGCAACGGGATATGCCACCGCCAACCGGCTTCGTGTGCGATGGCACGGGTGTAGGGCACTGGCGGCCCCACCGATTCGGTCTGCACCGCCACGGCCCGGTCACTGGGGAGCCACTGGTTCCAGTCCTCGTAGCCGGTCTTCAGCGCCTGCTCGATCAGCACGCCGCGGAAACCCGTGCAATCGATGAACAGATCACCCTCGATCACCTGACCGTCCTCCAGCACCAGCGACTGGATGAAGCCCGTGTCGGCGTGCTGGGTGACGTGATCGATCTTGCCCTCGACACGGCGCAATCCGTAACCCTCGGCAATACCGCGAAGGAACCGCGCGTACAGGCCTGCATCGAAGTGGTAGGCATAGTTGACCGGAGGCTGCTGCAGCAACGCGAACCGGTCCTCGCGCGATGCCTGCGTTTCAAGACAGAAATCGCCCAGCTCCGCGCCCATGCCGCGCTGCACGGACTCCAGCCAGAAGTGATGAAAGGCGCAGATGTGCGTGCCCTGTCCGGTCACGCCGAACGGATGGATGTAGCGGTCGCCTTGATGGCGCCAGTTCTCGAAGGAGATGGAAAGCTTGAATGTTCCCGCCACGGCACGCAGGAACTCCTGCTCGTCGATCTGCAGCAACCGATGGAAACTGCGGATCGGCGGCACGGTGGATTCGCCCACGCCCACCGTGCCGATCTGCTCGGATTCGACCAGGACGATGTCCAGTAAATCGCGGAACTGGTGTGAGAGCGCACACGCGGCGATCCAGCCCGCCGTGCCACCGCCGGCAATGACGACCCGGCGGATCCGGCCTGCACCAGCTTGATCGTGTGCATCGCGTGGGGAGGTATCGGCCATCGACTTTACCGGTTGAGTTTGGCGATCAGCATGGCGCGCAGCTGTCGAGCCAGTGGCGCATCGATGGGCCCTAGCATCTGCCGGGCCTGCTCTGGCAGGTGCGCACCCGCCTGGTCGGCCGGACCGAACACGTAGTAATCAAAGACCGCACGCCAGGCCTGCTTCTCGCAGTCGGGACGATCGCGGATGGTCCACAGTGCGTGGTAGAGCGCATGCGTCGGCGCCGGCATGTGGGCGGGCACGCTGCTCCACCAGTAGTTGACCAGTACGTTGAACGAGGCCAGGCCTTCCACCTGATGCCACCACATGCTGGGAATGAACAGCACGTCACCTGGTTCCAGCACCGCCGTGCGTGCATTGACCAGCGCATCGGCGAAGCGCGGATAGCGCACCAGATCCGGATCGGCGAAGTCCACCAGGCTTACCGCTTGTCCGCCAGGCGTCGGCGCCAGCGGACCCGGATAGAGGTTGGTGATCTGGTCCGGCGGGAACACGGTGACCCGGCGCCGGCCGACCACGCAGCAGGCCAGGTTGTTGGGTGCGTCGTAATGGCACGAAGCGATGGTGCGATTGCCCACCCAGATGCTGGGCTGGACCTGCATGCCGTGCGCCGCCAGATCCAGGCCGTGGTCCGTAGCGAAGCCTTGCAGGCCCGGGTCCACCGGCAGGGAGGCCAGGTAGTAGGTGGGGGGCCGGGCATCGTGCAGATGCGCGGCGATCTGCTCCAGCAGCACCGACAAGGTGCTGGTCCTCACTTCCGTATTGAGTTCGGTAAACGTCTCATCGTAGAAAGGTCGCCCCCCGATCTGCGGGCCACCGTAGGAGTACTGCATGGGCCGCCCGCTGTCATAACGCCGCAGCGCAGCCATGGCTTCAAGCGGACCTTGCAGCCCCGCGTGGACCAACGGCCAGTCGCGCGCCACGCCGCGCAGCACCACCGGCACGTTCGCCTCAAGTAGTTCGACGATGGGAAGCGCGCCGGGCCGGCAGCCGTGGCGCTCGACGATGGGCGCGAGGGCTGCCATGACTCAGGGGGCGACAGCCATGATGCCGGATGCCGCCTCGGCCTGCTGTCGACGGCGCTGCTTTTCACCCATGAGCCTTCGCACATTGTGCAAAGACGCCAGGATCAGATACGCCCCTTCCAGATACCCGCTGCGATGCAGGTGGTGGAGTGTCGTCGCGTCCAAGGTGGCAAGCCGCTCACGGTCGATCCCGTGCAGCCCCCCCAGGTTGATGCCGGACGTCTCGTCGAGCTTCACATCGACCTGCACCGGATGGATCAGGCCCGCCGCGTCAAGTGCGGCAAACATGGCGGCGCCGTGCTCCACGCCGTCGCGGATGCCGCGCAGCACCGTGATCACGTGATCCAGATACACGCTTTGCCCGCCTTGGGGCCGAAACACGGCCTCACCCTCGGTGGTACTGACGCGCGGATGATCAAGATCGACGTGGATGACCGGCTCAACCACCCACCGGCCCTCAACCTGCTGTTCCTGGAATCCAATCAGGAACGGCCCCTTTGCCACGATGCCGGGCAGATAACTGGCATTCCAGCGCTGCCCCTGCAGGAACAGGTTCTCCTTCTGCTCAAAGCCCAGCAAGGCCGCAGCCTGGTACTGGCCCGTCTGCGGATCCTTGCGCAGGAAGATCGGATACTCGCGCTGCAGTTCGGCGAACTCGGTCGGAAATGCCTGTACCAGGCCTGTGTCGTCGCCGAACTCCGCACCGAATCGCATGATCACGCGCAGGTTCTGGTGGGCCACGTTGTTGAGCAATTCGTATCGCGCCATCTGCGCTCCGGCCGTCACTAACGAAAAATCTCTGCGTCGCATGCCGCCCATGCAGCGTCGCGATCATCACGACCAACATCGCAGATCAGCCACCGTGCCGGCAAGGTGATCCGCCGCAAGGTGCGCCCCTGCCACCGTCCTCGGCACGACGAGGTGGTGGCAAGGACGACTGGCCGCCAAGCCCTGTGTGGCTCAGAAGTTGTAGCGAACGCCCAGGGTGTAGCGCGGGTCCTGGTCGATCACCCGGATGACCTGCCTGGTCGAACGCCCATGCCAGCGCACGTCTTCGCCCAACAGATTGATGGCTTCGAAGCCCACCGACAACTTGGGCGTGATGGCATAGCTGACACTCAGGTCCCACTGATCGTAGGACTCCACGTAATACGGATTGCGGTTGGAGGCGTTCTGGTTGGCCGCGATCAGGTACTGGTCACGCCAGTTGTAGGCCAGGCGCGCGGTCCAGCCGTATTTTTCGTACATGAACATCACGTTCGCCGTATCGCTCAGACCCAGCAGCGCGAACTGGTCGCGGTCAAGCACCGTGTTGTCGAAGCCCACGTCACCCTCGACGATGGTGTAGTTGGCGTAGATGCCGAAGCCGGTCTCACCGAAGAAGTACTGCCCGCCCAGTTCCCACCCATGGATGTTGGCCTTGTTCTGGTTGACCGGGCGCGAAATGTCGAACAGGTACAGCGGATCGTCGGCCGTCCCGGTCAGGTCATAGGCGTTCTCGAGCGCCAGCGTCTGCGCGGAGCTACCGTTGTAGGCCGCCAGCCCGCCGGTGGCCGCTGCATTGCGCAGCAATGCGGTGGCCGCGAACAGCGCGGTGTCGTTGGCCGAGCACGCTGACGCCACATCGCCGCCCGCAGCACCGACCTGCGCGGCGCATGCGCCGCTTTGCAGGAAGGCCAGCGCCGCCTGCGCATCCGGTCCTGAGGTCGGGTCGGTCAATCCGTACAGCGATTCGCGGCTGACCGTGTTGCCGATGAAGTTGTTGACCCGCTTGTTCCAGAAGGTCGCCGACACGTAGCTGGCATTGGCGAAGTACCACTCCACGCCAAGATCCAGGTTGTCCGACTCGAGCGGATCGAGCCGGGGACTCTGCGAGCTGCCCGCGCCTCGGGTAGAGGGATTGATCAGGATCGAACCGCTGGGCGCGCCCGGGCTGGGCCCGGCAAAGAGGTTGGAATACGGCGCACGCGCGATGGTCTGGCCGAACGAAAAACGCCCCTTCAGCTCATCGGTGATATTGATGCTGAAATCCAGGTTGGGAAGCACGTAGTTGTAGCTGGTCTTCTCGCTGAAAGGCTGCAACTCGCTGGATCGCAGGATCTGGAAGTCGTTGTTGGCCTGCCAGAGGACCGCGTTGGGCGTGGCCACCTGTGAGGTGGACGTCACGTCGGTGCGCTCATAGCGCACGCCGATGCGGGTGTTGGTGACCATGCCGCCGAGCTCGCCCGGCAGTTCAAGCTGCACGTAGGCCGACCTGGTTTTCTCCTCCACGTGGTTGTTGTCGCTGTACTGGGGGTTGTAACGCGTGGCGGCGCCATACTGGTTGCCTGCCCACAGCGCCAGCTCGTCGGCATTGCCGCGCCAGCTGCCTGCGCTCGGACCGGGCAGGCTGAAATCGTTGAACATCCCGGTGATGTCCACCGGCTGGATCAGGTCGATCAGCCCGGGCTCGTTGCCAGCGTTGGCCACGCTCCAGTCGCCCAGGGTCGAATAGGTATCGCTGATCTGCCGGTCCATGGTGGTGTTGGCCGACCCAATGCCGAACTGGAAGCGCCCATTGTCCAGATCCCAGGTGCCGTCGATCCGGCCTTCCTTGATCTCGGTGACCTGCTTTTGGTAGTAGATGCGCAGCACCTGCGAACCCAGCTCCCCCTCGGTGAACGGGCGATTGGGATCGCCGTTGGTGCCGGCGATGGAATCTGCTGCGGTCGGATACCAGGTGCGCACCGCGCCAGGCAGGCTGTTGTTGAATGAAAGTTCCTGGGCCCACTGCCCACCGCAGTTGGGTCCGTTGGTGCAGTTGTTGGTGCCTGCCAGGCTGAAGTAGGTCGCGCTGCCACCGGTGACCGGATCATTGGGCAACGCCTGGGTCTTGGAGTTGTGCCCATCGAAGGACAGGTTGAGGCGGTCGTTGACCTGCCAGTCGGCGTTGAAGCCCAGCGAGCCCAGCTTGTATTTCTGCATGTTGCGCTGTTGTTCCAGGCCGAAGTCCTTGGCACCGGTAGGCACATCGCGCAGGTAGACCGGCGTGGCCACGGCCTGCCCGGTATCGAACTCCAGGTTGGTGAAGCTGTTGGCGCGCTGTAGCCAGACCGACTGTTCACCGCGGGCTTCGCTGATCTCGTTGGTCGAGTAGGTGTAGTCCAGGGTCAGCGTCAGGCTGTCGGTGGGCGCGAACTGCACGACCGCCTGGCCATTGGTCCGCTCGCGCTCGAAATCGGCGAACGCATAGCGCAGATCGTTGGGCATGCCGTAGAGCTGGCCGATCTCCGGCGCATTCACCACGGTCGCGTCTGGCCGCAGGGCGGGGTCGGCGCCGGTCCAGCGCTGGATGTTCCAGGTGTTTTCGGTCGCCTGTACCGACCCACCGTGGCGCTTCTGGTAGCTGCCGCTCAGGCCGATGCCCCACACCTTGTCCGGGCTGGTGTAGCTGAAGATGCCGGAGGCTTCCGGCGTGTAGCTGCTGCCGAACGGCTGCGATTCGTCATAGACCGCCTTGGCCCCCACACTGGCCACGACGCCCTGGTGATTGAACGGTCGGTTGGTCTGGATATCGATGGTTGCACCGATGCCACCGCTGGGCGCGGTGGCCCGGCTGGTCTTGAACACTTCGATGCCTGTGATGGCCTCGGAGGCCAGCTGGGCGAAGTTGAACGCACGCGTGCCGCCGTCGACGCCACCGATGGGTGTCTGGCCGGGCGCACCGAAAGCATCCGCACCGGGAATCACCCGACCGTTGAGGGTCACGGTGTTGAACTGTGGCCCGAAGCCACGTGCGGTGACTTGCGCGCCTTCGCCGTCGCGGCGCTCGATCGAGATGCCGGTGATGCGCTGCAGCGACTCGGCCAGGTTGGTATCCGGGAACTTGCCGATGTCCTCTGCGCTGATCGCATCGACCACACCGGCCGCGTCGCGCTTGATGCCCATCGACTGATTGAGGCTGTTGCGGATGCCGGTCACCACGACCCCATCGAGCGTGGTGGCTTGGGCCTGTGCAGACTGCTGTGCGTCAGGTGCCGCCGTCGTCGCGTCCTGGGCAAACGCGGGATTGATGACGAGCACGCCACCGACGAAAGTGAACATGGCGCGCGATTTGAATCTCTTCAGCGTGTTATTCATCCGTGTGTCCTATGGTCTGCGGCCGAACGGCCTGTGGTGTCAGCGGCGAGCAGCGCTTGCCGCGCCGTTCCCGTACCTGGTGCGTGACCCAAATACTCGTGACGTTTCATCTACGTCCCTTCCCGATGGATCGATGGAACGCCATCCCCGCTGACAGGCATCCATCGGCGGCCCGCGGCCGCTGCCCTGCATCGCCACGTGGATCAACCGCGACCGCAGGTGGCGACACGCCAGCGGCTGTTGTTTCTGCTTTCCCACTCCCCGTATCAGCGCACCATGGTGTTAGCGCTATCAGAAAGTGGCGTCACATAATCACTAACGTCATGCCTTGTCACCCTGCGTCGCAGCATGCCGATCCTTGCCACACCCGCTGTAACCGTTATCAAGCTGCGGGCACCCCGCATTAAGAAAATACGAGTTCAAACCAGGCGTGCAGCTGCCCGCCTGGTGACAGGACATCGCTGCGCAAATTGAACGCATCCGGAGGTCCGGTCTGCGGCTCCAGGCACGTGGCATGCGGGGTCTCGTCATACAGCACCCAGTGATCGCAGCTGGCGCTCAAGACCAGTCGCTGCCCCGCTCGCTCCAGCACGGCGGCCGACGTATTGATGTAGCAATCGTCCAGTGGACCCGGTGGCTCGGCCAGGGGCAGCGTGGCAATGCCAGCGTGATCGCGTGGATAGAAGGCACTTGGTGTGAACCCGACCCGCTCGGCCTTGCGGAACCACGGATGCCAGCCCAGCACGGGATTTGGCATGGCGCGGTGACCGGCGACGAAAGTGAGTTCCATGCGCAGGCGATCCCTGTCCAGCGCGATGCGCTGGATCGCGTCCCCGCCGAACGGCCAGCGCGGATCCTCTTCAAGCGACAGCGCCATCGAGAGCTCACACGGCCCTTGCTCCAGGAGGCGCCAGGGACGATCAAGCGCCACACCATGGATGGCGTGCGCCCCAAGCGTGACCGGCAGCGTGTGGCGCTGGCCTTCAAAACTAAAAATCCCGCCTCGCACACGTCCTGCCCAGGGCAGCATCGGGTAGCAGCCCCACGCGATCGTCCCAGGGAATCCCGCGTCAGGGCCAACCAGCCAATCGACGTCACCAAAGCGAATCCCGGATAGTCGACCACCCGCCTGTGGCGCCACCTCCACCACCAGACCTGCAGCCTGCAGCCGGATGCAGGGACCTGCCGCCAAAGGAGCCAGCGCCGGGTCAGTCACGCGCGCCATAGGGATGCACGGTGACGATGCTGCCATCGGCCTGATGTTGCAGCTCGGTCACTTTCATTGAACGCAGATGGGTCACACCCCCGGACCGCAACGCGTCGTGATAGTAGAGCCACCAGCGCCCATCGAAGGCGACGATGGAATGGTGGGTGGTCCAGCCCACCACTGGCGCCAGCACCCTGCCTTGGTAGGTGAAGGGCCCATACGGACTCTCGCCGGTGGCATAGCACACGTAATGCGTATTTCCGGTGGAATAGGACAGGTAGTAACGGCCCGCATGCCGGTGCACCCAAGGGCCCTCGAAGAAGCGTCGATCATGGTCACCCGCGAGCAGGGGGCGCCCGTCCTGGTCTAGGATCAATACCTCGCGGGTCGGCTCTGCGAATTGCTTCATGTCCGGTGACAGGCGCGCCACACGCGGCCCCAGCGCAGGGAGATCCGGCGCAGGCTCTTCATGCATCTGGTCGTACTGGTTCTCTCGGTACTTCTGCAGCTGCCCGCCCCAGATACCGCCGAAATACAGGTAATGCGCCTCGCCATCATCCAGCACTGCCGGATCGATCGAATAGCTTCCGACGATCGGGTCCGGCTCGGCCAGGAATGGCCCCTCCGGACGCTCACCCACGGCAACCCCGAGTTGAAAGACATCGTCGGAACGCTTGGCCGGAAAATACAGGTAATACCGTCCATCGCGGCATGCGGCGTCCGGCGCCCACATCTGCCGCGCGGCCCACGGCACGTCCTTGACGTGCAGCGCCACGCCACAGTCCACCGCCTCGCCCTCTGGGCTGTCCATGCGAAAGACGTGGTAATCCTCCATCGCGAAGTGGTCGCCGTTGTCGTTGAACGACGCGCCGCCTTCGATATCGTGCGAGGTATAGATGTACACGCAGCCCTCGAACGCGTGCGCCGATGGATCGGCCGTGTAGAGGTGGGTGACAAGCGGCGTGGAAATGGCCTTTTCAGCCAGCGCCTCAAGTTCCGCCGAATCGATCAGCTCAGTCATTGCATTGCCAGTTTTTTGGGGGGAGGAAAGCCCGTGTCATGCAACGGAGGCAGCGCTGGCGCGGCGGGCATCAAGTTCTTGTTCGATCCGTTTCTCGGTGGCCTTGTCGATCTCGTAGCGAAACAGCAGTCCGGTGGCCAGCAGGAACGGGATGGCGCAGTACACGCTGACCGTCAGGCGGATGCCCTGCACCACTGAAGGCGGCTGCACCACCGCATTGCCGTCATAGGCATAGGCCGCCAGGATCGCGGCCACCAGCGCACCGCCGATGCTCAATCCGGTTTTCAGGCCGCACAACATGGCCGAGAAGATGATCGCCGTCGCGCGGCGGTGATTGCGCCATTCCGAATAGTCGGCGACGTCGGCGATCATCGCCCAGAGCAGCGGCGTACTGATCCCGTAGAAAAATCCGTGCAGCATGTAGGACAGCATCACCAGCCAGACCGCCTCGGGCGGGTAGAACGCAAACGCCAGCAGGCACAGCGTGGACAGGAACAGTGCGCCGCCGAAAACGTCGCGCTTGCCGTAACGGTCGGCCAGCCGGCGCGAGCAACAGATGCCGGCAATCATGCACAGCACGCCGCAGGCGCTGAACACACTGAAGGCAGAAGTCGGTGCGTCCTGGGGCCAGTGGAAACCGGCCAGACCCATGCCGATCAGCGCCTGATTGAGTCCTTCGATGCCGCGATTGACGCCCACCCCGTCGACAAACGCGGCCAAGGCCTCCGCGTCCAGGTAGTACTTGAAGTAATAGATGTACATGCCACCCTTCAACGCAAGGGTGACAAAAACCAGAATCGTCAGCAGCAGCATGACCCGCCATGGTCGGTTGCGCATCAGGTCGGTCAGATCCTGACGGATGCTGGCCCCTTCGCCCGACGCTGGCACCACCCGCTCGCGCGTGGTGAAGAACGTGACCAGAAAGAACACGGTGCCAATCACCGCGAACAGGGCCATCGTGTGCTCGAAACCCCGTGCCTTGTCGCCGCCGCCCATGATCAGCACCAGCGGCAGCAGCAGGACCTGGATGATGAACTGCGCGATCATCACCGCCACAAAGCGGTACGAAGACAAGCTGTTGCGCTGATCCATGCTGCCGGTCAGCACGCCACTGAGCGCCGAGTACGGCAGGTTGTTGGCCACATACACCAGCATCAGCAGCAGGTAGGTGGCCAATGCATAAGTCACCTTGCCTGCCTGGCCCAGGTCCGGCGTGCTGAAAGCCAGCAGAGACAACACGCCGAACGGGAGCGCGGTCCACAGGATCCAGGGGCGGAATTTGCCCCAGCGCGTGCGGGTGCGATCGGCCAGCACGCCGATGATGGGCGTGAACACGAATGCGCCCAGCAAGCCGACCACGAAGATCACCGTGGCTGCGCTGGCGGCGGGAATGCGATACACATCGGTATAGAAGAACGCGAGGAAGGTGACCAGGGTCTGGAAGATCAGGTTGGCCGCCAGATCGCCGAGGCTATAGCCCACTTTTTCGAGCACGCTGAGCTTGCCCGTGGCGACGTTCATTGCGCCGCCAATCCACAATCGAAAGGTGTCGGGAGTTCCCGCCAGAAGCCGAGGCCCGCTGCGACACCGCAGGCCGTGCACGTGCATCCCTGAAGAGCAACCGGGACAAGTCCTGCATTGATTGCACGGATCGACGAATCTTGCCTCACCCTTCTTCCCCGTCTTGGTGAATCGCTCGGAGGCGCTTCGCTGCCACGCTTGCATCCTGTGCTTCCATACTGATGATAGCGCTATCATTTTCGGGCGCACGCTGCTTAGCAGCAAAGCCAGACATGCCGTTTCATCAGCGGATCCATCAAGTGATCGATGACTGATCCGGTCGCAGCGGGCGGCCTCCCGGCGGTGCGGGAGACCGGCCACGCACCTTGTTAGTCGCGGTCTACGACGAGCGTGCCGCGCACCTGGATATCCTCACTGGAGGATCCGACCTGCACCTCGTAAGGCCCTGGCAGGACGGTGTAGTCGCCCGCCGCCTCGTCGTACGTCCGCAGGTCTTTAGCCGGGTTGATCACGAAACTCAGTTCACGGGTCTGGCCTGCTTGCAGGTGGACGCGCTGGAAGCCGCGCAACTCCTTGCGCGCGCGTTCGCGCGCGGGCTTCAGCGGGTGCAGGTACAGCTGCACCACTTCCTCGCCAGCAAGCCGGCCCTGGTTGGTCACCTTCACCCGCACCGTTATGTCGTCCGAGGCTCGCGCGCGATCACGCTCCAGCGTCAGGCCGGCATAGCCGAAGCGCGTGTAGCTGAGCCCATGACCGAATGGATACAGCGGCTCGCCACCGAAGTAGCGGTACGTGCGACCGGCCATGGCGTAGTCGTCGAACGGCGGCAGTTTTTCATCGGCCTTGTAGAAGGTCACCGGCAGGCGACCGGCCGGGTTGGCGTTGCCGAACAACACATCGGCCACCGCACTGCCGCCACTCTGCCCGGGATACCACGCCACCAGGATCGCCGGCAGCCGGGCCTTGGCCCAGTCGATGCCGAGCGCCGAGCCAGTGGTCAGCACCATCACCACCGGCTTGCCCGTGGCGTGCAACGCTTCGAGCAAGGCCTGCTGGGTGGCCGGCAGGCGGATGTCGGTCCGGTCGCCGCCGGCAAAGCCGGGGTAGTCGACCTTCATTTCCTCGCCCTCCACATCACCGGTCAGGCCGCCGACGAACACCACCACATCGGCGCCGCGCGCGGCATCCAGCGCCTCTTGCAACGGCGGCTTGGCGCCGGGCATCGCCCAGCCCAGTCTCACCCCGGCGTCGCGTTCGCCATCGTAATACTCGAGCTTGATCGCGTAAGCACGTCCCGCCTCGAGGGCCAAGCTGGTGCTTTCGGCCTGCATCCGATCGCCCCCCTGCCAGTGATCGATCACCAGTTTGTCGTCCAGCCACAGCCGGACGCCATCATCGGCCGCCGCCTCGATGCGATAGGTGCCCGACACCGGCGGCAACAGCTGTCCCGTCCAACGGATGCTGAAGTTGTCGCTGGGCAGCGCCTGCTCTCCACTGGCCTCGCCACGCGCCATCAAGGTATCGGTCGGAGAGCCGCGATCCCACCGGAAGCCGATCTGCGTATCGGTCCGCACCAGCGCGGGCGTGCCCGACAGCGCGCGATTGCCGAAGTACTCGCCGCGCAGGCCACGCTCGCTGGAACCGGCCACCGGACGCAGGTACTGCGGCTCGATCAGCGGCGTCGCCGATGGATCATCGCGACCCGGCACCAGGTCGGCGCCGCGTGCATAGACCACCTGTGCCCGCGGCGCGGCGGCGCGAATGCCCTGCAGGATGGTGACCGGCTTGGCCGGCGTGCCGTAATAGTTGCCCAGCAGGGCCATGGTGTCATCGGCAGTCGGTCCGACCACCGCGATCCGCTTGGTGTCCTGCGACAGCGGCAACACACCCTCGTTCTTGAGCAACACGATCGACTTCCGCGCAGCTTCGCGCGCCAGCGCATCGTGCTCGGGCGACTGGACGACCGAATAGGGGATCTTGTTCCAGCGGACCTGCTGCGGCGGGTCGAACATGCCCAGTCGCATGCGCGCGGTGAACAGCAGGATCGCCGCGGCATCGAGTTCGGCCTCCGCGATCAGTCCCTTGCGCACGGCCACCGGCAACGCCTTGGCGTAGGTGCTGCCACAGTTGAGCTCGTCGCCGTTCTTGACTGCCAGTGCGGCCGCCTCCTCGGGCGTGGCCACGAGCTTGTGGTTTTCCCAGATATCGCGAATCGCCCAGCAGTCGGACATCACGTACCCCTTGAATCCCCAGTCCCTGCGCAAGGTATCGCGCAGCAGGAACTGGCTGGCACTGGCCGACTCGCCATAGACGCGGTTGTAGGCACCCATCACAGCATCGACCTGCGCGTCCTTGACCAGGGTTTCGAACGCCGGCAGGTAGGTCTCGTAAAGATCGCGCTTGGATGGATGCACGTCGAAGTGGTGACGGTCGGCTTCCGGCCCGCTGTGGACCGCGAAGTGCTTGGCAGTGGCATCGAGCTTGCGGTACACCGGATCATCGCCCTGCAGGCCACGCACGAACGACACGCCCATGCGCGCGGTCAGGTACGGGTCTTCACCGTAGGTTTCCTGGCCACGCCCCCAGCGCGGATCGCGGAAGATGTTGATGTTGGGCGACCAGAACGTCAGGCCCTGGTAACGACCGCGCTGACCCTGTGCGCTGAAGCGGCTGTACTTGGCACGTGCCTCGTCACTGATCGCGCTGGAGATCTGGTCCATCAATGGAATGTCGAAGGTCGCGGCCATGCCGATCGCTTGTGGAAACACGGTGGCGCCGCCTGCGCGTGCCACACCGTGCAGCGCCTCGTTCCACCAGTCGTAGGCCGGCACGCCCAGGCGCTCGATGGCGGGCGCATCGTTCTGCATCTGCGCGGATTTTTCCTCCAGGGTCATCGCCTGGACCAGCGATGCGGCGCGCTGTTCGAAACTTCGACGGGTATCTAGCCACGGCTTGTCGGCTTGCGTTTGTGCTTGCGCATGTGATCCCAGCAACGCCAGGACCAGCACGTAGGCGCGTAGCCGGCGTCGAACGGGCGGTTGTGCTGAGCGCTGCAAGGTCAGGCGCGTGTTGCGGTAGTCGGCGTTGTGGGTCTGCATCTGGGGTGTCCTTTCCGCAGCGTTAGCGCGGGCGTTCGTCGCGGGCATAGGGCCCGATCATGGCGCCGACGAAACCGCCGGCGACTTCGGTGCTGAGGAGCGTTCCGTCTTGTTGCTGGACCAGCCATTGCGGCGCGTGTCCATCGTCGTAGCCAAACGCATAGGCACCACCATCGGCCTGGATCTTCAGTGACACAGTGGCCCCGGCGGGCTGCAGGCGGCGGCTCGCCACCACCGTGGCCGGTGCCTTGCCGCCACGCTTCTCCAGGAACACTTCGGCGCCTGCAGCGGTCCGTCGCACGCCCAGGAAATACCAGAAGTGCTCGTTCTGGAACGCGGCAATCCCCGCGGCGGTACCCGCCTGCGGCAAGGCCAGGGAGGTGCTTGCCACGAACGCCAGATGCTGCTGACGACGCGCCAGGAACGCGGGATTGCCCAGCGTGTCCAGGCCTTGGGCAAGGGGGTGGATGGTCAGATGGCCCGGTTGCGCGGTCAGGTCGACCCAAGACGTCTTGGGCACGCGCACGTACACCCATGCGTGACCTGGCACTGGGTCGTCAAAGTCGTCGCGCCAGTTGAAGTTGCCCGTGCTGGGGGCCTGGTCCGCGTTGCCCCGCATGAAGGAGGGCGCCGGCAACACGTAGGGAATGATCTTGCCGCGATCCAGGATGCGGGGCCAGCCATCCTTCCAGGTCACTGGCAACAGATAGGTCTCACGACCGGTGTTGTAATGCACGCGCGCGTAATTGCGACTGGCCAGGAAGACCGCCCACCAGCTGTCGTCCGGCCCCTGCACCAAGTCTGCATGGCCTGCGTTGGTGATGGGTTGCGGCCGACCCGGCGGCAGGTCGCGCTGGGTCAGGATCGGGTTTCCCGGATCGGGACGATACGGCCCCCAAATCTGCCGGCTACGCAGCACCACCTGTGAATGCTGAGGCCCGGTTCCGCCCTCGGCGGCGGACAGGTAGTACCAGCCCTGCCGCTTGTACAGATGCGGGCCTTCGATCCAGATCGGCTGCTCGGCCGGCGTGACGCCGCCATCCACCAGCACCCGACGCGGCCCGACCGGCGTCCTGGCCGCCAGGTCGATCTGCTGCATCCAGATGGCCCGATGGCCTTCGTAGCGCGGCGTGCCTCGGGGCGCATCGTTGTTGACCAGATAGACCTGGCCATCGTCGTCGAAGAACAGCGACGGATCGATGCCGCCGATCGATTTCAACCAGATCGGATCCGACCAGGGCCCAGCGGGGTTGGTCGCCGTGGCGATGAAGTTGCCACCGTTGTCCACCGCCGTGGTGACCACGTAGAAGGTGCCGTCATGAAACGAGATGGCGGGCGCGAAGACCCCGCGCGACACGCTGAGCCCATCGAAATCCAATTGCGAGGGCCGGTGGATCACATGGCCGATCTGCCGCCAGTGCACCAGGTCGTCGCTTTCGAAGACCGGGATGCCCGGGAAATAGGTGAAGCTGGAATTGACCAGATAGAACTTGCCATTGGCCGCCACCACGCTGGGGTCGGCATGGAATCCAGCGAGCACCGGGTTGCGGAAACTGCCCGCCGGCACCTTCGCCTCGAAGGCCGCGTCGTGCCCGACATATTCGAACCAGTCGAAGACGGCGACCGCTGCGGGCTCAGTTGTCACCGGGGTCTGCGCGCAGGCCGCATCACTGCCGGCTGCCAGCAGGATGCACAGCAACCAGCGTAGGGTCGGCGCGCCCGACATCATGCGTCCCACCGCGATACGTCCACCCGCCGTGCGTCGCGCAGACGACGGGCTGCAGGCGATGGCCTGTTGGGCCGTGGATGTGATGGTGTGCATGTCAGGTTCGCCGCACTCACTTGATGGACAGTTCGAACGGACCGGCAGGCAGGCCGTTGCCGTCGTAGAGGGTGACGACAGGACTGTCGGCCCAGCCGTAGCGCACGCGCGTCGCGGTGGCGGCCTGCTCGGCCTGCAGCAGTACGCGATCGCCGTCGATGCGGGCATTGGCGTAACGGCAACTTGCCTGGGTTGCGCCGCACAGTTCGAAACCGACCGGGCCGCGTCCGCCGTACGCCACCAGACCTTGTTCCACCTGGCCAAAACGCAGCACCACCGCAGCACCATCGTGTTGCGCACGCAAGGGCACCGGCCCGGAAGGCGGCAATGCCTCGCCATACACCACATGCCGCGCGGCGCGTGCCAGTCGCCTGCCAAGTTCCTGCTTGTTGGCCGGATGAATGTCACTGCGTTCGCCGATGTCGATGGCCACGACCAGCGCCGAATGGGCATCTGCCTCCACCGCCTGCCGCTGCGCCTCACGCAACTGCGCCCAGTCGCTGGCGCCGGGATGACGCGGTGCAGGCCCGAAATTGGCCAACTGCACCACCAGCAGTGGCAAGGCGTCGCCGAAGTGCGCACGCAGGTCGCTGCGGTAGTGCGTCAGCAGCCGTGCATAACGCGAGGCCTCGGCGGTATTGGATTCTCCCTGGTACCAAAGCGCGCCACGCAGCCCGTAACCGGCCAAGGGCGCGATCATGCCGTTGAACAGGGTGCTCATCCCCGAGGCCGACATCCAGGGCGCGCTCGGTGGGCTGCCGACCGAAGCGGGCACGGCCTGGTAGTGCCAATCCGTCAGTGGCACGCGCGTCCCGTCGGCCAGCAGCACGGCTTGACGCGCGGCTGGGCCATTGATGCCGCCTTGGCGATAGGTGTTGACCACATTGACCACCACCGTGTTCCGGCCCGCATGCAGCGTGCCCGCCGGCAGCGGATAACGGCGGCCGACCTGGGCGCCGTCGCCGCTGCCAACCACCGTGGCGTTGACCCAGGCCAGGTCCATCTCGTCCACCGGCCCCAGTTCCAGGACCGCCGCCTGCTTGGCCTGTGCGGCATCGAGCTGGATCGCAGCGCGATACCACGCCATACCCACCACGTCGGACAGCGTCGGTGCCAGCCACCGTTCGGTGGGCGTGGCCGACACCCAAGCCCCCGCCGCATCGGGTTGCCAGGGCGCCTCGGTGGCCGGCTGCCCGGTCCGTGCCCGCCACCAGCGCTGCCACAAGCCCCCCCAACGCGCGGCCGCGGCCGACCGATCGCGTGGAGCCAGCGCGAGGACCTCCAGGGACTCGTCATTGCCACCCGCCTGGCGCAGCGCATCGGCACTCATCCAGGCCTGGATCCGCGAACCGCCCCAGGCGCCATTGATCAGCCCCATCGGTACGTCCTGATGCTTCTGCAGTTCGCGCGCGAAGTAGTAACAGGCGGCCGAAAAATCCGCCACGCGCTGCGGCGTGACCGCGTTCCAGACCAGCGTTTCATCGAATCCGCGCGTAGGCGTGGCGCTGCTGACCTTGGGAAGGGTCAGCAGCCGAATGCGTCCGTTGTCGGCACTGGCGATTTCGGCGGCCGCATCCAGGCTGCGATGGACCGGCAGATCCATGTTGGACTGGCCGCTGCACAGCCAGACATCGCCGACCATGAGATCCTCGATGCGCTGGACCGCCCGTCCGGCCCGCACTTCCAGCACATGAGGCCCACCGGCCACCAGGGCCGGCAGTCGCGCCTGCCAGGCGCCGTTGCCATCGGCCCGCACGCTGACCCTCCGCTCGGCCAGACGCAACTGGACCTGTGCACCCGCCGTGGCGTGACCCCAAAGGGAGATCGGCTGGTCGCGCTGCAGCACTGCATGGTCCTGGAACGGCGCAGCCAACAACGAGGCTGCGTTGGCAGGACCTGAAGCCAGCAGCAACAAGCACAAAGCCACGACCAGCAGTGTCACACGACCCAACAACGTGATGGGCGACGGCATCACTGCGTGTTCCCGGGTGCGAAGGGGAATGACAGTGCTCGGTAATACGCCAGTGGATGCGGCGGCGGCGCCTCGCCGGGCGGAAGTGGAAGCTGGTTGATGCTTTGAAAATAGGCCACGCAGGCGTCGCGCCACCATTGCGCTTCGCGCTGTTGGATCGCCAGGAACGCGGCGACTTCGCGATGGCGCTGCGGATCGATGTCGCCAGACAGCGATGCCCAGGTCGCACGCATGGCACCCACTTCATCCACGCCGCGTCGGTAGTGCTGCACCAGTGCCGTCCACAGGGTCTTGCCCGAGCGCAAGCGGTACTCCCATGGCACGTGGTGGAACCACAGCAGGTATTGTTCTGGGACACGCTGAAGATCCCCGAAGGCGCGGCCAAGCGGCGCGGCGTACTGCGCCACCGCATCGCTGCCACTGGCGGTCCGGTCGAACCCGATCCCGTGTGCGTCGGCTCGGTGGTAGTACACCGGGTCCCAGTCCGGGCGCTCGCTGCCCGCATCCCATGGCGCTGGCCCGTAGTGGTGGCCGCGCCCCATCAGATGCGCCAGGCCCAACGGCGTCATGTAATCCACCACCGCCTCGCGCGAGCGCATCATCATCGACACCACCGGCGCTAAGACCTGCGCATCGTTGGAGAAGGTCATGCGCACCCAGTCATCGGCCACCTGGCGTGCGTCGGCCGTCGGGTTCCAGGCCATCCGTCCAAAGGCGTACCAGTTGACCTGATCGAACTGCGAGCCGGTCCAGTTGCGGTCGCTGCCGATATTGGCCACGCCCGCCATGCCGGTGAGGCGCGCTTGCTGCAGGGAGCCATCGATCACGCGCGCGACGGTCGACCCCTCGCCTCGCACCCAGGTGTCGGCGCGCAGTGTTTCCTCGTACAGCGGCCCCAGATAAGCCAGATGGGTCGCAAAGCCCAGGTATTCCTTGGTGATCTGGAACTCCATCATCAGCGAGGTCCGCGGCATCGCCCCGAACAACGGGTGGAACGGCTCGCGTGGCTGGAAGTCGATGGCGCCGTTCTTCACCTGCACCAGCACGTTGTCGCGGAACTGGCCGTCCAGCGGCTTGAATTCCTCGTAAGCCTGCTTTGCGCGGTCGTCGGCGTTGTGATGCGAATAGACGAACGCGCGCCACATCACCACGCCCTGGCGTGGGGCCAAGGCATCGGCCAGCATGTTGGCGCCTTCCGCATGGCTGCGGCCGTAGTCCTGCGGGCCTGGCTGGCCTTCGGAATTGGCCTTGACCAGGAATCCCCCGAAATCCGGAATGACGCGGTAGATCTCCTCGACCTTGTCACGCCACCAGCGTCGTACCTGCGGGTCCAGCGGATCGGCGGTCTCGAGCCCACCGATCTCCATGGGCGCACTGAAGCGCGCGCTTAGATAGATGCGGATGCCATAGGGCCGCATCACCCCGGCCAGCGCGGCGGCCTTGTCCAGATACGCGGGCGTCAGGCTCTGCGCGCTGGCATTGACGTTGTTGAGCACCGTGCCGTTGATGCCGATCGATGCATTGCTGCGGGCGTAGTCGACATAGCGTCCATCCAGCCAGCCGGGCAGCTTCTGCCAGTCCCAGATCGACTGTCCGGCATAGCCGCGTTCGACGCTGCGATCCAGGTTGTCCCAGTGATCGAGCACCCGCAACTGCAGGCCGGGACGCTCGCTGATCTCCAGCGATGCGGCCAGCTGGTGGGTCTGCAGGAGCCGCAGCAGGTGGAACACGCCGTAGAGCGTTCCGACATCGTCCCGGGCCGCCACCACCGTGGCGGCATGGCCGTCGATGCGCACGCTGCGGATCAGGTAACCCTCGCGCCCCAATCCGGCCAGCGGGAGCTTGAGTGCGGCGATCTGTGGCGAGGAAGCCGGCGTGCCAATCACGATGGCGCCATCGACACGCACGCCATCGGCTTGGTCCGGCACCCGCGCCAACAGACCGGTCAATCCGCGTAGCAACTCTTCGCGCGCGGCCCGTTGCGTCGGTGTCTGGCCCGGTGCCAGCACGCTGCGCGCGCGCGCGGCGTAGGTCTGCTGTTGTGCCGCAGGCAACGGGTGATAACGCAGCCACAGGTCATAGCCGTCCTCGGCCACTGCAGGCTGCACCATCATTGCCATCGCGGCCAGTAGCCACCATGACAGGACGCGGACCATCCCCGTGCGACGCAAGCTCAGCACCATCGCGTGTGGGGCTCCCTGCCGAGACCGATGTGACTGCGGTCGCCGCTGATAGCGCTTACCGCTACCATGCGGCGGAACGCGCATGCGGGTGCCGACGCCAAGGGCCGGCACGAACGACGCGCAGGTGTCGCCGCCACCGTGACGTCGTGGCCCTGGTGCCAATGAACTACCCGAAGAGTCCGACCTTGAACAACGACAGAAAATCCATCCGCCGCAAAGGTCGCGCGACCACCATCGACGAGGTGGCCAGCTTGGCCAAGGTGTCGCCGATGACGGTCTCGCGCGTCGTCAACGGCAAGGACAATGTCCGCGAAACCACGCGCGCACGGGTGATGCGCGCGGTCGACAAGCTGGGCTACACGCCCAACCTGGCCGCCAGCACGCTGGCGGCCGCGCAGAACACCCGCATCGCGCTGATCTATACCAATCCCAGCGGCGCCTACCTGCGCGAACTGCTGGTCGGCGTGCTGCATGTGGCCTCGCGCACCGCCATCCAGCTGGTCATCGACTATTGGGACGACCTGGACCCGGAAGCCGAACGGCAGGCGGCGCGCCGGTTGGCCAAGGGCGTGTCCGGCGTGATCCTGCCACCGCCGTTGTGCGAATCCGAAGCCGCCGTGCAGGAACTGGTGCGCGCCAAGGTCCCGGTGGTCGCCATCGCTTCGGGACGTTTCAGCGACCGCATCAGCTGCGTGCGCATCGACGAGTTCGGCGCAGCGCGGGAAATCACAGAACACCTGATCGCCGCCGGACACCGCCGCATCGGTTACATCCGCGGCCGTACCGACATGACCGCCAGCGACCTGCGGTTCGAAGGCTTCCGCGCGGCACTGGACGCCGCCGGCATTGCGCTGGACCGGCACCTGGTGCAACCCGGCGAATACACCTATCGCTCCGGCATGCTGGCGGCCGAGAAGCTGCTGTCGCGCAGCGCCATGCCCACCGCCATCTTCGCCAGCAACGACGACATGGCGGCCGCCGCAGTGTCGGTGGCGCATCGACGCGGCCTGGACGTCCCACGCGACCTGTCGGTGGTGGGGTTTGATGACAGTTCCTCTGCCACCACGGTCTGGCCCGAGCTCACCACCGTGCGCCAGCCCATCGAGGCGATGGCCGACTCGGCCGTGGACATGCTGCTGCGAAGCATCCGCAGCGGTGAGTCCAGCGATCGCAATCTGACCAACGAGGTCTTCGCCCACCAGTTGATCCAGCGTCAGTCGGTGGCGCCGCCCTTGCAGGCGGCCACCACCACGGTGCGCAGAGCCAGGAAGTAAGACCAGCGGCATGGTCCGGTCCGAAGACGGTCAGCGCTGCAGGTACTGGTTGATCAGGTTCTCGTAGGCTTCCTGGCGTCCACTGATCTGCTTGGGCTCGCCCGCCACGCGCGCATGCGCGGCCAGTGCGGCCAGGTCCAGCTTGCCGGCACTGAAGTCACCACCGGCGCCGCTGTCGAAGCTGGCATACCGCTCAGCACGCCAGGCTTCCAGCGGCGAGCGTTCGATCAGCGCGTGTGCGACCTCCAGCCCACGCGCAAACGCGTCCATGCCGCCGATATGGGCGATGAACAGATCCTGCGGGTCGGCCGACTCGCGTCGCACCTTGGCGTCGAAATTCAAACCGCCCGGCGCCAGTCCACCCTGCCGCAGTACCACCAGCATCGCGCCGACGGTGTCGTACAGATCGGTGGGGAACTGATCGGTGTCCCAGCCGTTCTGGGGATTGCCGCGGTTGGCGTCGATGCTGCCCAGCAGGCCGGCGTCGGACGCGACCTGCAGATCATGCTCGAAGCTATGGCCCGACAGCGTAGCGTGGTTGGCCTCGATGTTGAGCTTGAAGTCCTGGTCCAGGCCATGCTGCCTGAGGAAGCCGATGACCGTGGCGCTGTCGAAATCGTATTGATGCTTCATCGGCTCCATCGGCTTGGGCTCGATCAGGAAGTTGCCCTTGAAGCCGATGCTGCGGCCGTAGTCACGCGCCATGGTCAGGAAGCGCGCCATGTTGTCCTGCTCGCGCTTCATGTGGGTGTTGTGCAGGCTGGCATAGCCTTCGCGGCCGCCCCAGAACACGTAGTTCTCGCCGCCCAGTTCCACCGTCGCGTCGATCGCGGCCTTGACCTGCACGCCTGCACGCGCGACCACGGCGAAGTCCGGGTTGGTCGAGGCACCATTCATGTAGCGTGGATGCGAGAACAGGTTGGCCGTGCCCCACAACAGCTTGATGCCGCTGTCCTGCTGGCGCTGCTTGGCTTGCGCCACCATGTGCTTGAGGTTGGCTTCGTACTCGCCGATGTCGTCCGCATCCGGTGCCAGATCGATATCGTGGAAGCAGTAGTACGGCACGCCAAGCTTGGTGAAGAACTCGAACGCCGCATCGGCCTTGGCCTCGGTGCGGGCCAGGGGCGCGCCAGGCATATCCCATGGGTAGTTGCGCGTGCCCGGTCCGAAGGGATCGTGGCCGGCGCCGCAGAAGCTGTGCCAGTAGCACACCGCGAAACGCAGATGCTCGGCCATGGTCTTTCCGCCAAGTGTCTTGTCCGCGTCATAGACCTTGAACGCCAGCGGGTTGTCCGAGCCCGTCCCTTCGAAGGGAATCGAGCCGATGCCGGGGAAATATTCTTTGGCGCCAATCAGGACGTTGCTCATGTTGGGGAACCTCTTGGTTTCAGGAGTGAAGTCAGGCGTAGAGCGGGCCGATGGCCTGCAGATGGGTCAGGAATTCCTGGTAGGCGTGCCGGTAAGCCGCCGCGCGCGTGGGATCTGGCTGGGCGGATAGCGCCACGTCGAGCT
Source organism: Pseudoxanthomonas sp. (assembly GCA_040508175.1). Classification (GTDB taxonomy): domain Bacteria; phylum Pseudomonadota; class Gammaproteobacteria; order Xanthomonadales; family Xanthomonadaceae; genus Pseudoxanthomonas_A. The sequence goes on from JBEVNH010000133.1 coordinate 24,502, forward strand.
GCAGGTGGTCTAGCACCACCGTGGCCAGATCATCGCCAGCACCTTCGGCGCGCTCACAAGCCCACAGCGCCTGCAGCGCCGCACCAAAGGCCGCACCTTCCGGCTGGCTGGGCACCACGACCGGCAGCTCGAACACATCGGCCACCATCTGCCGCCACTGCGCGCTCTTGCTGCCACCGCCGGTCAACAGGATGGTGTCGAAGCGCAGGCCGGCATCGACGAAGGCATCGAAGCCATAGCGGATGCTGTAGGTGGCACCTTCCATCGCGGCGCGGTACAGATGCGCCGGGGTGGTGTTGTGCAGGTTCATGCCGAACAGACAGCCACGCGCCTGCGGCAGGTCAGGCGTACGCTCGCCGTTGAGGAACGGCAGCATCGACAGTCCGTCCGCACCCGGAGCGGTGCCAGCGACCGCGGCCTCGCACTGTGCGCGGCTGAGGTTGAGCATCCGCATCGTGTTCTCTGTCGCCACGGTGCAGTTCATCGTGCAGATCAGCGGGAGCCAGCCACCGTCGGAGGAACAGAACGCGGCCCAGCGCGCGGCGTCGTCCACCACCGGGTGGTCCGCATAGGCGAAAAGCGTGCCCGACGTGCCCAAGCTCATCGTCAGCCGCCCGGGCACTACGTTGCCGGTGCCGATGGCGGCCATCATGTTGTCGCCACCACCGGTGGTGACCCGCACCCCGGCCGGCAGGCCCAGCGCTTCGGCGGCAGAGGCCGACACTGCGAACGTGGTTCCCGCCTCCACCAGCGGCGGCAACGCCTGGCGCAGATCACGCGTGGCGTCGATGGCATGCAGCATCGCGTCGGACCATGTGCGCGTGCGCACGTCCATCCAGCCAGTACCGGAGGCATCACCGGCTTCCATGAAGCGCTCGCCGGTCAGCCAGAAGTTCACGTAATCATGCGGCAGCAGGACGGTCGTCATGGCCGCATACGCTTCGGGACGGTGTTCGCGCGTCCAGGGCAACTTGGAAGCGGTATAGCCGGCGAGCACGGGGTTGCCTGCCACCGTCACACTGGCCTCGGCGCCGCCTACCGCCTCCATGATCTGCGCGCATTGCGCGTGCGTACTGGTGTCGCACCACAGTTTGACCGGTGCCGTCACATGGCCGTCGGCAGCCACCGGAACAAACCCATGCTGCTGGCCGGACACCGAGATGCCGCGCACCCGGCCACGGTAATCCGGCGCCAGCGCAGCGAAACAGGACACGATCCCGTCAATCCACCACTGGGCCAGCTGCTCACGAGTGCCATTGTCGCCGCTGGTCAACTCCAACGGGGAGGAGGTCGTGGCGACCACCTCGCGCGACACGGGGTCATAAGCGACCAGCTTCACGCTCTGCGTGCCGACGTCCAGACCGATGTACAGACTCATAGCGACGTCCCCGCAACCACCCGCGAAAGCCGCTCTGCCTGACCAATTGTTAGCGCTATCATTCATGCCTCTAAAAAAAGACGGGGTGACTTGCCGCCAGTGGTGTCTCGATGTCGTCCGTGCACACTCTAAGCAGAAACACCGCCAAAGCCTTGCTGCAGCGCGCAACCACCCGAGCGGTTCGCCAGGCGCGTCACGCCAACGGCGGCCTAAGGAGATCCAGTTACGATGATTGCCGTGCACCGCCGCTCCCTGACGTGTCGATGGCGGCCATTGCTTTTGCGTGCGTTCGTGCTTTGACAATTCGTCGCGCCATCTCGCGCATTCAAATGGGCCACGCGCCAGATCGCTCCGCTGACGCCTGCGGGCAGACGGGGAAGTGAACAACAATGGCCGATCTTGATGAAGGGCACCGCCACTTGGTCAAGTGTCTTGCGCCGCGCTTTGATGACCGTGCGATCAGCGCCACTGCCAATGCCTGATACAAGCGTTGACGCCGATCGAACCCGCTGCGGCGCCGACGATGCCGGACAGTTATGTAAGCATTCCCCTTCCACGATGGGTCGCGCAAACCTGTGCGCTTCGACAACGGCAACCCGCCGGCCCAACGGGCCTTCCTTCCGACCAGCCTGGTTTCTTGTCCCGCATCGACGCTCGAAGCGCAACGCGCTGGCGGGTGCGGCCTGCCCAAGAAGGGCTGACGTGGAGGGCGACTTTCCTGACGCGTTCGGCAGCAGGTGCCATCGGTGCCAGCGCTGCATCGGCTAACGTATCTGGTGGCGTGCTCGCCTCCTGCAAGCCACCCATCATCAATGCGATGACTCCTACATGACGTCCTCCTGCATGACGTCGTCTCGCGGGCGAACCCTGCGATGCTGCCACTCCGACCCACGCGATGCGGCGGCAATCAACTCTTGGGCAGCGGCCTGGCCCAATGCTGGTAGCTGCGCTCGGACAGCGCCCGCAACGATTGGCGCTGGCGGCGATCCAAGGCGACATCCAGCACGCCAGCCACTTCGGCCCAGGTTGTCTCTGGCGAGTGGCTACGCGCACGCACCACCGCCCGGCACGGCTGTCCGATGACCTTGCCCAACGCGCAGGCATACCAGACATCTCCGGCACGCCAACCCTGCTGGGTCAGCAGCGCACTGGCATAGCCACGCGGCACATCGAGATAGCGCCCGATTTCATCGATGAAGGCATCAGGGTACATGCGGGCGTACTCGGCCATGTCCACCAGCCGTGCATCCATGAGCTTGTCGCCCGTTGCAGGTGCATGAGCCTCCGCCTCGCTTGTGGCTGCACCCTGCGTTGCCTGTTGGGCGCACAGCGACGGCATCACCGCCACGGCAAGCATGAGCCCGATCGCCAGCCCAACGCCACGCATCACGCGACTGCCCTGTCGATTCGTGCCAAGGCTTCAGGCAGCGCGTCGGCCGCGACGATCTGCAGCATGCGCGGATGATCCTCGGCCAGATCATGCTCGGCTTCATGCGCCCAGGTGATGTGATACGGCACATGCACGCCCCACCCGCCCAGGCCAACCACCGGCGCGATGTCCGAGCGCATGGAATTGCCGACCATGGCGAACTGTGCCGGCGCCACGCCCAGTTCGTCGATCACGCGCGCATAGGTGGCCGAGTCCTTCTCGGACACGATCTCGATGCGATGGAATAGATCCGACAGGCCCGATTGCTGGATCTTGGCTTCCTGATGGAACAGATCGCCCTTGGTGATCAGCACGATCTCATGGGTGCTGGCAATCGCGGCGACCGCATCTCGGATGCCCTCGATCAATTCGACGGGGTGATCCAACGTGGCGCGCCCAATGTCCAGAATGCGCTGGATGTCGCGCGCCGAGATGCGGGCGTCGGTGAGTTCAATCGCCGCCTCGATCATCGACAGTGTCATGCCCTTGGCACCATAGCCGAACACACGCAAGTTGCGACGCTCCACTGCCAACAGGTGCGCACTGGTCTGGTGGTCGCCCAGATCGATGTACTGGCCGAGCAGCGCCTCGAACGATTGCTCCGCCGCGCGGTAGTACTCCTCGCTTTTCCACAACGTGTCATCTCCATCGAAACCAACCCAGCGAATGGCACGCATTTCAATGCCCAACAGCGATAAGAGACGCCAAGTCTAGCGCGGCGATTCCTGAGGCAGCGCCTGCCCAACGCGCATCATCGCGAAACGAAACAGGGCAGCCGAAGCTGCCCTGTCGCTAAAACAATCACAAGACGGGTAATCAGGTGGCAGGCGGCTTGGTCCCCTCAGCCGGGGGCGTCTCAGCCGGTGGCGGCGCAGCCGGGTCCACCGCCGGTGGCGTGGCGGCAGGGTCGGTTGCCGGAGGTGCGGCCGGATCGGTCGTCGGCGGGATTTCTGCAGGCGGCGTTTCCGCCGGTGCAGTCTCACCTGCCGGCGGCACGGCCGGCTCCTCGGGCTTGCTGCACGCGCCCAGGACGAACGGCGTTGCGAGGGCCAGGCACAGCGCGAACGGTGTGGCCAAGTGCTTGGTCGATTTCATCAGACTCTCCTTGTTAGGCGTGACCCGGGTACGTCATGAGGGGAATCACGGAGGGAGGGATATGTCGAACGCGGGCGACAGGACGTGCCGCCCATTACTTCTATCACCAATGGTCGTCGGCGGTGTTAGTTCTGGGTTTGCGGTTGCGCCTGCTGCGGCTGACCACCTGCCGCGCCTCCGTAGTTCTTGGAAATGAACGACTTGTACTCATCGGGTGTCAGCTCGCCATTGGTATCAGCATCGGCTTGGTCGAAAATCTGAGTTAGGCCTGCATTCGCCGTGGCCTCCTGCTTGCTGATGGTGCCATTGGCGTCGGTATCGACATCTGCCCATCCCTGCTGGCCCTGGCCAGACGATGCACCGCTCTGCTGTGCTGCCTGCGTGGCGGCGCCCGTCGCCTGCTGCGAGGTGGCGGCGTCACGCTGCTGGTCCGCCGCCTGCGACTGGGCCTCGATCTGCGACTGCTGCTGCACGGCAGCGCGCTGCATGTCGTCCTGCGTGGTCATCGATGACGCGTCCTGAGCAAATGCCAACGGCGTCGCAGCAGCGGCGGCCATTGCGATCAAGGTAATGAACGCGTTGCGCGGGGTCCGGTTCTTCATGACGAATTCTCCATGCGAAAGGTGGTCGTGCTGCTTGCACGAGGCACACCCTGAGCTGCACTGGCTGAATCAACCAGGGGCGGCAATCAGGTTGAATACACAGATTTAACCCGCTACCCGCGCGCATCGGATAGCGGCTTGTTAGTCCGCCATGAGGCCGCGGTAATGCAATGATTCAGCGACGCAATACGGCGTCATTTCAGCGTTTGTTTTTCGTGGAAACGTGCGTTGCGTCTCCGGTTTTTTCCTCGGAACGCAGGCTGAACCATGAGGCTGCGCAGCCGACAGCGGCACCGGCCGCCAAGGCCTCGCAGAAGGCACGGATCGCCAGCGAGTCTGCATCGTGGATGCGCTGCAGGGCCAGGCGCGCGTAGATGGGCGACTCCAGCTTCACAACACCCAGATACAGCATGTTCCACAGGTCGACCCCTGCGGCGATGGCCATCGCCACCATGCCGGCCCAGCCGATGATGTGCCCAGGACTCCACTGATTCCGCGTGCCGATCCAGCGCATCAGTAGATACACCAGCAACCCAATGGCAAAGGCGATGGCGGAGGCTTCGAGCACGCCCAGCAAGCCGTAGTGCAACGGCAGATTCATGCAAGTACCCCAGGGGAACGTGAGGCGTGCCGGAGGGCAGCGCGGCCCATCATGTTACCGGGCCGTGGCGGAGATGATCGGGTTGCGGTAAAGCTGACGCCTGCGTCAGCCATCCTGCGACTGCGCGTGTACCTGGACCTGGCCGGTGTCGCCCTCGACCACCACGCTCAACCACATGGGCTTGCAGCAGATCTGGCAGTCCTCGAAGTACTGCTGGTCGCCGGCACTGTCATCCACGGCGACATCCTGCGGCTCGCCGCAGTAGGGGCAGTGCAATGTGACGAACGGCAGCATGCCGTGCAGTCTGGCGGCATGGATGTTGCGGGTTCGTCACGAGTGGGTAACCGCGAGGCGCGAAAGCTCTCCGCATCCCTCGGAGAAGCCGCCATGAAGAAGCGTCGTGTCTATCGCACTGCCGATGTTGCCGGTGCCCAGCAGGCCTTGCAGGCTGCACGCGCCGGTGGCGTTGCCGACGACGATCTGTCGTTGATCGCGCGTGCGGAGATCGAGTTGGAAGATATTCCTGAACACCGCAAGGATGCCGCCACTGACTTCAAACCCGCCGCACTGAAAGGCGCGCTTGGCGGCGGTGCGGCCGGGTTGCTGGCCGGCCTGGCAGCCATTGCGATCCCCCCCCTCGGACTCACCCTGGCCGGCGCCGGGGTCACGGCGCTGGCCGGTGCCGCGGTCGGCGGCTGGGCCTCTGCCCTGGTGGGTTCGTCGGTGCCGGATCCGGTCCGACGCACGTTCGAAGACGAGATCCAGGCAGGCCGCATCTTGCTGGTGGTGGATGGCGACGATGCGACGCTGGATGGCATCGAACCGGCCTTGCTGCAGGCCGGCGCGCAGCCGTTGCCGTTCGATCAACCCAGCGCGCTCAGCTGACGGCTGCGAACCGCCAGTCCCCGATCTCAACCCACCAAGGTGGCGCTGCGCTGCAGGGCACGCATGCGTCGCCACAGCCCCAGCGAATGGGTCAGCCCGTAGGCCAACAGGGCCACGGCCAACGCCATCGTCAGTGGATCGAAATCGTGATGCGGCTCGGTGGGTACCACTGGCTTGCCATGGGAGACATGCCACACCAGCTGCCCGATCAGCAGCGCGGCCAACAGCCCGCCGATCCAGGGATTGGGCGTGTAGTGGCCACCGTGACGATCCCAGCGCGCGGCCATGTGGCGCAGGTTGAACATGCCCAGCACCAGTCCGCACAAGGCGCCCAAGGCTTCTCCCATGCCCACATTCCAAGGCAGGGCTGCCGCGGCGAACCCGAACAGCAGCAGCAGCACGGTCAGCAGCACCACCCGGATGAGGTTGCGCCCCGGCTCCCAGTCCTGCTGGGCCGCGTCACTGCCAAGACGGCGATAGAAGAAGTAGGCGATGCCGGCCACGCCAAGGACCGGGCCAAGAAAAGCCAGCTGAGCGGGAAACGGCGTCATGCGACGGCAGTCCAGAATGGTTGCGCGCAGCGTAGCGCGGTGGCCGGCCTCACTGCATGCCGCACTGCGCCGTGCTTTTATGAGTCCTGAACATTTGTGATGGTGCACTTGGGTACAAGGTGCGTCATTGCCAGCGGCGCCGTGCCGCGACTTTGCCTTGGAGAGATTGGAATGCGTAAGACGTCACTGGCCGCGGCCGGCCTGACCTTGGTGCTGTCTGCCTGCGGGGGAGGGTCTTCCTCTGCCACACCGGTTGCCGCCACACCTGCCCCACCTGCGGCGACGCCGCCGCCTGCTCCGCCGGAGACCGGCATGCCGTTCCTGGTGACGCCAGTGGCGCAGTTCGACGAGCCGTGGGCCATGACCTTTCTGCCTGACGGGCGCCTGCTGGTCACCGAGAAGAAGGGCAAGCTCAAGCTTTATGACGTCAAGACTTCCAGCGCTGGCGAGATCAGCGGCGTGCCCGCGGTGGCCTACGGCGGCCAGGGCGGCTTCGGCGATGTGGTGATCCATCCGGATTTCGCCAAGAACCACTGGGTCTACGTCAGTTATGCCGAGGCTGGCGAAAACAACACGGCCGGCGCCGTCATCGCACGTGCCAAGCTGGTGCTGGACCAGGCCGGCGGCGGCAAGCTGGACGAGCTGAAAGTCATCTGGCGACAGGATCCCAAAGTCGATGGCCAGGGGCACTACAGCCATCGCATGGCATTCGGACAGGATGGTCATCTCTGGGTCAGCTCGGGCGAACGCCAGAAGTTCACGCCCGCCCAGGACATGAACACCAACCTGGGCAAGATCCTGCGGCTGAACGATGACGGCAGCGCGCCGGCGGACAACCCCTTCGCCGATCGTGGCGGTGTAGCCGCGCAGGTCTGGTCGCTTGGCCACCGCAGCATCCTGGGCCTGGCCTTCGACGCACAGGGCCGGCTGTGGGAACACGAAATGGGGCCGAAAGGCGGCGACGAACTCAACCTGATCGAGCGGGGCGGCAACTACGGCTGGCCGATCGTGTCCAACGGCGATCACTACGACGGCCGCGATATTCCCGATCACCCGACGCAGCCGCAGTTCACTGCGCCGGTCGTTACCTGGAACCCGGTGATCTCCCCGGCCGGGTTCGTGATCTACAGCGGCGACCGGTTTCCCGGCTGGAAGGGTAGTGGCTTCATCGGTGGCCTGTCCTCGCAGGCGCTGGTGCGCATCGAATTCCAGGACGTGGGCGCGCGCGAGGCCGAACGCTTCGACATGAAACAGCGCATCCGCGAAGTGGAACAGGGCCCGGAGGGCGACCTGTGGCTGCTGGAAGACGGCAGCCAGCCCGGCGGACGCTTGCTGCATCTGGAACCGCGCGGCTAAGCGACTGCGCCATCGCGTGGCGCGGGCTTCACGGCCCACGCCACGTCCGGATCACGAAGACGTGGTCTGCAGCGTCACCACCTGCGGCGGCGGATGGTCCGAGCAATCCTCGGTCGCGCACACGCCGCTGATCCATACCTGCCCATCGCCCAGCATGATGCCCTGCTGATTGACCATGGCCTGGTCATAGTCCTGCCGTTCTATGGCACGCACGATCTCCGGCACCATCAGCTGCGCGTACTGCGCCTGGAACTGTGCAGCGTCGTTGACCTCCACGCGCTTGCCGGCAATGCGCGCTTCCAGCGGGTAATGCACCAATGCGGCAACCGCCACGGCGTCCCGGGCGGCGACCGCTTGCTTGAGTGTCGCCACCATCGACCGGTACCCGGCCGCATCGCCCAGCACGCGCTCCACGCGCGCATCCATCTCCTGGCGCGCTGGTGCATCCACCGGTCCCTGCGGCGGGGCAGTGCTTGTGGCAGATGCCGAGGACGCGGCATCTCCAGGCGCCGGCGGCTTCCTAGTCACGGTCGCGTCGTCCGAAGGATCGGCGGGCTGCGGTGGGGGCTCGCCGCTGCAGGCCGCCAGCAGGACGCAGGACATCAGGGCGAGGGGCAACGTGACACGCATGCTGTCGTTCCTTGTGCGAGATGGGCCGAAGTCTGCCGCAGGCGACATGGCCGCCAGATGAGCGACTCAGCGTGCGGACGAGGGTGTGAGCCGCCAGAGCGTATCGCCGACATCGTCGGCCACGATCAAGCCACCACGCCTCGAAGGCCACGCCCGCCGGACGCTCGCGCGCCCTGGCGTCGCCATCCAGAACGCCACCAAGCACCTCGCGCAGGGCTCCGGCCGCACGGCCACTGGCGAAAGGCAGGAACATGACGACCCTGTATCGCCCACCGATGCGCGATGGTTGCAGGAGTGCAGCCCGATGAGGGCGCCCTCGCCCAGCGGCGCCGGGTGCGCACTCGAGCAGGTCATCTAGCACCAAGGCATTGTCGACAAGCGCACTGCGCGCGACCTCGATGCGCGGGACGAGAGGCTGGCCGACAGCGCTGTCCGGCCAACCATAGAACGTGCGCTACCGCACCAGCGCCATGCCGAGCGGCGCGTAAGGCGCGGACTTCGGCCATGCCATGCCATCGTGCAGCACCGTGATGCGGCTGGCGCTCTGCACAACCTCGCCTGCCCGCTTCATCACCTGCTCCGTCAGCCAGTGGACAAGCGCGGATCTGGCCGGCTGCGTCGGCGTGTTGCTTTCGGCCACCGGCACATCGCCGTTGGGTCGTCCCGTGGACCCCAGCGGATGCTGGAGCCTCGTGGCGAAGGCGGTGACGCGCAGGCCTTGCGCGGCCACCGGGGGGACTGACCCTGCTTCCAGCCCACGGCCGGGGCGATGTTGACGGGTTGACGGTTGGAAGCCGCTGCAGGTCCGGTGCAGGCAAGCGGGCTGCATCGGGCCGGTCTTCCACGATGGCCGGCGCGCGGACCTGGCAGGCCGACAGCGCCACGCACAGCAGGGCTGGGCATCGGGACCGAGGCTTAGGACATCCGCGCGTGCCATGTTGAGGGCGGCAGTGCAGCATGGCGCGCATGCTCGATACGACACGCCAGGCGCGCGATACTGGCCGCATGATTGCTTCTCCGCACCCTGCCCCTCTGCGTGTCGCGCTGGTGGGCTTCGGCCTGGCAGGCCGCGTCTTTCATGCCCCGCTGATCCACGCCACGCCCGGCCTGGAACTGGTCTGCGTCGTGTCCAGCGATGCCGCCAAGGTGCAGGCATCACTCGGGGCGATGACGGTGGTGCCGACGCTGGAAGCCGCGCTGCGGGATCACGCCATCGCGCTGGTGGTGATCGCCTCGCCCAACGACACGCACGTCCCACTGGCGCGGCAAGCGTTGGCTGCAGGTTGCCATGTCGTGGTGGACAAGCCACTGGCGCCGAGCCTGGCCGAAGCCGACGCCCTGGCCGCCTACGCACGCGAACAGGACCGTGTCTTGAGCGTGTTCCACAACCGCCGTTGGGACGCAGACTTTCTTGGCCTGCGCGCGGTGATCGCCGCTGGCGCCCTGGGCGAGATCGCCGAACTGCACTCGCACTTCGATCGCTTTCGCCCGCAGGTGGCCGAGCGCTGGCGCGAACGGCCCGGCCCGGCGGCAGGATTGTGGTTCGACCTGGGCCCGCACCTGGTCGATCAGATGCTGCAGTTGTTCGGGCGACCGTACGCGGTCTCTGCCGACATCTTCTGCCAGCGCGCGCATGCACAGGTGGATGACACCTTCCATGTCGTGCTGCGCTATCCGCGGCGGCGCGTACATCTGCATGCCGGCTCGCTGGTCCGAAGCGGCGGGCTGCGCTTCGCCGCGCACGGCACTGGCGGCAGCTGGATCAAGCAGGGAGTGGACATGCAGGAAGCACAGCTGCGCGACGGGCTGCGGCCAGGTGATGCCGGTTGGGCCATCGATCCAGAACCGGCCCGTTATCAGGCGGCGGATGTGCAGGCAGCGGTCGAGGTTGCACTCCCACCCGGTGCCTGGACTGACTATTACCAGGGGATCGCGCACGCCATCACGGCAGGACAAGCGCCTCCGGTAACGGTGGATTCCGCCTTGGACACCATGCGCGTACTGGAAGCAGCGCTGGCCAGCAGCGCGCATGGCGGCCTGATCACGCTCTGAGCCAATGCGCGGTGCGCGTCAGTCGCGTACCAGCGTGACGTATGCGCCAGTGCCCAGCACCTGGAAGGTTTCGTTATCGACGCGATGCACCGGGCTGCCGTCATCCAGCGCATAGCGGTCGGGGCTGTGCCCGGCGGCTCCTTCGCCACTGCCATCGGCAGCCAGGATGCGGACACGACGACGTTCGCCTGCACTGTCCTGGGTCATGAAGAAACGGGTGTCCATGAAGCCTCCTACTGGCATTGGAAACATCGCCGAAGGCTAGACCCGCAACCATTAAGTCCGCGCGGTGGACGCGCCCCTCATGGGCGGCACCTTGCGGTCACTACGCAGGCCTGGACATTGACGCGGTCCTCGCATGACAACGATGCCAGGCAGCGGCGCGCGTCCATTCCTTTTTTTTGGAGTGCGCCATGCATTCCTCGTCGTCCTGACGCTGTCGCCATTGGCTGTGAGCGCCGGTTAGCACCCTGGTGCTACCGGGCCTTGATATCGCGTGGCAGATGGCTGGCTCGCCGCGCTGGGCGGCAGCTGGCACGACCTGCCGGCCGGCCTCGGACTGCTCAGTGCAGGCGTGCAACTGTCCCGCGGCCGTACCTCCGGCGCGTGTTGGCATGGCGCCGTATTCGCATTGACCGTGGCCTGGACTGCTTGCGAGCGCGGCCTGGACGACCGGCCCTGGGTACCGCGCCTGGGACTGGTCTTGGTGCTGATGTTCGTCATCGCGCCACGCGCTGCGGTCCAGCCGCGGCGCGTGGCGAAGCGCGTCCTTCGGCATGGTCGGCGTGCT
>JBEVNH010000138.1:0-4300 GCA_040508175.1 Pseudoxanthomonas sp.
TGCGCCTTGGGCGAAATGATCCGGTGCAGCAGCAGGCCGTCATCGGTCATCAGCAGCAGGCCGCTGGTCTCCCGATCCAATCGCCCCACCGGCGACACCAGCGGATCGCGCAGGCGATAGCGTGGGGGCAGCAGGTCGTAGATCAGCCGACCGGTGTCCTTGGTCGAACAGGTATAGCCCAGCGGCTTGTGCAGCATCAGGCACAGCCCGGGCGCGGTATCCAGCGGGGCGCCATCCAGTCGCATGTCGTCGTGGTCGACCGGGTCGTCGGTGTAGAGCACCTCGCCGGCCGCGTCGGTCACCCGGCCCTCGCGGAACATCGCGGTGACCTGCTTGCGACTGCCATAGCCCAGGTTGGCCAGATGCTTGACGATCTTCATGCACGCGGCCCGCTGGCGGCGATGACCTTGAAGCCCCCGCCTTCGGCCACGGCCTGCACCTGGCCGAAGCGCGTGGCCAGCACGTCCTCGTACGGCAGGTGGCGGTTGGCCACCATCCAGAACTGTCCACGTGGGCGCAGCGCGTCGGCCGCCACGTCGATGAAACGGCGGCCGATGTCCGGGCGCTCGCCGCGGCCCAGCCCATGGAACGGCGGATTGCTGACGATCACGTCGTAACGGCCGGGCAGGCCCTTGGTGACGTCATGCCAGTGGAAGCCCAGCTTCAAGGTGTCGGTGGCGGTGAGATTCTCGCGCGCCATCGCCAGCGCACGGCCTTCGGCCTCGTAAAGATCGATGCTGCCGATGCCGGCGCAGCGCTGCCGCAACTGATCGGCCAGATACCCCCAGCCTGCGCCCAGGTCGGCGGCATCGCCCGACAGCGAAGTCGGCAATGCCTCGGCCAGCAGCGCGCTGGCGGCATCCACGCGATCCCAGGCGAACACGCCTGGGCGGCTGCGGTACTGCCCACCGAGGATCGCGCGCGGTGCGTCCAGCGCGCGCCAGCGTTCGGCCAGGGCCGCATCGTGTTGGCCGTCCACGGGCGCACTCCAGAACACCCGGCAATGGTGCTTGGTCAGGGAGCCGCCCAGCCCCGCCAGCTGCGTCAGATCCTTCTCCACAGAACGTGCGCCTTCGTCGTTGGCGACGCTGCACACCAGCTGCGCGCCGGGCGCGGCCAGCGTCAGCATCGCAGCCAGCAGCGCGCGCGACTCTTCGCGCTGCCGCGGTGGCAGCGCGATCACGCGCGCCGCGCCGCGGGTCAACTCCTCGACCTGCTCCACCGTTTGCAGGCGCTCTTTGTGCAGCGCTTCGAACGCCGGCCGGAAACTCTGCTGGCACTGCAGCGCCACACCGCCCAGCGTCCGCAAAGCGGCCCCGGGACGGGCCCGCAGCAGCAGCGTCATGCCCTGTGCCGGTTCCAGTCCGCCACGCTCCAGCGCGTAAGCCAGGGCCTGCATGGGAAGGTCGGTATCGGTCGCCACGGTCATCCAGCTACTTTTCATGAACCGCCTATTGTAACGGCTGGCCCTGCGCCACATCTTGCCGCCGCGCCACAGGCGCAGATGCAATCAGCGCGACTTGACCCGGCGGTCACCCAGCAGCGCACTCACGACGATGCCCGCGCCCAGCACCACGCCCAGGACGAACATCAGCAGCGCCACCGTGGGATAGCCAAACAGCGTGCTGCTGGTGGGGATGCGCATCATCATGGTGGACGCCACGATCAGCGCGGCCGTGACCAGGCCGGCCGCAATGCGGTTGGCGATCTTCTGCAGGTTCTCCATCAGGTGCGACTCTTCCAGCCCGGTCACCTTGATCTGCAGCCGGTTGTCCGACAGCAGCGAGAGGATTTCCGAGAGCTTGCGCGGGCCTTCGCGCGTGAGCGTCTGCAGCTCCATCAGCTCGGTGGCCAGGCTGGGCGATGAAAACGACTGCCGCAGGCGTGCACGCATCACGTGCTGCAGGTGGCCTTCCACGACCTGCTTGGCGTCCAGCTCCGGGCTGAGCGTGCGGCACACCGTATCCAGATTGAGCAGTGTCTTGCCCAGCAGGCTCAGCTCCGGCGGCGTGCGCAGGCTGTTGGCCGTGGCGATGCGCACCAGTTCCAGCACCACCCGACCTTCGGACATGGTGGCGCGATGCGCGGAATAGCGGCTGATCAACTGGCCGACCTCGCGCAGGAAGCGCGGCGCGTCGTAATCCTCCAGCCGCGTGCCCAGCGCGATCATCTCGTCCGCCACCTGCTCGCCGCGGCCATCCACGGCCGCAAACAGCAGCTTGAGCAGGCGCTCGCGCTGGCGCGGCGGCACGTTGGCCACCATGCCCAGGTCGAAGATGGCCAAGCGCCCATCCGGGGTCACGCGTAGGTTGCCCGGATGCGGATCGGCATGGATCTCGCCATGCACGAACATCTGGTCCAGATACCCGCGCAGCAGCGCCGAGGCCAGCGGATCCATCGGCTCTTCGGTGCGACGCAGGCCGGACACGTGGTCGACGCGCACGCCTTCCACCAGGTCCATCGTCAACACGCGGCGGCGCGTGAGATCCCATACTGGCCGCGGCACCAACAGCTCCGGATAGGGGGCAAGATGCTCGCCGAAACGCTCCAGATTCTCCGCCTCGGCGACGTAATCCAGCTCGGCCATCAGCGCCCGGCTGAACTCGCTGATCCAATCGGCGAAGTGGACGCTGCGACCCACCTTGGTCAGCCGGTCGGCGGCCATGGCGATGCCGCGCAGCATGCTCAGGTCCGACGCCAGCCGCTGCGACACGCCTGGGCGCTGCACCTTGACGGCCACCGGGGTGCCGTCGCGCAAACGCGCGGCATGCACCTGCGCGAACGATGCGCAGCCCAACGGCGTTTCGTCGAATTCGCTGAAGACCTTGCTGATGCGCACGCCCAGCTCGTGTTCCAGCACCTCGCGGATCTGCTCGATCGGCACCGGCGTGGTCTGCTCCTGCATGCGCTCCAATGCGGTCGCATACGCGGGCGGCACGATGTCGGGACGCGTGGACAACATCTGTCCGAGCTTGACGAAGGTCGGACCGAGTGCCTCCAGGTCGCGACTGAAGTCGGCAGGGCTGCCCTCGTCGCTGCCGCCCTGCTCCAGTGCGGGATCCAACGTCAAACCGGAAAACACGCCGGAATTGCGATAGCGCAGCAGGAACCGCAGGATCTGCGTCCGCCGCGTGGCCTGCTCCATGCCGGCCGGTGCCGAAGCTGATTCCTCACGCACCGCCATATGCGAACCCTGTTGAGACATGTGAGGAGTGTGTGCAGCGCCGGGTGAGGCGCCGGTGAAGCGTCGCCCCACCTACCAGCGCACGCACCGGCTCGCCATCACAGCACCGCGCCACCACCGGCGATGGTGATCAACGCACCGGACGTATAGCTCGAGGTATCCGATGCCAGCAGCACATATGTGGAGGCCAGTTCCACCGGCTGTCCCGGCCGGCCGAACGGCACCTGTTCGCCGAAATGCTGCACCGACTCCTCATCCATGCCGGCGGGAATGAAGGGCGTCCACACCGGGCCGGGCAGCACTGCGTTGACGCGGACGTGGCGATCAGCCAGCAACCCTGCCAGCCCGATGGTCATGTTGGCCACCGCGCCCTTGGTAGAGGCGTAAGGCAGGATGTTGGGCGTAGGCCGCTTGGAATTGATCGAGGCGGTATTGATGATCGAGCTGCCTTCCGGCATGTGCGGCAGTGCCAGCCGGATCAAATTGAATGGCGCATGCACGTTGGTGGCGAAGGTCCGCTCCCATTCGTCCAACGTGATCTCGTCGAAATCCTGGAAATACTTCTGGTAGGCCGCGTTGTTGACCAGCACATCGATGCGCCCGAAGGTGCTCGCCGTCTTCTCGATCAGGGCCTGCGCGTGCTGCCGGTCGCAGATGTCGCCAGGCAGCAACAGGCACTGTGCGCCGGCATCGCGGACATACTTGGCGATGCCCTGCGCATCGTCTTCCTCCTCGGGCAGATAGGAGATGGCCACGTCCGCGCCTTCGCGCGCGTAGGCAATCGCCACGGCGGCGCCGATCCCGCTGTCCCCGCCAGTGATCAAAGTCTTTTTGCCCTTCAACAGCTCATGCCCCACATAGCGGCGCTCGCCGTGGTCGGGACGCGGCTCGATGTCCTTGGTCTTGCCGGGAAAGGATTGCTGCTGGGCCTTGAAAGGCGGACGCGGAAAAGACGGAACGGGCATGGGGGAATCCTTTGGGGGGACGCTGTCGGACGACAACGGATGTGGCCGAGGGTGCACCTTTGCGCGTCAAATCCCCAGCAAACAAACGTCATCTCAGCGTGAGGGCACGACGGACCTCCGCGCACAGCAAGCACCTTCCGAGGCGGCACCG
>JBEVNH010000066.1:0-15909 GCA_040508175.1 Pseudoxanthomonas sp.
CGCCCAGCGCAGGCGCGGCGCCGGCGGGGACGACGGCGGACGCGACGGTGGAGCGCGAGGACTGCGCGGCCAGCAGGGAAGGCGAAGACAAGGCAGCGGCGGCAATGCCGGCCCGGCCCAGGAATTGGCGACGGTGCATGCGGACTCTGGAATGGTGAAGGGGAGACTGGAGCTTAAGCGGCACCGGCGACGCACCGCGGCGGCAGGCGAGTAGGTACCGCCGTGCTGGGTAGGGCGCGGACGGCGGTGGGAGGTCGCGATGGGTTGCCCCGGGAAACAACAAGGGCGCCTTGTGGCGCCCTTGGATGACTCACCAGACCTTGACCCGCGCTTCCGGGGCCAGGTACAGCGTCTGGCCTTCCTTGACGCCGAAGGCGCCATACCAGGCATCGACGTTGCGCACGGTCTGGGCGCGGAACTGCCCGGGTGCGTGCACATCGGTCAGGATCGCGTTGCGCAGCGCCGCCTCGCGGTACTTGCCGCGCCAGGCCTGGGCAAAGCCCAGGAAGAAGCGCTGGTCCGGAGTGAAACCTTCCAGATCCTGCGGCGCCTTGCCCTGCAGCGACAGGCGGTAGGCGTCAAAGGCCGTGGACAGGCCGGCGACGTCGGCGATGTTCTCGCCCAGGGTCAGCTTTCCGTTGACCGGCAGGTCGTCGAAGGCCTTGTACTGGCCAAACTGCGCGGCCAGCGCCTCACCCGCCGCGTCGAAGCGCTCCAGATCCTGCGGCGTCCACCAGTTGCGCAGCGCACCGCGCGCATCGAACTGCGCGCCCATGTTGTCGAAACTATGGCTGATCTCATGGCCGATCACGGCACCGATGGCGCCATAGTTCACCGCGTCGTCGGCGTTGGGGTCGAAGAACGGCGGCTGCAGGATTGCGGCCGGGAAGATCAGGCGGTTCTCCAGCGGCACGTTCAATGCGTTGACCGTCTGCGGCAGCATGTACCAGGCGTCATGGCTGACCGGCTTGCCCAGCTTGGCGCGCTGCTGCTCGTAGGCGAAACGTTCGGCGCGTTCGGCATTGCCCAGCGCATCGTCGCGCTTGATCTCCAGGGCGGCGTAGTCGGTCCAGGCGGAGGGGTAACCCACTTCCACCTTCAGTCCGGCGATCTTGGCCTTGGCTTCCTGCTTGGTTTCCGGGCTCATCCATGTCAGCCCATCGATGCGCGCACCGAAGGCCGACACGATGTTCTTCGCCATCGCCTCGGCGCGGGTCTTGGTGTCTGGCTTGAAGTGCTGTTCGACATAGCGTTTGCCCACCGCCTCGCCGAGTGCGGCGTTGGTCAGCGCGACCGCGCGCTTCCAGCGTTCGCGCTGCTGCGGAACACCATTGAGTGTCTTGCCGTAGAAGTCGAAGGACGCCTCGGCGAAGGCCTTTGGCAGGAACGGCGCGGCACGGTCCAGTGCGTGGAAGGCCAGGTAGTCCTTCCAGGTGTCCAGCGGCTGGCTTTCCACCAGCTTGGAGATGCCGCCGATCGCGTCCGGCTGCCAGGCGATGAAATCCGCCTGGTCCTGCAGGCCGGCCGCTTCCAGAAATGCCTGCCAGTCCAGGCCGGGTGCACGCTGGTCCAGGTCGGCGCGGCGCCAGGCGTTGGCACCGGCACGCACGTCCTGGGTCTGCTCGTTGGTGGCGTGGACCTTGGCGATCTCGATCTCCAGCGCCAGCACGCGCGCGGCCTTGGCCTGCGCGTCGGCCACGCCGCCAAGTTCCAGCACCTTAGCCACGTGCGCCTGGTACTGGCGGCGCAGCTCGGCCATGCGGCCGCCTTCCAGGTAGAAGCTGCGTTCGGGCAGGCCCAGGCCGCCCTGGACCAGGTAGGGCGTCACGCGGTCGGGTTGGTGCAGGTCCTGGCTGATCCACACGCCGAACAGGCGGTCGGTGGTCAGGTCGGTGGCATTGAGCAGGTCCACGTCGGCGCGCAGCTGGCTGCCTAGGATGCTGGCGAGGGCGCGCTTGTCCGCGATGTCCGATAGCGCCTTCAGTTCGGCTTCCACCGGTGCCAGGCCGCGGGTCTCGATGCCGGCCTCGTCCATGAAGGCCGCGTAGTAATCGCCAGCCTTGCGCAGGTCGCCGCTGGCCTTGGCATCGCCTGCCGCGCCTTCGATGATCTGGCGCACATGGCCTTCGGTGTCCTGCAGGATGGTGGTGAAGCTGTTGAAGCTGGAGCGGTCGGCCGGGATTTCGGTCGTCTTCACCCATCCACCGTTGGCGTACTGGAAGAAGTCGTCGCCGGCGGCCACGGTCTTGTCCATGCCGGCGATGTCGAAGCCAAAGCTGCCCAGGGCGGTCTTAGGGCCCTGCGGCGCTGCGTTGGCAGGTGCGGCCGCAGGGACGGGTGTGTCGGCCTGCTTGGAGCAGGCCATCAGGCTTCCCAGCAGCACGGTCGAGACGGCCAGGGGAAGCAGCGCGGGGCGGACACGGAACATGGAGCGGACCTGCACGGAGGAAAGATGCCGAGGGTAGGTCACCGGTGCCGGCCGCGCCAAGGACCGCAGGCCGCCCCGGGCGCCGGCGGAATGCGGGTTTCGGCTGCGAGCGTGCGGGATTCGGCCCGGCGCCTCCCGGTTTCGTCGGCGCATTCCCGGTTTGGTCACGCCCGGGCTGGCACCGGCCGGTGTGCTGGGTATGCTCCGCCGCACAAAGTGACAGCGCGTACTCGCGCCAAGAGGTGGTGACGTGTTTCCTCGATTCTTCCTGTTCTTCCGCGTTGTCGGCGCCTGGCTGCTGATGCTGTGCATCGCCATTCCGCTGTGGTCGGGATTCTTCCACGGATTTGACGATCCGCCGGGCGTGATCTTCTGGCTGCTGTTCGTCGGCCTGCTGCTGGCCGCGGCGATCCGGGTGATTGACCACCTGCATCGGGTGCAGGGCATGGCGGGCGAGTTGGATGCGACCACGCTGTCCAACCGCCAGCGCCGCACCATCGACCTGCCGATGCAGGCCGATGAGGCCTTCGGCCTGCTGGAGGGCGCGGTACGCGAGCTGCCGAGGATCCACTCGGTCGTGGCCACCCACGACAGTCTGCGGCTGCACGGCCTGGTGCCGCGGCCGGACATCGATCCGCTGCGCAAGCTGGCCTGGTACAACGTCATCGGGCGCTGCGCGATCAAGCGCGACGAAGTGCTGGTGACGATCATGCCCGGCGAAGGCACCTGCCGGGTCAGCCTGCGCTGCGAGCCCGACGCCGGCGCCTGGCGCGACCTGTTCACCGTCGACAAGGGCGCCAACTACGAGCACATCGAGTCGCTGGCCCGCGCCATTGCCCGGCGCGTGGCCGAGCGCCGCCGCACCGAGCAGGACACCTCCAAGCACAATGCCAACGAGAAGGAGCTGACGCAGGCACGCCTGAACCTGCTGCAGGCCCAGGTGGAGCCGCACTTCCTCTACAACACGCTGGCCAATGCGCAGGTCCTGGCCGCCACCGATCCGCCACGTGCCGAGCAGATGCTGGGTCATCTGATCCAGTACCTGCGGCGCTCGCTGCCGCGCGAAGAGAACGCCCTGTCGCCGCTGGGCGACGAGCTGGAACGTACCCAGGCTTACCTGGAGATCCTCAAGATCCGCATGGGCGCCCGGCTGGAAGCGCGCATCGAAGTCCCCGATGCGCTGAAAAGCGTGCCGCTGCCCTCGATGATGCTGCAGACCTTGGTGGAGAACGCCATCAAACACGGGCTGGAGCCCAAGCCCGGCGGTGGCACGCTGTGGATCATGGCGCGCTCGGTGGAGGCGGGCATCGCCATCACCGTGGCCGACGATGGCCTGGGCTTCGGTGGAGCCAACAGCAGTGGAACGGGCATCGGCCTGACCAACCTGCGCGAGCGCCTGCGCCTGACCTACGGCCATGAAGCCAGCTTCTCGCTGACCTCGAATTTCCCGAACGGCGTGGCGGCCACGCTGATCCTGCCGCGTCCGGTCGTGATGCACGGACCGCAGGTGCCGCCGCCGGTTCCGGCCTCGTCGGGGTCTGTTTCGCCCGGGTCGCATCCACCGGGAGGCGTGGCGCCGCCGCCCGCGCCGCAGGGCTTGGCAGGAGTTGGCCAGCATGGCTGAGTGCGTGGTTGCCGAAGACGAGGACCTGCTGCGCGCGTCGCTGGTCGCGCAGCTTCGCCAGGCCTGGCCCGGGCTGGACGTTGCCGCCGAATGCAGCGACGGCGCCACCGCGCTGGAGGCCATCGCCGAGCGCCAGCCGGACGTGGCTTTCCTCGATATCCGCATGCCGGGCCTCACCGGCATCGAGGTGGCCCGGGCCGTCGCCGATGTCAGTCCACGGACCCAGGTGGTATTTGTCACCGCCTACGACCAGTACGCCATCGAAGCCTTTGAACATGGCGCGGTGGATTACCTGCTCAAACCAGTCAGCCGGGAGCGGCTGGAGGCCGCCGTGCAACGCCTGCAGGCCCGTACCCAGCCCGCCGCGCCGGACGTCGCGGTGCTGGATGCGCTGCTGCAGCGTCTGGCACCGAAGGCCCGGCCCGAGGCGGTGCCCCTGGCGTGGGTAACGGCCAGCGCCGGGCGCGAGACGCGGCTGATCCTGGTCGAGGACGTCGCTTATTTCCGCGCCGACCACAAGTACACCGTGGTGATGACGGCCGAGGGTGAGGCCCTGCTGCGCACGCCGTTGCGTGAGCTGCTGGGCGCGTTGGACCCAGCGGTGTTCAAGCAGATCCATCGTTCCACCATCGTCAACCTCAAGGCGGTGGCGTCGGTGATCCGCGATGACAGCGGCAAGGGCCAGCTGCGGCTGCGCACGCGGCCCGAGCTGTTGACCGTCAGTCAGCCCTTCATGGGTTTGTTCAAGGGCATGTAACGAACCGTCGTGCACCGGCGATCTCCGCCTGCGCGACGGCTGTTTCGCATTCTGCCGATCCCGCGATGGCGGGCCGGCGTCCCGCCCGGCGATGTTCGGGCCGCCCAGCAAACACCGGACCAGCAACACCGGATCACAAGGAGAGCGCCATGCGCCTGTTGACTTCAATGCTGTATTGCCTGCTTGCGCTGTTTGGCTGCAATGACGGCACCAGCACCACCACGGTGACCCGGAGCCAGCGCGATGGCGAGGACACCTTGTTCAGCCGAACCACGCTGGATCGTGGCCTGGCCACGTACCAGTGCGTGCGTAGCGTCACGGGGCGTTGCCACTATCAGTTGTTCGAAGAGACCTGCACCGGCGCGGCTGACGGCGCCAACACGACGCAATGCGCCCGCACGCCAATGGACCAGTTCAGTCTGGCCGTGGGCGAGGCGCGTGAGGTCAAGGGATTGGCCGGGGCGGTCAAGGACTGCGTGCAGTCGGACGTGCCGGGGCCTGAAACCCGCTGCAGCCCTTGAGGCGCGGCGGGCGGTCTTGCCGTACGGCGTGCGGCAGGCACGCCGGGGCGATCAGCGGATCTGGACCGTTGCGGCTACCGGGTGCGCGGCTTCGCCTGCCAGGGCAGCGCCTGCCATCAGGGGCAGGAGGATCAGCAGCAGGAGGCGGGAACGCTTGCTCAACATGACAAAGACTTCCGGGGGATTTTGATCAGGGAAGTCGCAACGAGCGTGCCAAACCGCCCTGCGTCAAATATCCGGCGGCGATGTGAGTGGGGTCGCACTGTCATCGAGCTGGTGAGGACATGCCCGGCATGGAGTGCTGTCGAGTTTCCGCCGCTGGACCTGGTTTGGACGCTGCACGTCACCTCTTGACCGGCTTCACGCGTCCACAACGTGACTTGGACAAAAGTCGAATCCGTTTCCACCCCCACGGAAGCTCCCCCATGTCCCTGTCCAACCACGGGCGTGAGAACGCCCATTGCATCATCGTCAGCATCGATCGTGAGCGCGCGTACTGGAAAGACCACTACGCCGCACTCCCCCGCGCCCAGGAAAGTCGGGGTTTCGAGAGCTATTGGCCGCTGCTGGAACAGGCCTACCTGGTCTATCTCCGCCACCCAGGCACTTCGCGCGCCCAAGGCGGGCAGCTGTACGCCGCGTCCAAGGAAGCCCTGGCGTGGCGTCTGGATCCGCCACAGGCGCAGTCGTTGTTTGCCAGGGTCATGGATCGAATCCATCGTGCGACGACGCGGCTGGAATTCGCCGCCTGAGCGTAAATGGCCCGCCTGGGCCGCAATATCGTTCATCGTTTGACGCTGCAGTTCCTTGCGTGTCGGCCCCGCCCGCACGGTCTCGATGCGGGCGGGGCGCGTTCCGGCGGATAGGGGACTTGGGACGGATGGCTTAGAGCGCGGGATGTCCCGGGCCAAAGTCGAACCCTGTCTCGCGTGGTTTGTGCTTGTTGTCCTCGATCGGCGTGCCACGCAACGCGCGTGCCTGTCTGCCACCGAGGTCGTTGAGCGAGCCCACCAGCTGAGCGTGGTACCGCATGCGGCCCATCTCTCGCATGATGCGGATATCTTCATGTCGCAACTGGCGACGCGACATGACTGTCTGCTTGTAGGCCAGCACTTCGGGATAGTCCTCGGCCATGTGCAGCGCATCGAAGACAGATTCAACCGTATCGGCATCGGGCGACAACGCCGCGCGCATGTTGAAGGCCCGCATCCAGCGTTCGAATCCCGCCTGCTTGTCGAACACGTTGGCGATGAACCACAGCACGAACAGGATGGCGACCCAGGATCCCGCGATCACGGCGATCTTGGTGAAGCTGATCGTGAAGTCGTGCTGCCAAAGGTTGTTGGCAATCACCGCCAGCACCGTGAGCGAAATGACCTGCCATCCCACCACCGACGCGATGATCCACTGGCTTTTCGCCACGCGCAGCAAGCCCAGCTCCTCCTGGATTTCCTGCTCGGTCTTGTTTCGCCAATGCTCGACCTGCACGTCGAAAGGATCACGGGTAATGCCGTTGTCTTCCAGCAGCAGATTCAAACCCTTGAATAGCGCAATCATGGTGGTTCCTTTGCAGAAACAGTTGCGGTTTGGAGTTGGAACATGCGTGGGGAGCATGTGGCTTCGTTCTAGCACGCACCGGGACTGTAAAGCGTGTGTCGCCGCACGCGTGCCGATGTGCGGTTGCAGCACCTCCAAAGCATGAGATACGTGCGCGCGGCACCTGCGTTGTGATGCGATGCGGCAGGCACTGCAACTACATTGACGAAAAAAACAGCAAATCCGATAACTTGCGGTTTGCTGCGATGCGATGACTTTTCGGTGGACAATGTTGCGTCTGCGGATGAACAGGCGCGGCCTGGCGCCATGCGAGGCCGCACCGTTAGACCAAAGAAGGATCGCGGATCAGCGGACGTCCCGCTGCTTGCTGTTCGCCGCAGCATGCGCGATGTCCTGCCAGGCGTGGCGCACTGCGGACTTGGCCTCTCGCCAGTTCATGCGGGAATCGCCGCGCGCCCTGGACCAGTCTGCCTCCAGGTCCTTTTCCAGCGACTCGTCCCAGGTGCGGCTCGGATACTGGCTGCGGGCATAGGTGCCATAGCGGTAGGCCGGACGGTAGTCCTCGAACGGCATGCCCGGCTGGCGGTAGTCGGCAGAAGAATACTGGCCTTCGAAATAGCGGTCAGATGTGTCGTAGGTGCGATAGGTGCGGTCGCTGCGGTCCCAGGCATCGCGCACCGGCGCGCGCGCATCATCCCATTCCAGGCGCGAGTTGCCGCGGGCTTTTATCCAGCCCTGACGCAGGTCGGCGTCCAGGCTGTCGTCCCAGTCGCGTTCGCGATGCAGGTCGCGTGCGCTTGTTCCATATGCATAGGCGGGCGAGTAATCCTCGTCATAGTCGAAGTCGCGTTTGGCATACTGTCGATTGGCCCACTCTTCACGCCAATACGCTTCTTCTCCTGTGGGGTCCACGCGTTCGGCAACGCCTTTGCCTGCGGCTGCGCCGGCCACTGCGCCGAACGCGCCGCCAATCAGCACGCCGATGGGACCCAGCAATGCACCGGCCGCTGCGCCTGCGACCGCGCCACCTGCACCACCGACGCCGACCCCCACGGGGTGCGCGCCTGGTGTGCCGCTGATGGGATCCCGATTGAGGTCGCGCTGTGCGTTTTCGCGATGGGTGTTGCTCGCCATGACAATCTCCTCGTTGAAGTCCAGGACGTCGTGCGTCCAGGACGGCCAGCCAGCAAGCGGTGGCCTTGCGAGGAAACAGCCTGGGCGCGCGATGGTAAACCGCGCGTGCCACGCGAATGAGGCCGGTGTTAATCGTGTGCGGTTCGCGTGTTCGGGTTCATGCCGCTGAATGCGCATGGCGCCTTTCCTGGCGCGGTTCGATGCACGATCTGCCTAGAACGTCGCGCCTATGGCCATGACGACATTGTCATGGTCACTCAGCACGTCGTAGTCGTTGTTGCCGAGATAGTTGGTGTAAGCAATTGACGCGAAGTAATGGCCGGCGAACTTGGCCCCGAGGCCTAGCGTGACGGTCTTACGGTCTTCCACCAGGGTCGAATCGACTGCGTAGCCATGCACGTCATGACCGAAGGTCAGGTTTGGCGAAAGTATCGCGCTGCACAGCGCGTAGTTGAGCTGGGCACGCAAACGATAGCCCCACGCCATCCGCGTGAAGTAGCCGTCGTTGAGGCAACCCTGCGGGTTCTGCACCACGCCGCATGCGCCGTCAAAGCCGACGGACGAATAGCCCCACTGGAAACCGCGGCCATAACGCACTTGCGCCAGTGAGGGCAGGCTGACGTGCTGCCATACCGCCTCGCCAAGCAATATGCCACCACCGGCGCCGAGCACTGGGCCGAGGGTACGCGTGGCCGAGGCCTGCGCCTGCCAGCGATCGTAGCGGTCGTACCCACGCAGCAGAAAGCCTTCCGGTTGTCCGGCGGTGCGGTTGCCGACCGGGCCGCCGTCGCGCGTGAGCGCGGCGAACATGTCGGCGGTATTGAGCTGCACCGGCAGATCGCGGGTGAGGCTGACCTCACCTGCCATCTGCCATGTCTGGCTCTTGTGCGAGGCCGATACGCCCATCAGGTGGATGCCGCCCGGGTACTCCCAGGATTCGGTGATGGTGGACAGGCGCGTGGACAGCTGGGCGTAGGTCAGCGGCACGCCGTCGGCGACCATGCGCGCGGTCAGGTCGGGCTGGGTCAACGCGCTGTCCGGCGTACTGGCGTTGAGGATTGGCAGGCGCGCGTTGTAGCGCATCCAGTACACGCCGATGTCGGTGGCGATGGGCGTGATCGTGTAATGCGAGGCGATGCCGAACTGGTCGCGGTCGCGGCCTCCGAGATCGCGGCCGCGCGGCAGGTAGGCACCGACCGCATTCATGTAACCATCGCTAAGCCATGGGCCGACGCCGGCTGAATTGGTATCCAGCGGGTAATAGACGTTGGACTGGATGCCCGCACAGCCGCGGTCGATGCCCAGGTCCGCGCCAGCCCAGAATGTGCCGCAAGGATCCAGCTCGCTCTGGCGCCACTTCCATTGCCAAAAAGCCTCCACCGACAGACCGTCGTCGAAGGTCAACCTGTTCCACACCATCTCCACCGGCAACTGCGCCTCGGTGGCCGCATCGCTTCCCGGGCGACGCAGGGTGGTGAAGTCGTACGGGTTGGCCTGGTTGATGCCCTGGAAGAACACGCCTTCGCCCCACTTGATCCGCTGCTTGCCCACGCGGACGTCCCAGCGCGTGGCATCATCGAGCTTCCAGCTGCCGTGGAGGTAGGCATCCAGCAGCATGCCGCCGGAGAACTGGTTGGACGGCGAGAAGCCGGTGTCGCGCAGTGGCGTGCCGGTGACGAAGCCATTGGGGACGTTGCCCTGCGGTACGTCGTTGTCCTCCAGCGCCGTGTCGTACCAGGCGCGGCCACTCAGGGCGAAGCCGACGCTGCGGTATCTCACGTCCACGGCGGTATTGAGCTTGAACAGGGCCGAATAGACATCACCCGCGCCGAAGTTGAGGTTGCCGTCGTCGGCCGTGTCCGCGCCGTCGCCGCCCTTGGGCTGGCCATCGGAGCGATAGCCCTTGCCCAGCAGGTGCGGGGAGGCCGCGCTGGTGCGCAGCCCCATGCCCAACGTGGCGCGTGTGGTCCAGGTGGCGGTGACCTCGCCATTGGCCCTCGAGAACTCCGCGGTGCACGCAGGCGCCATGAACAGCAACAACAACAGCGGCGCACGTGTGGCCGCGGAAAAGAACGAGAGCATGGGGAGGGACGCGCAGTGGGGGCGACGTTTTACCATTGCCGTAAGCTCGATCAAATTCTCGTTGCATCCGCAACCGCGCCGTCTTCCTCATGGCTGTCCCCCCTGTCGTCAACTCGATCGCTTCCAAACCTCCATTGCTGGCGCGCGTGCTCCGGCGCTGGGTGCTGCGTGCGTTCCCGCGTGGCAGGAGCGGGATCGATTTCGATACGCCCGCGGGCGATCCCGGGCTGTTCGGACCGGACAGCGTGACCTGGCGTATCCATGCCGATTTTCCCGGCATGTTGTCCGGCGGCCTTTCGGCGCTGGCGCTGCAGACCCTGCATCCGCGGGCGCTGGCCGGGGTGTACGACCACTCCAACTTTCGCGACGATCTGGTTGGGCGCCTGCGCCGCACCACGGCCTTTGTTGCCGGCACCACCTATGCCGGACGTGCGCAGGCCGCGGCACTGATCGAACGCGTGCGCCAGATCCACACCCAGGTCCGCGGCCACACGGCCGATGGCCAGGCCTACGCCGCCACAGATCCCGAACTGCTGACCTGGGTGCATGTGACCGAGGCGCACGGCTTCCTGCAGGGCTACGCGCGCTATTGCCGGCCCATTCCGCCGACGCTGGCCGATGCCTATTACGCAGAAGGGCGCGGTGTGGCCATGGCGCTGGGCGCGCGCGACGTACCGGGCAGCGTGGCTGAGGTGGAGGCGTACTTCGCACGGGTGTTGCCGCAGCTGCGCTGCGATGCGCGTTCGCGCGAGGTGTTGGACATCCTGCAGCGCATCCGCCTGCCGGTGCCCATGCCGGGGCTGTCGCGCGACCTGTTCCTCGGTGCAGGCCTTGCGCTGCTGCCGGAGTGGGCCAATGCCCTGTTGGGGCGGACATGGCTGCAGCGACGCGGGGACCGGCTGCGTGCTGCGCTGCTGGCCTGGATGGCGCCGATGTTCCGCCTGGCGCTGATGGATGGGACCTATGCGCTGGCATGCACCCGCGTGGGGCGGGCTGTGGAGGCCATGCACGAGTGGCCGGAGCAGGCTTCACTACCGGGCCGAACACCTGGCCGTCTCATGGCTTGAGACAGCCAGGTGGCAGGCTCGCGCAGTGAACCTTACCGAAAAACTCGCGATCCTGGCGGATGCGGCCAAATACGACGCGTCCTGTGCTTCTTCGGGTGCGGACAAGCGGCATTCGTTGGGCACTGGCGGTATTGGCAGCACCGAGGGCATGGGCATCTGCCACTCGTACACGCCGGACGGGCGCTGCGTGTCGCTGCTGAAGATCCTGCTGACCAATTTTTGCGTGTTCGACTGCGCCTATTGCGTCAACCGTGTGACCAGTAATGTCCGTCGCGCACGCTTCACCCCGGCCGAGGTGGTGCACCTGACCCTGGATTTCTACAAGCGCAACTACATCGAAGGTCTGTTTCTTTCCAGCGGCATCATTCGCAACAGCGACTACACGATGGAGCAATTAGTGGAGGTAGCGCGCAGCCTGCGCCAGGACCACAAATTTGCCGGCTACATCCATCTCAAGACCATCCCCGATGCCGCGCCCGAGCTGCTGGCTGCCGCGGGGCGTTACGCCGACCGTTTAAGCATTAATGTGGAGCTGCCCACCGAGTCCGGGCTGGCCCAGTTGGCGCCGGAAAAGACGCCCGGCGGCATCCGCGCGGCGATGGGCGAGCTGCGCTGGCGCATCGAGGAGAACAAGGAGCAGCGCCGCGAAGAAAAGAAGATTCGCGCCAAACCGCCGCGCTTCGCGCCGGCCGGGCAGAGCACGCAGATGATCATCGGGGCCGACGATGCCGACGATCGCGCCATCCTGCAGACCAGCACCAACCTCTACGGCAACTACCGCCTGCGGCGCGTGTATTACTCGGCCTTCAGTCCGATTCCCGATGCGTCGAGCAAGCTGCCGCTGCTGGCGCCGCCGCTGCAGCGCGAGCACCGTCTCTATCAGGCCGACTGGCTGCTGCGCTTCTACGATTTCTCGGTGGAGGAGATCGCGCCATCGGACGCCGCCAACGGCATGCTGGATCTGGATATCGATCCCAAGCTGGGCTGGGCGCTGCGTCACCCGGAGCGTTTCCCGGTCGACGTCAACACCGCACCGCGCGAGCTGTTGTTGCGTGTGCCAGGCCTGGGCACGCGCAATGTCGAGCGGATCATCGCCTCGCGTCGGTTCCGGAAGCTTCGGGTGGAGGACCTGACCCGTCTGCGCTTGCCGATGAAAAAGCTGCTGCCGTTCGTCCAGGTGCTTGATCATCACCCGCGGGCGGCGCTGGATGACATGGGGAAGTTGCGGGGGATGTTGGCGCCGAAGCCGCGGCAGATGGGGTTGTTTTGAGGGTTGCATTGCCTTCGCGAAATGGGCAAAGGCAGGAGCCTTCGCGCCCGAAGGCGCGACCTGCTTTTGTCTTGGCAAAAGTAGGAAAAACCGTCTTCGCCGGACGCGCGCCGCCGCTGTGCGGCGGGTTCCTGCGCGCCTCGCGAAATGCGGCATTTATCCCCTTTTCGGGATGGTGCGCAAACTCGCTGCGCTCAGACAAGCGCGCCTCTCCGGCCGCATGTCGCTGCGGTGCTCGGCTCGCTTTACGGCTCTATGAAGCAGAAACGGAAAGGCAGAATCACGGCAACGGCGTTGTCCGGCGCCGCATGTGGGCATGGGCTTGCTGAGTGTTTACGGCGCAGGTCGATCCTCCGTGGGAGCTTGATGCCTGGCGCGTTGCGGCGCGGGCGGCGTGGACGGCGCAGGTGCCGCCTGAGCTGATCGAGTGGAATGGCGACGCGCAGGGCGGATTGATCGCGGGGCAGGATGTTGCGGCGCTTCCTGCGCAGCGCGACGGCCTGCGGGTGTCGTCGGCGTTTTTGTCGGTGGCCGCGGCCGTGCTGTGCCATCGTGACCCGCAACGCTTTGCGTTGCTGTACCGGCTCTTGTGGCGCATGGACACGGAAGGGCGGCATCTGATGGCGCATGCCACCGATGCGGACGTGCGTCGGGCGCAGATACTGGCCAAGGCGGTCGGGCGCGATACGCACAAGATGAAGGCATTCGTGCGCTTCCGCGAGGTGCCGGGGGAGGATGAGGCGTTCGTGGCGTGGTTCGAGCCGGAGCACCACATCGTCGATCGCGTGGCGCCGTTCTTCGCGCGGCGGTTTGCCGGGATGCGCTGGGCGATCCTGACGCCCTATCGCAGCGTGGCCTGGGACGGCGCTGCGCTGGCCTTCGGGCCAGGCGGCACCCGGGCCGATGCGCCCGCGGACGACGCGCGCGAATCGCTGTGGCGCACTTACTACGCCAACATCTTCAATCCGGCGCGGCTCAATCCGACGATGATGCGTTCGGAGATGCCACAGAAATACTGGAAGCATCTGCCTGAAACCCAACTGCTGCCGGAGCTGATCCAAAGTGCTGGCGCGCGCGTGCGTGAAATGGCCGAGCGCATGCCAGAGGCGCCACGCCGCAGGATTCCCGATGCGCCGGTCACGCCGGTACTCGCGCCGGAGGATTCACTGGACGCCGTCCGCGACGCCGCAGCGGCCTGCCGTCGTTGCGAGCTGTGGCAGCCGGCCACGCGCACGGTCTTCGGCGAAGGCCCGCCCGATGCGCGCGTGGTGCTGGTCGGCGAACAGCCGGGCGACGAGGAGGACCTGAGCGGTCGGCCGTTCGTCGGCCCTGCCGGCAAGTTGCTGGATCGCGTGCTGCGTGAGCTCGGCCTTGATCGAAAGACGCTGTACCTGACCAACGCAGTGAAGCATTTCCGCTTCGAGCAGCGCGGCAAGCGTCGGCTGCATCGCAATCCATCGAGCGCACAGGTACAGGCCTGTCGGCCGTGGCTGCAGGAAGAACTGGCCCGCCTCCAGCCCCGTCACATCGTCTGCCTTGGTGCCACCGCTGCGCACGCCGTCTTTGGCGCAGGCTTCAAACTGATGGAGCAGCGCGGAGACTGGCAGGCGCTGACCGACGGCGCACAGGCGATGGCCACCGTGCACCCGGCCTGGGTGCTGCGCCAGCCCGATCCGCAGGCCCGCGACAAGGCCTTGCAGGTGTTGCGCGGAGATCTGGCACAGCTGGTTGGGCGGACCTAGCCGCCGGATTGATCGGCGGCCGGGCGATGTAGTGAACGGCGACCTGGATGGCCGGGCGTTATTCCGGCACCAGCTCCAGCGAGCCGGCGGCCGCGCCGACGCGGGCGCGCACGGCGTTCATGTCGCGCACCGGGCGCACCTCGATACACCCCACGGCCGCCCACGGGAACTGGTCGGCGATGCGGACGGCCTCGTCGAGGTCGCGCGCTTCGATCAGGTTGAAGCCGGCCAGCAGTTCCTTGGTCTCGGCGAAGGGGCCATCGACCACGCTGCGCTTGCCGGCGCGCACGCGCACCGACCGCGCCGCGTCCGGGTCTTCCAACTGCTGGGATGCGAGCAGGACGCCATCGCGCTTCATCTGGTCGGCATGCGCGAAGCAGCCGCGCATCAGACGGTCATATTCTTCCTGCGGCAGGGCACGCAGTAGCGCGGGATCGGTGTGGATCAGCAGCATGAACTGCATGGCGGCTCCGACATCTGGTCAGGCGCGCATCATGCCCTAGAACCCGCTCAAGGTCCTGCTGCGCTCCGCCACGCACCATCCGGCCGGGCTCGCGACGGACGTTGAACGGGTGCCTGGAAACGATGGCAGCCCGACGTGCTGCGGCGCGACATGGGCGTCCGCTTCTGGACAACGAAAACTTTTTCGTGTCGCGTGTCGATTTCCCGGTCGCCCACGCGTCGTCATCACAAAGCACGGCCAGTCACGGCCGCGTCCATACAAGGAGCAAGGCCATGAAAGTGATGGTTCTGGTCAAGGCAAGTCCTGAGTCCGAGGCCGGCGTCATGCCGGACACCGCCCTGCTGGAAGCGATGGGCCGCTACAACGAGGCGCTGGTCAATGCCGGCATCCTGCTGGCGGGGGAAGGACTGCACCCGTCCTCCAAGGGGCGCCGCGTGCGTTTCGAGGGCAAGGGGCGTGCGGTCAGCGAAGGGCCGTTTGCCGAGACCCGGGAACTGCTGGCCGGCTTCTGGCTGTGGCAGGTGCGCTCGATGGAAGAGGCAGTCGAATGGCTCAAGCGCGCGCCATTCGATGGCGGTGTCGAGGTCGAACTGCGTCCGGTCTTCGAGATGGAAGACTTCGGCGATGCCATGACACCCGAACTGCGCGCCCAGGAAGATCACCTGCGCGAGCGTACGCCTGGTCACGCCTGAGCTGCATCCACACCCAACCACGTCAAGGAGACACCCCATGGACGTCGCACCGTATCTGTTCTTCAACGGCGATTGCCGCCAAGCCATGCAGTTCTATGCCGATACGCTGGGCGGCCACGTGGTCGCGCTGTTCACCGTGGGCGAAGCACCGCCCGACGCCAAGATGCCGGGCATGCCCGACGACAGCGTGATGCACGCGATGGTCGTGGCCGGCGGCGTCACCCTGATGGCCTCCGATGCCTGTCCGCCGCAGGACTACAAGCCACCGCACGGCCTGACCGTCAGCCTGCAGGCCGATACCGTGCAGGAGGCCGAGCGCATCTACGCGGCGCTGGCCGAAGGCGCGCAGGTGCAGATGCCGCTGGGCAAGACCTTCTGGTCGGAAGCCTTTGCGATGCTGACGGATCGCTTCGGCACGCCGTGGATGATCAACGTCGTAAAGGCGTGCGGCCCGGGAGAGACCGCATGAGTACCCAGGTCTTCATCAATCTGCCGGTGCTGGATCTGCCTGCCGCCAAGGCGTTCTACACCGCGCTGGGCTACAGCATCGATCCACAGTTCACCAATGACGA
>JBEVNH010000171.1:0-6383 GCA_040508175.1 Pseudoxanthomonas sp.
GCTCGTCCAGTTCCTCTGCCTGCTCGGCATCGCGTGCCAGGACCAGCGTCCACTGGTTGGCGTCGTAGGCCTTGCGGGCCAGCTCGCACACCAGGCGCAGCGGTTCGGTGAGGAACCGCGGCTTGGCGATCAGGTAGAAGTCAGCGCGTGGCACGGCGTCAGGCAGCAACGCGATCCAGCAACCACTGGCTCAGCAGGCCGACCGGACGGCCGGTGGCCATGCCGCGCTTGCCTTCGTCGGAGGCCGAGCCGGCTATGTCCAGGTGCGCCCAGCGCTGGTTCTCGGTAAAGCGCGCCAGGAAGCAGCCGGCGGTGATGGCGCCTCCCCAGCGGCCGCCGATGTTGTAGACGTCGGCGAAGGACGAATCCAGCAGGCTCTGGTAGTCGTCCCACAGCGGCAGGCGCCAGGCGCGGTCATGCACGTGCTCGCCAGCGGCCAGCAGCTCGTTGGCCAGGTCGTCGTGCTTGCTCATCAGGCCGGTGGCGAACTTGCCCAGCGCCACCATGCAGGCGCCGGTCAGGGTGGCCGCGTCCACCAGCGCTTCGGGGTTGAAACGCTCGGCGTAGGTCAGCGCATCGCACAGGATCAGGCGGCCTTCGGCATCGGTGTTGCCGACCTCGATGGTCTTGCCGGACATGCTGGTGATGACATCGGACGGGCGGTAACTGTTGCCGTCGATGGCGTTCTCCACGGCCGGCACGATGGTCACCAGGTTGATCGGCAAGCCCATCTTCACCGCGGCCACGAAGGTGCCCAGCACGGTGGCGCCGCCGCACATGTCGTACTTCATTTCCTCGATGCCGCCCTGGGTCTTCAGGTTGACGCCGCCGGTGTCGAAGGTGATGCCCTTGCCGACCAGTACGTACGGGCGGGCCGATTCGCCGGCGCCGGAGTACTTGAGCACCACCAGGCGCGGACGGTTGGCGGAGCCACGGGCCACGGCCAGCAGCGAGCCCATGCCGAGGGCTTCCATCTCGGCGTCTTCCAGGATGTCGGCCTCGACCTTGGCGTTGGTCTTGGCGAAGGTGCGTGCCTGCTCGCCGATGTAGGCCGGGGTGCAGATGTTCGGCGGCAGGTTGCCCAGCTCGCGGGCGAACAACACGCCTTCGGCAATGGCGATGCCCTGCGCCAGCGCGGTCTGGTCCTGGCCGGCGAAGGCGACCTTGGACAGCTTCGGCGCGTCGCTCTTCTTGCTGAAGGTCGCGGTATAGCGATAGCAGGCATGGTCGAAGGCCACCACGGCCTGGCGGGTGTTCCACGCCGCGTCACGGCCGCTGACCTCGGCCTGGTCCAGCGTCACCAGCGCACTGGTGGCGGGCGAGGACTTCAGCGCGCGTGCGGCATCGCCCACGGCCTTGATAAAGGCCGATGCGCTGAATTTGGCGCGGTCGCCCAGGCCGATCAGCAGCACTCGCGGCGTCTTCACGTTGGGCAGGTCATACAGCGTATTCACCTTGCCGGCCTTACCGCTGGCATCGCCACGTTTGAGCAGGGCGGTCAGGCGGCCATCGCTGGCGGTGTCGATCGCCTGGGCCGATGCGGTGAGGCTACCGTCGGCGAAAACGCCGGCCACGATGCAGTCGAAGTCCGCAGTGGCGGGGGCGTCGTGGTTCAGGATGAATTCGAGGGCCATTGAGCAGATTCCAGATCAGTACACGCACAAGTCACTTACAATCGCGGGCCGTGGCGCCAGGCCGATCGGGTCGCGAAACGGCCGGAATGTGCGATTCAACTCCGGCAAACAAGCCCGTAATTGTAGAGCAAGCTCCCCCACGATGCCGAAGCTGGACCGATATCTCCTAGGCGAATTCACCCAGAGCTTCCTGGCCACGTTGATCGTGCTGCTGGTCGTCAGCCTGGGCGGGGTGCTGGTAGACGTGCTGGGCAGCGTGGCCGAGGGCAAGCTGCCCGCCGGTCTGCTGCTGTCGCAGTTGGGGCTGAATCTGGTGGGCTACCTGCCCATGGTCATCCCGATGGCGCTTATGCTGGGCCTGCTGCTGGCTTTCGCCCGGCTGTACCGTGATTCGGAAATGCCGGTGCTGGTGGCCGCAGGGGTCGGCCCCAAGCGCATGCTGCGCCCGCTGTTGATGCTGGTGGTGCCGGTGGTGGCGCTGGTGGCGCTGATTTCGCTGTGGTTGGGACCGTTGGCCTTGCGCACCGGCGAGGCGATGATCGAGGCGGCCAACCGCAGCCTGGTCGTAGCCGGGCTGGAGCCGGGCCAATTCACCGTGCTCAACAATGGTTCGGTGGTCTACGTCGGTGGCGTGTCGCCCGACGGCAAGGGCCTTTCGCGGATCTTCATGCAGCGCCAGCGCGATGGTCGCGTGGACGTGGTGACGGCCAAGACCGGCAGCCTCAGTTTCAATGGCGAAAACGCCCGCTTCCTGCAGCTCAACGACGGCTTCCGGTTAGAGGGGCCACTCGACGCTGGCAAGGATTTCCGGCTGATGCGCTACAGAAGCAACGATGTCGCCCTGCCCGACAGCGCTGAAGTCAGAAAGGACGACGATCCGGAAGTGCTGCCCACCAGCGCCCTGCTCGGCGACCAGCGTCCGCAGGCCAATGCGCAGTTGCATGCGCGGCTGGCGCCGGCGATGTTGACATTCGCCTTTGCCCTGCTGACGTTGCCGTTGGCGCGCAGCTCGCCGCGTACCGCGCGCTATGGTCGGGTGATGTTCGGGTTTCTCGGTTATCTGGTCGCCACGCTGTTGATGATCAACGGCACGCAGGCGCTGTCCAAGGGCAGCATTCCTGGGCCCTTGGGGCTGTGGTGGCTGACGCTGCCGCTGCTGGCCGCGGGCGTGTGGTTCTACCTGCGTGATGGCCGCCTGTCGCGTCCGAAGCAGGCCGGCGCATGAAGCTGCGCCCGAACCTGCACGATCTCTATGTCGGCCGCGTGGTCATCGTCACCGTGCTGCTCACCTGGGCGGTGCTGTTGGGCCTGGATGTCATGCAGGCGTTCTCCGGCGAGTTGAAGGACGTCAAGGGCGGCTACACGCTGGGCCATGCCATGGCACGCGTGCTGTATACCGTGCCGCGGCGTGCGTACACCTTCTTCCCGACCGCGGCGGTGATCGGCGCCTTGATGGGCCTGGGCCAGCTGGCGGCCTCGTCCGAACTGACCGCCCTGCGTGCGCTGGGCCTGTCACGCCGCCGGCTGAGCCTGTCGGTGGCCATTGCCATGGCGCTGCTGACCGGCGTGATGGTGATCGGGATGGAGACCGTCGGTGCCTGGGGGCAGTCGCAGTCCGACGCGGTCATGGCCAAGGTCCGCTACGGCGATGTCGCCAAGGCACGCTATTCGGGCCTGTGGGCGCGCGAAGGCGACACGTTCCTCAATGCGGCCTCGGGCGAAGAACGCCTGGTCAATGGCAAGACCGACCTGCAGCTGCAGGATGTGCGTCTTTACCAGCTCGATGACAGCGGCCGCCTCACGGCGATTTCGCACGCGGCCACCGCCGAGCAGCAGGGCGAGGACTGGGTCTTGAAGGATGTGCTGCGCACCGATTTCCAGGAGCGTTCGGTCAACCAGGTCAAGCTGCCCGAGCAGCGCTGGACGTCCAAGCTCGATCCCGATGCACTGGCGGCCAGCATGGGCAAGCCGCGTTACATGGCGGCGAGCGACCTGTCGCGCAGCATCGAGTACCGCACGCGCAACGGCCTGGATGCGCGCGAGTACGAAGAGGTCTACTGGGGGCGCTGGTTCTATCCCTTGAACGTGCTGTCGTTGTGCCTGGCGGCAATCCCGTTTGCCTTCGGCAGCCTGCGCAGTGGTGGCCTGGGCAAGCGCATGTTCCTGGGCCTGCTGTTCGCGCTGGGTTTCTGGCTGCTGCAGCTGCTGTTTGGTCGCATGGCCACCGCGTTCCGCGTCGACTACCGACTCGCGCTGGCGTTGCCGCCGGTGCTGCTTCTGATCGTGTCGGGATTTTTGTTCAAGCGACGAAGCAGCTGATCAGGCGCGCGGGGGCTTCGGCCTGCGCTGCACGCGCGTGCGGCTGAGGCGATCATGCAGGGTCAGGCGATCGCGATCGAGCCACGCCCACCAGAACCCGATTCCGCCCGCCAGCAGCGACAGCGTGCCTGCGGCATAACGCAGCCAGAGCGCGCCAGGGCGGGGTCGCGCGCCGTCGATGGCGACCACGTGCAGCCGCCAGGGGCGCATGCCCAACGTCTGGCCGCCGCGGTGCCAGCTGATCGTGGCGTACAGCCCGGTCACCAGCCAGCAGCATGTCCACAGCAGCAGCTGCACCGCACTGAACGGGGCGATGTTCTGACGGATCGCGTGATGGCCCAGGAAGGTGTAGGCCAGGGTGAACGCCAGCGACAGCAGCATCCACAGCGCAAGTGCGGGCCACAGGTCGTAGAAGAGTGCGAGCAGGCGCCAGCCGATGTGAGGATGCCGGTGCGCGCCTGGCGCGTATTCGGTGTCGATGTCGGTATCGGGCGTGCTGGGCATGGCGCCAGCATAGCGGCACTGCCATGCCAGCTATGCTGTGCTGCATGAGTGCGCTGTCTCCCGCTGAACGCCGCCGCCAGGTGATGGATCTGCCCGACGTCCCGGAGGTCGATGCGCGTCAGATCGCCGGTTTCCTCGACCTGGCCTGGGCCGAGGGCGGCCTGGCGCGCGCCACGCTGGACAGCTATCGCCGCGATCTGGAAGGCCTGGCGCGGCAGCGCAACGGCCGCGACGGCGGCATCCTCCATGCCGATCGCGCCGGCCTGTTCGATTACCTGGCCTGGCGCACGCACTCGGGCTATTCCCCCCGCAGCAACGCGCGGCTGTTGTCCACGCTGCGCGCTTTCTACGCACAAGCCGTGCGCCGTCACCTGCGCGCAGACGACCCCAGCGCGCTGCTGCAGCCGCCCAAGCTGCCGCGCTCCCTGCCCAAGGCCTTGGCTGAAAGCCAGATCGAAGCCCTGCTGGAGGCGCCGCAGATCGCCACGCCAGAAGGCCTGCGCGACCGCGCCATGCTGGAGCTGATGTACGCCGCCGGCCTGCGCGTCAGCGAGCTGGTGAACCTGGATGCCAACGCAGTGAATCTGCGCCAGGGCGTACTGCGCGTGACCGGCAAGGGCAGCAAGGAACGGCTGGTGCCGCTGGGGGAGGAATCCCAACACTGGTTGCAGCGCTACCTGGACCAGGGCCGGCCGCAGCTGGTGGCGGGCAAGCCCGTTCCGGCGATGGAGGCAGGGGCCATCCCGTTGTTTCTGGACGGCGCGCGCCGCGCGCTGTCGCGGCAGCAGTTCTGGCTGCTGGTGAAGCGCTACGCGGCGGTGGCCGGGATCGACCCGGCGCGCGTCAGTCCGCATGGCTTGCGGCACAGCTTCGCCACGCACCTGCTCAACCGCGGCGCCGACCTGCGCGCGCTGCAGATGCTGCTCGGCCACAGTTCGTTGTCCACCACCCAGATCTACACGCTGGTGGCGCGCCACCAATTGCAGCAGCTGCACGCCAAGCATCACCCCCGCGGGTGAGGCGCCCTGCGCGGCATGCCGCGCGTGCGCCGAAAGTCGCGTTGAAGAAAAAAGAAGAGCTTTCGCGCCTGTGGCGCGACTGACTTTTGTCTTGGCAAAAGTAAGCAAAACTGTTTTCGCCGGACGCTCGCCGAGCCTTCGGCTCGGTGCCCTGTCGTCCTCGCAGAATCGGGGACGGCGCTCAACTCGCTTCGCTCAGACAGGCGCGCCTCTACGCCCCGATTCTGCTCCGGTGCTCCGGTGCTCGGCGTGCTTTACGGCTCGGCAGATCAATTGCTGAAAACAACAGCAAATCACGGCAACGGCAACATCCCAGGGCCTTCAGTCGGCCTGTGCGAGAATCCCTGCCAGTTCCCCCGCCTGCGCTGCGTGCGCCGTCATCCAGGAAGACCGCATGACCCGTTTGTTTGCCTTTGCCCTGTTGGGCTCCCTCAGCTTGACCGCCTGCGCACAGCCGGCCGCGCCCGGTGGCGCCACCGGACAGGCGACCAAGCCGGCAGCCGCCAAGGCAGCCACCAGTGGCGATGCCGGCGTGGACGCCAACATTGCCAAGGCGCTCAAGCAGCTGGGGCCGCAGTTGGAAGCGGACTACATCGGCAAGGCGCCGCTGCCAGGCTTTCGTGAGGTCATCGTCGGCGGGCAGCTGCTGTATATCAGCGACGACGGCAAGTACCTGGTCCAAGGCAGCGTGGTGGATATCGCCAACCGCGAGGATCTCAGCCAGACCAGCAGTGGGCTGCGCAACTATCGCAAGCAGCTGATCGCCGGGGTGCCCAGGACTGAGCGCATCGTGTTCGCCCCGCCCAATCCCAAGTACACGCTGAGCGTCTTCACCGACGTCGAATGTGGCTACTGCCGCAAGATGCACAGCGAGATCGCTGAGTACAACCGGCAGGGCATTGCGGTG
>JBEVNH010000010.1:0-4638 GCA_040508175.1 Pseudoxanthomonas sp.
TGACCTGCTTGACCTGTGCTTCGGCCAGCGCAAACGCCTCGTCCGCATTGGCGCCTTCCAGTTCGCCTTCGTTGAACAGCAGCGGCGGCTGTTCGCCGATCTGCACGGTCTTGGCAAAGGCACGGCCGTTGTCCCCGGTCCAGATCTCGACCCGAAACTCGGTCTCCTCGTACAGGCCGGTCTTCCAATGCTTCTTGAATTCAGTCATGTGCAGGGCTCCAGCGTGGGGTGGGGCGTCGTGGAATGGCTTCCACCATGACGGGCCATTCCAGTGAAGCGTATCCATCGTGACGATGCCGGCATGCGCGCGTGACCGCAGCGACGCCGACTTCGGTTGCGTCACGCGTGCCGAGACTGATGCATTCCAGTGAGAGGCAGCTCAATTGATCAGTGCGGCTGTTGGCGCGTCAACACCAGTCCGCGACGATGGAAGATCGGGCTGGTGCCCAGTTCCCAACCCATCAATCCATCGACCGTCGCCAGCACCGACACACCGCCTTGGGTACAGAACAGCGGCGCATCGTTCACCGCGATCAAAGCCACCGAGTGCCCAAGCAGGCGGAATTCCTCGAAGGCCCCGCGCAGCTCGCGTACCAATCGCTCCAACCCGACATTGGTCATCTGGAAATAGAAGTACTGGCGATGGCGCAAACCCGACATTGCGCATCATGGCGCCGGCCGCTGTTCCGCTGCGATGAAGCTCCTGCTGAACCGGGGCAGGTCACAGCAGCGCCACTGGCGCCAGGCAGGCCATTGCGCCAGCATGCGCATGCACGCCCAAGAGACTGCCCCGATGTCGAACCAGGACCAGATCA
The DNA here is from genome assembly GCA_040508175.1 of Pseudoxanthomonas sp. Lineage (GTDB taxonomy): Bacteria > Pseudomonadota > Gammaproteobacteria > Xanthomonadales > Xanthomonadaceae > Pseudoxanthomonas_A. The sequence continues at coordinate 816 of JBEVNH010000010.1, forward strand.
CGACCACCGACGATCCGCGCATCGTCGGCTTCAGCGTGCCGTCCGAGCGCCAGCCGATGCAGGACGAGGACATCATGGTGGTGATCCTCGATGCGCAGCCCAGCCTTGCGTGGATCCAGCTGTTCCACGAGCAGGCTGAAGCGCTGATTGCGCAGACAGGACTGCGGGAGATCCGCGTGGTGGGCCGCAGCATCAACGCCGTTGGCACCATCGCCCAGCTCAGGAAGACACCGCCCAATTTCCAGGGGCTGATCAAGAGCGTGAGCTTTGATCGGCGCATTGCGATCAACAAGGCCTGGCGCAAGAAGACGGCCGAGACCGTTGGGCCGCCGCCCGCGCCGGATCCGCGCGAGCTGGAGATCGAGCGCGTCGAACGCGTCCCGGGCATCACCGCGATCCTGGAAAACGTGATGGCGCTGACCAAGCTGCGCTTTGCCGCCATCGCGCGCGTCACCGACATCCGATGGACGGCGCTGGTGGTGATCGATCATGCCCGCTTCGGCCTGGTGCCTGGCCAGGACATGATCTTGGAGAAGACGCTGTGCAATGAGGTCCGCCAGCTGCGGCAGGTGGTGGCCTTCAGTCATGCCAGCGCCGACCCACGCTATGCGTCACATCCGCTGCCCGCGCTGTATGGCTTCGAGAGCCATATCTCCGTGCCGATCTACCTGGCGGACGGGGAGTTGTTCGGCACGTTGTGCGCGCTGGATCCCGAACCGCGGTCGATCACCGACGAAATGATCGGCATGGTGCTCGCCTTCGCCGCGCAGATCGGCCACGCATTGAGCGTCGACAGCGCCGTGCAAGCGCCTTCGGACCGCGTTGGCGATGACGGACGCCTTGAATCAGCCTGATCTGGCCTGGCGCTGAGCGCCACCCGCTGCGCTGAAGCCTATTGATGAGACGCGCGCGGCCTCATCGAGGCGCGCGGATCAGGCCGCCGCTGCCGCGGGTAGCGGCCGCAACTCCATCGCGCAGATCAGTCCGTCCTTGAAGGTGAAGCAATGGCCGACGTGTTCGTCGGCCAGCACCGTGCCGGCGAAACTGCGCACCACCTGATGCACGTCGACGAGAACCTGCGCATCGCCCTGTGCGAAAAACGCGGTCGGCGCGACGTGCGGATCGATCTCGCTCCACTGCTCGGTCCAGTAAGCGCCGATTTCATCTGGCCCCTGGACCACGCCGCCCTTGAACGCCTTGGGCCAGGTCACGTCGGCCGTCATCAAGGCGGTGGCCGCTGCGATGTCACGCGCGTTGAAGGCGGCATAGGCGGCGTGCAGCACCTTGATGTCGTGCGCGGATGGATCAGGCATGGCCATGCACCGGAGCGTGAGGAGTGGGCTGCACTGATACCAGAAAAAAGCCGGGCGAACCCGGCTTGTCCTTCACCCTGGAAACTTGGGGAACTTCTCGTCCGGATGGTTCTTCTTCCAATCGGTGTAGGCCGCGGTGCCTTCCCAGGCCGCAAATGCGCGCGGCGGGCGGCCGCGACCGGTCCAGGTCTCGCCGGTATGCGGCAGCCAGTACTTGGCGGCGACTTCCTTCTTGGGGCCCGTTGCGGCCGGCTTGCTGGCCTTGGCGCCGCTGACGACGAAGCCGGCGATTTCAGCCTTCTGGCGCGAGTTGAACTGGTCCGAGAAGCTCTTCAGCAGCGACACGATCTGCTCGAACGCTTCGGTGGACTGCTGGCCGAGCAGTTCGGTCTCACGTTCTTCAAGCTGGCGCAGCTGCTCTGCAAGCTTGGCCTTGGCCTCTGCGATGTCCGCCAGGCTGGGCGCGGTGTTTGACGTCATGGGGTGTCATGTCTTGGGCGGGAATCGGACCCCATTCTCAACCGTTGGCGTCGTGGCGGCAATTGGCGCGGGCTTGCGTGCCGGCGGCCGCCTGGGCGGGCAGTTCCTTACATGGACGAGGCGTCTCAGCATTCGCCGGCCCGCCGCACGGGGTTGTGTTGACGCGCGTTGACACCCCGGCAGCACCCACCGAGAGTGGACGGTCACCCCTGATGTCGCCGCGCATGACCATCGTGTACACCCGTTCGACCGAGGCCGTGGACTGGCACCAGCTGGCCGCCTTGTTTGTGCGCACCGAGCTGGGCGATCGCAGCCCGCAGCTGCTCCAGGCGCTGTTCGAGGGCAGCCAGGTCACGGTTTTCGCACACGATGCGGGACGCGTGGTGGGTGCGGCACGCGCGTTGTCCGACTTCGTCCTGTGGTCGGCCATCTTCGACGTCGCCGTCGATCCGGCCTACCAAGGCAGGCGCATCGGGGCGACCCTCATGCAGTTGCTGTCCGAGGCCACGGGAACGCCCAATGCCATGCTCAAGTCGATGCCTGGCAAGGAGCCGTTCTATGCGGGGCTGGGCTTTGCGCCGATGCCGGCCGGCATGGAACGCCACCACGACGTCGCCACGCGCGACTAAGTCGATCGCGACGTGATCGCTGCATCTGCGCGCGCCGTGCGCGCGTCGTTGCGATGCGCCGGCGCCCGCCGCCGAGATGCTGCGTTCGATGCACGTCCGGGCGGAGCTGGCAGTCGCCTCGCGCATAATGGACGCACCCCCATGTTCATCCTGACACCATGCCTCTGATCCCCGAGACGCTGGCCGCCGTGCTGTCGGCGCGGCAGCGCAACCTCATCCTGTTGGCCCTGGCGCTGGGAGGTTTTGCGATCGGCACCAGCGAATTCGCCAGCATGGGCCTGATGTTGGAGATCAGCCGCGGCCTGCACATCACCGAAAGCCAGGTCGGCCATCTGATCAGCGCCTATGCGATCGGCGTGGTGGTCGGCGCGCCGTTGCTGGCCTTCATCGGCGCGCGCTTCCCGCGGCGCACGCTGCTGCTGGCGTTCATGACGTTCTACGCCGTGGGCAACCTGGGCAGCGCGTTCGGGACCACGTACGGTTTCATGCTGGTTGCGCGCTTCGTGGCCGGCCTGCCGCACGGCGCATATTTCGGCGTGGCGATGCTGGTCGCCGCCGCGATCAGCCCGCCGGCACAACGCGGCGTGGCGGTATCGAAGGTGCTGCTGGGCCTGTCCATCTCGATCCTGGTCGGCAATCCGTTCACGACCTGGCTTGGCCAGCTGCTGAGCTGGCGCGTCGCTTTTGGCCTTGTCAGTGTGCTGGCCGTGGCGACGGCGCTGATGATCGCGCGGTTCCTGCCACGCGACCCGAGCGAGCGCCTCAGCACGCCGATGGGCGAGCTGCGCGCGTTCAACCGGACCCAGATCTGGCTGGCGCTGCTGATCGGCGCGATCGGCTTTGCCGGCATGTTTGGCGTCTTCACCTACATGGCGCCCACGCTCGTGCAGGTCACCGGCATCGGCGAAGCCTGGCTGCCGCTGGCGGTCGGTGCGTTCGGCGTCGGTGCGGTGATCGGCAATGTCGCTGGCGGCAAGCTGGTCGACCGCTTCAGGTTCCAGGCCACGGCGATCGTGCTGGCCTGGTCGGTGGTCGTGCTGTTGCTGTTTCCGCTCGCTGCGTTGTCGCCCTGGACGGCGCTGCCGTGCATCGTCGCCATCGGCACGATGGGCGCCCTGGCCGTCGCATTGCAGACGCGGCTGATGGACGAAGCCGGCGAAGCCCAGACCCTGGCCGCCGCGTCCAACCACGCCGCTTTCAACGCCGCCAACGCGCTCGGCCCACTGCTCGGCGGCCTGGCCATCGATGCCGGCTACGGGCCTACTTCGACCGGCTATATCGGCGCGGTCATGGCCGCCATCGGCCTGGCTATCTGGTATGTGGCGGTGCATCTTGAGCGCAGGAATGCGCAGGCGGTCGGCGCGCGTTGAAACAGCGGCGATCAACGTAAGTAGCGCGTTG
>JBEVNH010000082.1:0-12437 GCA_040508175.1 Pseudoxanthomonas sp.
GCCGGCAGCAGCTCCAGCGCGGCGAGTCCACGGCCGAAGCCGTGGAAGATCGCGCCCTTGGAGCCCTGCAGATCGCGGTGGTAGCCCGACGGCAGCGACAGCAACTGCTCGATCTCGGTCTTGGCCGCGGCCACGCTGGCGTGGGTCGCGCGCATCAGCTCGATCACATCGGGATTGCGCTTGTTGGGCATGATCGAACTGCCGGTGGTGTACTGCGCCGGCAGCGCCACAAAGCCGAATTCGCCACTGGTGAACAGCGACAGGTCCCAGGCGATGCGGCGCAGGTCCAGCGTGGCGCCGCCGAGGGCTTCCAGCGCGGCCAGCTCGAACTTGCCGCGCGACAGTTGCGCGTAGATCGGCGAGACCTGCAGGCGGGCGAAGCCGAGTTCGGCCGTGGTGTGCTCACGGTCCAGCGGCAGGTTCACGCCGTAACCGGCCGCCGTACCCAGCGGGTTGCTGTCCACCAGCCTGAAGGTATCGGCCGCGCGCGTGGCGTTGTCGATGAAGGCCTCGGCCCAGCCGGCCCACCACATGCCGGCCGAAGACACCACGGCGCGCTGGATGTGGGTGTAGCCGGGAATGGGCAGGCCCGATTCGGCGTGCGCGCGGTCCAATGCGACCTTGGCCACCTCACGGCTCAGGTCGGTCACGCGCTGCAGCTTGTCCTTCAGCCACAGGCGCGTGGCCACCAGGATCTGGTCGTTGCGGCTGCGGCCGGTGTGGATCTTGCGGCCGGCATCGCCCAGGCGCTCGGTCAGGCGCGCCTCGATGGCCGAGTGGCAATCCTCGTACTGCTCGTCGAGCACGAAGGCACCGCTGCGGAAATCCTCGGCCAGCAGGTCCAGTTGTTCGCTCAGGTGGCCGAGCTCGGACAGTGAGAGGATGTCGATGTGCATCAGACCCTGCGCATGTGCCTTGCTGGCGGCGATGTCGTACAGGAAGAACTCGCGGTCCAGGATGACGTCATCGCCGGCCAGGAAGGTCTGGATCTTGGCGTCGACTTCGACGCCGGGCTTGGCCCACAACAAATTTGCCATCTTGTGTTTCCTCGTAGGGCGGGCTTTGACCCGCCGCCTATGTTGATGCGCGAACGCGAAAGCCGGATCGAGATCCGCCCTACACCGGGATCGCGGTCAGCTCATCTAGCCCAAGGGCCAAGTTGAGGTTCTGCATTGCCTGCGTCGCTGCGCCCTTGAGCAGGTTGTCCAGCGTGGACACGATCACCACGCGCTTGCCGCCCGGCGCCACGGTGAAGCCACCAATCTGCACGCCGTGCTTGCCGGCGATGTGGCTGACCCAAGGCGCATCGTCGATGACTTCGACCAGCGGCTCATCGGCATAACGCGCCTCGTACAGCGCCTTGATCGCCTCGCGGCTCGACGGCTGCTGCAGCCACAGGTTCACCGTCATGGTGATGCCGCGGAAATGCGGCGCCACGTGCGGCATGAACTCCACCGGCACGCCCAGCTGCGCGGAGACTTCGCGCTCGTGCATGTGGTTGGTCAGCGAATACGGCATCAGGTTGTCGGCCAGCAGCGCCGGATTGTTCTTGTCCGACGGCGTGGTTCCAGCGCCGGAATACCCCGACACGCCAAAGCACTGCGGCGGCCCGGCCAGCTGGTCCAGCAGCGGCGCGATCGCCAGCTGCATCGCTGTGGCGTAGCAGCCCGGGTTGCTGATGTGCTTCTGCCCGGCGTACTTGCCGCGGGTCAGTTCCGGCAGGCCGTAGTACCAGCTGGCCTCGAAGCGGTAGTCGGCCGACAGGTCGACCAGCACCGTGTCCGCGCTAGCGGCGGTCACGGCATCGGCATACGCCTGCGCCTTGCCGTTGGGCAGCGCGAGGATCACCGCATCGGCGCCCTTGGCGGCCACGGCGTCAGCGTCGAGATTCTCGAAGCGCAGCGTGCCGCTGTAGGCGGCGTTGTGTTCGCTGACCGGCTGGCCATCCAGCTCGCGCGAGGACACGAAGGCCAGCTGCAGCTGCGGATGGGCGACGATCAGCTTGATCAGCTCGCTGCCGGTATGGCCGCGGGCGCCGACGATGCCGACTGTGAACGTTCTGGAAGTCATGCGTGCTTGTCCAGCCGGTGCTGCAGATGGGTCCTGACAGCCGGCCATTCATGGGAAAGGATGGAGAAGATCACGGTGTCGCGCAGCGAGCCATCGGCGTGGCGCCGGTGCGCGCGTAGCACGCCGTCCTGACGCGCCCCAAGGCGCGCGATGGCAGTGCGCGATGCGTGGTTGAACCAGCTGGTCTCGAACACCACCGCCTCGCAACCCAGCGTATCGAAGGCATGGCCCAGCAGCAGCTGCTTGGCCTGGGTATTCAAGCCGGTGCGCTGCACCCGCGGCGCATACCAGGTGTAGCCGATGCTCAAGCGCGGCACGGCCACGTCGATGTCGTAGAACCGCGTGCAGCCTGCGACCACGCCTTGTGCGTCCAGCACTGCGAAACACAACGCGCGCCCCTGCGCCTGGTCTTCCAGCGCCGCAGCGATGAAGCCGTCGATGGCCTCGGCCTTGGGCACGCCGGTGTACGACAGCGACGGCAGCACGCCGTCGGCGACGATCGCGCGCAGGCCATCGGCATGCGCAGGCGACAGCGGCACCAGCGTGACGTGCTCACCCCGCAGGGTCGGCACGGTGTTCCAGATGGTGGCGGCAGCAACGCTCACGTCAGCCTTCCAGCGTCGGCCGGCGCGTGCCGCAATGGGCCACGCAATGCTGGATCTGGGCGAAATCCTCCATGCCGTACCAGAACACTTTCCACTTTTCCTGCTTGAAGCAGCCGTCGGATTCGGCGTAGTAGAAGATGTTGATCTGGTTGTGGTGGCGCGAGCGCCAGAACAGCTGCGGGGTTTCCTCGCGCATCACGTTCCACACCGCGCGGCCCAGGCCTTCGCCCTGCGCATCGTCGGACACGGCGAACTTGTCCAGATACACCATGCCGTCGCCATCGGTGAGGATGATCGCCGTGCGGTAGTTCTCGCTGACGTAGGCGCGCAGCAGTTTGGTCTGCTGGTAGTAATCCGGCACCAGCTTGCGGCCGAAGCTGGATTCGATCAGCGAGGTCAGCTTCGGCAGGTCCAGCTGCTCCCAGGACGTGGCCTTCAGCACGCGCTCGCCACGACGCACCAGCGTGCCCGAGCCCTTGTGCGTGAACAGCTCCTTGGCCAGGTCCGCGGGACGGGTGATCGACACCGACGACTCCAGCGGCAGCTTGTCCAGCAGGTCCTTGATCTGCTCGATCTTGACCTTCATGCCGCCATGGATCCACGGCTGCTGGATCAGGTGTTCGTACTCGGTGGACAGGTTGATCGAATCGATCACCTTGCCGGCTTCGTCGAGCAGGCCACCGGTGCCGGTAAGGAAGATGATCTTGTACGGCTGCAGTTCGCGCACCAGCTCGTTGGCGGCAAAGTCCGCGTTGATGTTGAGGATCTGGCCCGACGGCGTTTCGCCCAGGCTGGTGATCACCGGGATCGAACCGGCCTGCAGGCTGGCCTCGATCGGCGCTAGGTTGACCGCCTTGACCTCGCCCACCAGTCCGTAGGTGTCCTGATCCAGATACTCGGCTTCGAACACGCCCCCGGTGATCGAAGTCGCACGCGCGCCGCCGGCCTGCAGTGCTTCGACCAGTTTCAGGTTCGACGCCTGGAACACCTTGCGCACGATGGCCAGGCCTTCCGGCGAGGTCACGCGCAGGCCATTGACCGTCTGCTTGACGATGCCGGCCGCCGACAGCTCGGCATCCAGCTGCGGGCCGGCGCCGTGCAGCACGATCGGCGTCAGGCCGACTTCCTGCAGGAAGGTCAGCGACGAGGTCAGGTCTTCCAGCTCATCGCGCAGCACCGCGCCGCCCACCTTCACCACCGCGAAGCGCTTGGCGTCGAGCTGCGAGAAACGCTTGAGGTACTGGCTGATCTCCTTCGCGCTGGCCATGCTGGAAAGCAGGCGCACGATGGTCTGGCGGGTCTGGGCGTTGGTGACGGGGATGTTCACGATGTGCGGGGGGACTCTTGGAAGGTGGCAGGCGGCCTAAAGCCGGCGGCTGGGTGCGCTGGGAAACGTCAGCGCCCGTTGATGATGTGGTGCACCGATTCGGCGTAGCGCTGCAGCTGTTCCAGCGTGACGAACTCGTCGGCGGTATGCGCCTGGGCGATATCGCCCGGGCCGTAGACCAGCGCGGTGTAACCGCCGGCCGAGAACAGCGAGGCTTCGGTCCAGAAATCAACCGCGTTACCGATCGGCAGACCGAGTTCGTCGGCCACATCGCGTCCGGCCAGGCGGCGTTCTTCGGCACGGGCGATGTCACCCGACGGCAGGCTCGGGCCGCGGAAGGTTTCCTCGAAATGCGCCGCAGCCGGTTCTGCGAACCCGGTGAACGTGGCCAGCAAGTCGTCGATGTCCATCGACGGCAGCGGCCGGAAGCCAAATCGTAGTTCGGCGGCCGGCGCGATCATGTTGGCCTTGATGCCGCCCTCGACCCGGCCGATGTTGAAGCGCAGGCCGGTCAACCCGCCGAAGCGTGCGTGGCCCAGCGATTCGACATGGTCCAGCGCCTTGCCGCCCCAGCGCATGGCCTGGTGCAGCGCGCTGGCCGAAGGGTCCTGCTTGCCCGAGGCATGGCCGGCGCGACCGGCGAACTTCATCAGCACCGAGCTGATGCCGCGATGTGCCAGCACCGCCTCGCCCATGGTCGGCTCGGCCACCAGGATGGCCTCGTACGGCAGCCCACGGGCGAGGAACGCCGCAATGCAACGCGGATCGTTGGCTTCCTCGTCGGAAGAAAACAGGAACGCGGCATCACCATTACCGGCATTGGCCGCGGCGATCAGCGCGGCGGCCGCGCCCTTAATGTCGCACACGCCCAAGCCAATCACGCGATCGGTCTCGCGGCGCATCACGTGCGGATCGGCGCTCCAGTGCGGGGAGTCCGGCACCGTGTCCAGGTGCACGTTGAACAGGTACTTCGGCGTGCCGCGCACTGCATAGAAACTGATCGCCCCGGCGCCGTGGTCGACCACCTCGACCTGGAAGCCCGGCAGCTGCTGCCGCAGGTAATCGAAGATGCCGCCGGTGGTCAGCGCACGCGGCGGATTGCGGGTGTCGAAGGACACCAGCTTCTCAAGGTGCGTCAGCGTGGTTTCGAGCAGGGTCGTCATTGCAAAGCCATTGATTGCGTCACGCCGCGGCAGCGCGGCTGTAGAGATCCATGTCCAGCTTTTCCATCAGCCGGTCCGGGCGTGCGGCCGGTTCAAAGCCGAACTGCGCATACAGGCCATGCGCGTCGAAGGTCGCCAGCATGAAGCGGCGCAGGCCCTGCAGCTGCGGATGCGCCAGGATGGCCTGCATCAGCTGTTTGCTGTAGCCCTTGCCGCGCTGGTCTTCCAGCACGAACACATCGGCCAGGTAGGCAAACGTGGCGCCGTCGGTGATGACCCGCGCGAACGCCACCTGCCCCACGCCATCCATGTAGCCGCCAAAACACAGCGCACCGTCGATGGCCCGCTGCACGGTCTCGCGCGGAATGCCCTTGGACCAGTACGCCTGCACCAGGAAGCCGTGGATCAAGTCCAGGTCCAGCTGCGTCTTGTCGGTGGAGATGTGGATGGACATGGCGAGGAGTGAGCTTGGAGGAGTGAGAAGTGAGCAAGGCGAAGCGAGAGATGCGAGGCGACGGAGACGGGACCCGTCCACTCCTCACTCCTCAACGCTCACTCCTGCCTCACCCATTGACCTGCGCGTACAGCGTGGAGCTCATGCCGAACAGCTTGATGAAGCCTTCGGCCTCTTCCACGCCCCAGTCGGCCGACTGCGCGTAGGTGGCAACCTTGGCGTTGAGCAGGTGCGGCGACTTCACCGCCACCGCATCCACGCGACCACCGTCGGTGCGCAGCACGACTTCACCGTTGACCTTGGCCTGCGAAGACTTCAGGAAAGCCTCGATGTCGGTCTTGAGCGGGTCGTGATAGAAGCCTTCGTACACCAGCTCGACCCACTTGCGGGCCACTTCCGGCTTGAAGCGGTTCTGCTGCTTGGTCAGCACCGCGTCTTCCAGCGCGCGGTGGGCAGCCAGCAGCGACACCAGGCCCGGGGCTTCGAACACGATGCGGCCCTTCAAGCCGATCACGGTGTCGCCGGTGTACACGCCACGGCCCACGCCGTAGGCGGCGAACAGCTTGTTGAGCTTGGCCAGGATCTTCTCGCCGGCGAGCTTTTCGCCATCCAGCGCCACCGCTTCACCTTCGACGAAGGTCAGCGTGACCGACAGCGGGGCTTCGGGCCATTCGGCGCGGGTGGCACACCAGCCGCGGGCGCCCTCGCCCGGGGCTTCCCACTTGTCGATCTCGCCGCCGGACATCGTCAAGCCCAGCAGGTTCTCGTTGATGGTGTAGGCCTGCTGCTTGGCGCGCACGCCGAAGCCGCGGTCTTCCAGGTACTGCTGCTCGTAGGCGCGGGTCTGGGTGTGCTCTTTCTGGATTTCACGGATCGGGGCGACGATCTCGTAGTCACCCAGCGCCTTCACTGCCAGGTCGAAACGCACCTGGTCGTTGCCCATGCCGGTGCAGCCGTGCGCGATGGCCTTGGTGCCCAGCTCGGCGGCGCGCTTGAGCGCGGCATCGACGATCAGGTAACGGTCCGACACCAGCAGCGGGTACTGGCCCTGGTAGCCCTCGCCAGCCCACAGGAACGGCTTGACGAAGCCGTTCCAGATCGCTGGACCGCCATCGACGGTCACGTGGCTGGCCGCGCCCAGTTCGGCAGCGCGCTTCTCGATGAAATCGCGCTCTTCGGCGTCCACGCCACCGGTGTCGGCGAACACGGTATGCACGGCGTAGCCCTGTTCCTGCAGGTAGGGAATGCAGAAGCTGGTGTCCAGGCCGCCGGAGAAGGCGAGGACGATGTCTTTTGTCTTATTCATAGGATATGGAGATAGAGAAGTAAGTGGAAGGAGTGAGAAGTGAGGAAGGGCAGGATCGGGCGAGAAGATCGGAGCGAGCGCTTTCGCTCACTCCTCTGCGCTCACTGTTGGATCAAGGCCGCCATGATCGCCTTCTGCACATGCAGTCGGTTCTCGGCTTCATTGATGGCAATGCACTGTGGCGAATCCATGACCGCGTCGGTGGCTTTGACGTTGCGGCGCAGCGGCAGGCAGTGGCTGAAGACGCCGTTGTTGGTCAACGCCATCTTGGCCTCGTCCACGATGAAGTGCTTGTACTGGTCGCGGATCGGCTTTTCCGGCCCCCAGTTGCCGAAATACGGCAGCGCGCCCCAGCTTTTGGCGTACACCACGTCGGCGTTGGTGTAGGCGCTGTTGATGTCGTGGCTGACCTGGATCGAGCCGCCGCTTTCATCGACGTTGTCCTGCGCCCAGGCCATGTAGCGCTCATCCAGGATGTACTCCGGTGTGGGGCAAAGCAGGGTCACGTCCATGCCCATGCGCGTGGCGATGGTCAGGGCCGAGTTGGCCACCGCGGTATTGAGCGGCTTGGGGTGGTAGGTCCAGGTCAGCACGTACTTCTTGCCGCGCAGGTCCTGGGTGCCGAAGTGCTCCTGCAGCGCCATCACATGGGCCAGCTCCTGGCACGGATGGGTGATGGTCTCCATGTTGATGACCGGCACCGGGCAGTATTTGGCGAAGCTCTGCAGCACGCGGTCCTGACGGTCGATCTGCCAATCCACGAACTTCGGGAAAGCGCGCACCGCGACGATGTCGGCGTAGCGGCCCAGCACCTGCGCCACTTCGGCGATGTGCTCCTCGGTGTCGCCGTCCATCACCGTGCCTAGGTCGAACTCGATCGGCCACGCATCCTTGCCCGGCTGCAGCACCACCGCATGGCCGCCCAGCTGGAAGGTGCCCAGCTCGAAGCTGGTGCGCGTGCGCATGGACGGGTTGAAGAACACCAGCGCCACCGATTTGCCTTTCAGCTCACTGCCCAGCTTGGTGCGCTTGAACAGCGCGGCCTGGGTCAGGAGCGCGTCCAGCTCGTTGCGGCTCCAGTCCTGGGTGTTCAGGAAATGCTTGAGAGACATCGATCGGGTCCTTTACAGCGTTGGTGCGCATCAGGCGCGGAAGGGAAAGACTGGTGGAACTTTTACAGCTGAAACTTTTCAGGAAGCAGAAACGAAAAAACCCAGCCGGTAGGCTGGGTTTTCCGAACAGACAGCACGCAGCTTCCGGTCACCCAGCGAGGATGTGGGATTCCGGTCGGCGAGCACGCGAGGTCATTCCCGAGGCCATCCGGGCGGCGCTTGCGTGCAGGAACGTGGTCATATTCATCGGGCGCGCATGGTCGCACGCCCATCCCACCCGCGCAAGGCGCAGCCCCGACCTCGCACGCCGGCAAGGGCTCACGGCGTCGATGCCTGCGGACTTTGGGGCACCTGCAACGCCGGCTGGCCTGGCACGTACGGCGTCACCGCCACCCGGATGCGCAGGCGGTTGCCCGGGTCTTCGGCCAGGCGTGAACGATATTTGGTGCCCTTCCAGACGTAATCCACGTCATAGGCGATGGGGCGGCGGAACTCGCGATCCACCTGCACCAGCCGGCAGTTCTTCGCGCCCTGCGGCGCCGAGGGCTCAGGCACGGCGGTGGACTCGCCTTCGCTTGGGCTGCCGAAGAACTCCTTCACCGAGTCGACCATGCGTGAGATCTTGCCCTCCTTGGGCTTGCCGTCCTCCCCAAGGACGACCTCCTTCTTCTTGTCCTTGTCCACTTCATCGCATTGCTGCTCGATGCGAGATGCCCGCAGCGTCTGGTAGACCGGGTCCACCGACAGCACCTGGGCATACTCCAGCCGCACGTTGTCCTTCACCACCACGCTCTGCGCCCGGGCGACACCCACAACCAGGGTCAACGCGCAGGTCAGGAAGATCGGAAACGCGGGGTGCGGCATGCGGGAAAGTTCGATGGCGGAACGAGCTGCGATCAACTGAGTGTAGGCAGCGCAGCACGACCTCGGCTGAATCTGGCCTGTAGCGACTCGTTGCTAGGCTAAAATGACACGATTGCGCCTTCTGCCAGCCCCCATGACCCTGCGCCTGTTCAACACGCTTTCGCGTCAGACCGAAGATTTCGCCCCGCTCGACCCCGCCCAGCCGACCATGTATGTCTGTGGCCCGACGGTCTACAACTACGTGCACATCGGCAATGCGCGCGGTCCGGTGGTGTTCGGCGTGCTGGCCCAGCTGCTGCGCCGGCGCTACGGCGCGCTGCGCTATGCGCGCAACATCACCGACGTGGACGACAAGATCAACGCCGCCGCCGCCGAACAGGGTGTGGCGATCTCGGCGATCACCGACAAGTTCGCCGCCGCCTATCGGGCCGACATGGCCGCGCTGGGCGTGGTGCCTCCGGATATCGAGCCGGAAGCCACCGCACATATCCCGCATATCGTCGAGATGATCGAGCGATTGATCGAGAGCGGGCATGCTTACGCCGCCGATGGGCACGTGCTGTTCTCGGTCGGCTCGTTTGACAAGTACGGCCAGCTCTCGCGTCGCGACCCGGACGAACTGCTGGCTGGCGCGCGCGTGGACATCGCGCCGTACAAGCGCGACGCCGGCGACTTCGTCCTGTGGAAGCCGTCCACCGGCAATCTGCCCGGCTGGGAATCGCCTTGGGGCAGCGGACGCCCCGGCTGGCATATCGAGTGCTCGGCCATGGCAGCCGCACACCTGGGCGAAACCATCGACATCCATGCCGGCGGCGTGGACCTGCAGTTCCCGCACCACGAGAATGAAGTGGCGCAGAGCGAGTGCGCGCACGGCGGCAAGACTTTTGCCCGCTTCTGGCTGCACAACGGCATGCTCAACTTCGGCGGCACCAAGATGAGCAAGTCGATCGGCAATATCGAACGCGTGCACGACCTGCTGCTGCAGCACCCGCCCGAAGCACTGCGCTATGCGCTGCTGTCGGCGCATTACCGACAGCCACTGGAGTGGTCCGATGGCTTGATCGAGCAGTCGATCCGCACGCTGGACCGGCTGTACGGCACGCTACGAGATCTGGCCCAGGTCGACGCCACTGCGGCCATTCCGGCCAGCATTGAGGCTGCGCTGGACGATGACCTCAATACCCCGCAGGCGCTGGCGGACCTGGCCCGCATTGCAGGCGAGGCCCGCAAGGCCGAGCGCGCCGAAGACAAGGCACGACTGAAGGCCGAGTTGCTGGGCGCCGGCGTGGCGCTGGGCCTGCTGGAACAAGCACCAGCCGACTGGCTCAACCGCGGCGCCTCGGCCGAGGACGACCGCCGGATCCAGACACTGGTCGACGAGCGCGCGGCCGCAAAAGCCGCACGTGACTTCGGGCGCGCCGACACCATTCGCCAGCAGCTCGCCGCCGAAGGCGTGCTGCTGGAAGACACCCCGCAGGGCGTGCGCTGGAAGCGCGGCTGAGACGACGCACCTGCCCACACCACACCCTGACGCCACATTGCATCGCGGCGCCCGGGCTTCAATGAGTCCCCCTGCCCGTGAACGACACCGTGTTCCCGCTTGAACCTACTGCCGCCGCCGCACAGGCCGCGATCAAGGAAGAATTTTCCTTCTTCTCCGACTGGTCCGAGCGCTATCAGTATCTGATCGACCTCGGTCGCAAGCTGCCGCCCTTTCCCGAGGAGTGGAAGACCGAGGAGCACCGCCTGCTCGGCTGCCAATCGATGGTCTGGATCGTGCCGCAGGGCAATGCCGGCCAGCTCGATTTCAAGGCCGTGAGCGATTCGGCCATCGTTTCGGGCCTGATCTATCTCGCGCTGCGCGTGTATGCCGGCCGCCCCGCCAGCGAGATCCTCGCCGCTGAACCGGATTACATTGCGGACATTGGCCTGGCCAAGCATCTGTCGCCCACCCGCAGCAACGGCCTGGCTGCGCTACTGGCGTTCATCCGCGAGACCGCCAAAGCCCAGCAAGCGTGAGCACGCCGCCCCCACCGGTAGAGGTCACTGCAAGCGAAGTCCTGCGCCAACCCGGCTTCACCCGCACCCTCGTCTACCGGATCGGCGCCATCCTGTCCTACCAGGTGGTTTCGGTGGCCGTGGGCTGGCACATCTACCAAATCACCGGCAACCCGCTGGCGCTGGGACTGATCGGGCTGGCCGAGGTCCTGCCATTTGTCTGCATCGCCCCGTTCGCCGGCTATCTGGTCGACCACCTGCCGCGGCGCAGGCTCGGCATGGCCGCCTGCCTGGGGCTGCTGTTGACCGCGGTGATCCTGCTGGCGGTCACGCGCGGCTGGTTACCCGTGCAAGGCGTGTGGCCGATGTATGCGGCAGTCTGCCTGACCGGCGCAGTGCGCTGCTTCCTCACGCCTGTTTACAACGCTCTGTTCGCACGCGTGCTGCAGCGCCACCAATACGCACGCGGCACCAGCATCGCCAGTGTGTTCTTCCAGTCCGGCATGGTGCTCGGGCCAGCGCTGGGCGGTGGACTGGTGGCCTGGGGCGGCACCACGCTGGCTTACTCGGCCGCCATTGCCCTGGCGGCGCTGTCCATCTGCGTGCTGTTTCCGCTGAAGGTCGCCGAGCCGATCGCCACCGGCTCGCGCGCGCCGGTGTTCAAGAGCATTGCCGAAGGCGGACGCTTCGTGTTCTCCAACCAGATCATGCTCGGCGCGATGGCGCTGGACATGTTTTCTGTCCTGCTGGGCGGCGCGGTGTCGATGCTGCCAGCCTTCATCCACGAGATCCTGCACTACGGGCCGGAAGGGTTGGGCATCCTGCGCGCCTGCCCTTCGCTGGGTGCCGTCGCGGCCGGCCTGTGGATCGCCCGCCACCCGATCAATCGCAACGCGGGCCGCATCCTGATGTATTCGGTTGCCGCCTTTGGCGTGTGCACGATCGCCTTCGGCCTGTCCCGGCACTTCTGGCTTTCGGCCGCGATCCTGGTGGTGTACGGCCTGTGCGATGGCGTCTCGATGGTGCTGCGCTCGACCATCATGCAGCTGGCCACGCCCGATGAAATGCGCGGGCGCGTGTCCTCGATCAACAGCATCTTCATCAGCTCGTCCAACGAGCTTGGCGCTTTCTACGACGGCGTGATGGCCCGCTTCCTGGGCCTGGTGCCCGCCATCCTGATCGGCGGCTGCGTCACCCTGGGCGTGGTCGGCCTCACCGCCTTCAAGGCGCCCAAGCTGCGCAAACTGAATCTCCAGGACCTGCAGTAATCCGGGAGGTGTGTACTGCCTGTCTGCACCGGCGTTCTGCGTCGAGCCAGCGGGGCGTGCGGATCCCGGAAACGCGAAATCCCGCTTGCGCGGGACTTCGTGACCTTCGCCATCTCCGATAGCTCAAGCAAACATGACGATCAATCGCCCTGCTGCTTCTGCAGGTGTTCCCAGCGTTCCTGCGCGTCGATGGTGCGCTCGGCGGTCAGGCGGGCTTCCATGCGATCCAGGCCGATTTCCTCGCCCGTATCCACGCAGTAGCCATAATCC
>JBEVNH010000130.1:0-12562 GCA_040508175.1 Pseudoxanthomonas sp.
TGAAGAACACCCGTTCTTCGGACAGGATCATCACCGCGTCGGGCAGGATGCGCATGAGTTCGCGGAACTGCTGTTCGCGCTCGCGCAGCAGCCGGCGCGTCTGCTCCTCCTCGGTCACGTCCTGCGCGGTGCCTCGCAGATGCAGATGCAGGTTGGCCTCGCGCATCACCTGGCCACGCAGACGGACCAGGCGCTCACTGCCGCCGTCACGCATGGGCACCAGCAGGTCGATGTCGCGCACATCACCGGCTGCGGCCTCCGCCAGCAACAGATCCAGGCGCGCCTGGCTGTCGGCGTCGGCGGTGACCATGACGGTGCGATAGTGCGCGCGCTCGTCCATCCGCGGCAGCCCCAGCAACTGCTGGAACTGCTGGCTGAAGTTGCAGCGGCCGGTGGTGAGGTTGATCTCCCAGCCGCACAGGCGGGCGATGCGGTGGGCCTCCTGCAGCCGGCTCAGGGCGTTCTCGCGCGCGCGCTGGGCTTCCAGCTCGGCGGTGCGGTCGAGGGCGATGACCAGCCGCGCGTTGCGCTCGCCGTAGCGCACCAGTGATCCACGCAGCTCCACGTCAAGAATTTCCCCGCTGCTGGTCCGCAGGCGGTCGAGCGAGGAAAAGTCCTTCTGCCGGTCCAGCTGGATACGGGAGATGTTGCGCTCAAGCACGTGCAGACCACCAGGTACTGCCAGCAGGTCCAAGCCCTTGCCTTGCAGCTCGCCACGGGTCCAGCCCACCAGCTTGGTCGCCGCAGTGTTGGTATCGATGATCTGCAGGGTGTCCAGGTCGTACAGCAGCAGCGGGCTGGGGTTGGATTCGAACATCTGCCGGTACTGGGCCTCGGAAGCCTGCAACTGGTTCTGGGAGCCCAGCAGGCGCTTGGCCAAAGGCCGCAGCAGGACGTACAGCAGCAGGCTGGTGGTCACCACATAGGCGGTGCCCTTGAAGGTCTGTACGTGGGTGATCAGCGACGGGTCCTGTAGCACGGCCTGCACGATCCGGTCGCTGGCGATGATCCACGCCGCGCCGGCCAGCAGGTAGAGCAGCGGGATCTTCCACAACATGGCCTGCACCTGACGCGCCTGATGCGCCGCATTTGCGTGGGCCGAGGGGCTTTCCTTGACCGCAGAAGGAGGTTCCATGCGCAGGCAAATCAGGTTTGTTGACCCTGAGGATAGCAGTGCCGCCGCCTCGGGCCGGCTCAATTTTCTGGGGTGCGCGCCGCTAGTGGAGGGGTACCCCGTGCACGGGCGCGGGCGACGGAGAGGAAGTTGGACCGAGGCGTCATCGCAAGCCTGCTGCAGCATCCATTGCCCAGCGCGCTCCTGGTATTGGATCCGGACGGCGAACCGCTGGCCGGCAATGCCGTGGCCCACGCGCTGGGGTTGATGGACGCCGTGCGGGCCTATGCGACGGTGCTGCAGGACCAGCGTGTGCTGTTGATGCGGCCCAACGTCGATGAGGTCGCCTGCACGCTCCCCGGCCCTGCCGGACGCCTGGACGGCGTAATGCGCACGGTCGTGGGCCGAGAAGGTGAGCTGCTGGCCTACACCTTGACCGTGCCCGAGCCCGATGGCGCCAGCCGCTGGCAGGTCGCCCTGGACAGCGCGGGCCATGGCCTGTGGGACTGGGACCTGCCGAGCAACGCGCTGTACCGCTCGGAAAACTGGCGCGCGATGCTGGGCTATCCGGCCGACGCACCCGATGGCCGCGGGCTGGACAACATCCTGTCGCTGGTGCATCCGGACGACATCGAACACGTGCGCGAGAGCGTGCGTGCGCACCTGGCCGGCAGTACCGAGACCTATCGCTGCGAGCACCGGGTGCGTGGCCACGATGGGGGGTGGCACTGGGTACGCGACAGCGGGCGCGTGGTGGCACGGACGCCGGATGGCCAGCCGCTGCGCATGGTCGGCACGCATACCGACATCAGCGAGCAGAAGCAGCTGGAACAACACCTCATCGAGCAGCGCACGCTGCTGCGGGAGACCCAGCGCATCGCCGGCATGGCCAGCTGGATCTGGGAACCGCAGACCGATGCGACCTGGTGGTCGGAAGAACTCCACACGCTGACCGGCGTGCATGACCAGCAGGCGCCCAAAGGCAAGGTCTGGGCGCAGGCGTTGACCCCCGCCTCGCGCAGCGGCCTGCGTCAGGCCTGGCGCCGCATGAAGCGCACCGGCGAGAACGCCCACTTCGATCTTGAAGCGGTCAAGCCCGATGGCGGTCCGCTGCACCTGCGGGTGTGGGCCAAGCCCGAGCCGGACGACGTCGGGGGCATCGGGCGCGTGCTGGGCAAGGTCCAGGATGTGACCGAGGAGCGCCGCACCGGTGCCTTGATGCGCTGGCGCACCGAACTGCTCAATCGCGTCTCCGCCCTGGGTGGCATTGGCGGTTGCGAGATCGACGTGGCCACGCGTCGCGTGCACTGGACCGAGGAGTGCCAGCGTCTGCATGGCCTGCCCGATGGCACCACCAGCCTGGACCATGCGCTGGCGCAGTACACGCATGACTCACGCGATGCCTTTCATGAAGTGCTGGTGCGCCTGACCGAAGGTGGATTGGCCGAGCGACTGGACATGTGCTTCTACCGGCCCAACGGCAAGCGCGTGTGGGTGGACGTGCAGGTGGATCTGGACCTGCGCGACGGCATGCCGCCGCGGTTCGTGGCGCTGTTCCGCGATGTCAGCCGCGAGCGCGAGACGCACGAGCGCATCGAGCTGTTATCACACTACGACCTGCTGACCGGCCTGCCCAACCGCTTCCTGCTGCGCGCCCAGGTCGAGGATGCCATCACCACCGCACTGGATGTCCAGGCGCCGCTGGCGCTGCTGGTGATCGACCTCAACGGCTTCAAGGGCATCAACGACTCCTTCGGACATGCCGCAGGCGACATCCTGCTCAAAGCCGCCGCCGGGCGCGTGCATCGCTGCCTGCAGTCGAGCCATTTGCTGGGGCGCCTGGGCGGTGACGAATTCCTCGTCGTGCTGCCGCACCCTGCCTCGCAGGAACTGGCGGGTCTTGTGGCCAGCCAGCTGATCGATGCGTTGATCGAACCGCTGGCGCTGGGCAACGATCTGCTCAAGATCGGCGCCAGCATCGGCATTGCCATGCTGGGCCGGGAATTGAGCGATTTCGATGCGCTGTTGCGCGCGGGCTATGCCGCGGTGTACGCCGCGCGCGAAAAGGGCGGCAACACGTTCGAGTTCCATACCCAGGAAGTGGTGCGTACCACGCGGCGTCGCCTGGAGCTGGAGCAGGCGCTGCGCGGCGCGGTGGAGCGTGAAGAGTTCACCCTGGTCTACCAGCCGGTGGTGGCCAGCAAGGGCGACCACCCGCCGGGCATCGAAGCATTGCTGCGCTGGCATCGCCCGGGCGTGGGCTACTGCAATCCGGCCGAATTCATCCCGGTGGCCGAGGCCTGCGGCGAGATCGTCCGCATCGGCGACTGGGTGCTGGCCGAAGCCTGCCGCCAGGCTGCCGCCTGGGAAAAAGCCGGCCTCTCCTTCAGCCGCATCTCGGTGAACATCTCGGCCGTGCAGCTGCGCGACCCGGATTTCGCCGGACGCGCCGTGGCACTGTGCAAGCGTGCCGGCTGGGCGCCCGATCGCCTGGAGCTGGAGCTGACCGAGTCGGTGTTGATCCTGGAAAGCGATACGTTGCGGACCTGCTTCCAGACGCTGAGCGACCACGGCGTGCTGCTTGCCATCGACGACTTCGGCACGGGCTTCTCCAACCTGCGCTATCTCAACCGCTTCCCGGTGCAACGACTGAAGATCGACCGCAGCTTCGTCAGCGAAATGCTGACCGACCGCAATACCGGCGAAGTCACCCAGGCCATCATCCACCTCGGGCACGCGCTTGGCATGCGCGTGGTCGCCGAAGGCGCCGAACAGCCCGAACATTGCGCCTGGCTGCACGAACAGGGCTGCGACGAAATCCAGGGCTATTTCTACACCCGTCCGCTGCCGCCGCGCGAACTGGCGCAGTGGCTGCGCAACGAGAAAGCCGACGCACGCTGAGCGGCGGTGCATCGCGCGGCGTGTTGGGTCACGCGCGCAAGGCGTTGGCGATCAGGCAGCGCATGCGCTGCGGCCTGCGACCCAGCACCTGCGCGAGGGTCGGGCCGCTGGCCTGGCATTTCGCTGGCCTGCATTCGCCGGCCCGGCTTGCGCGATACAGGTGGATGGCAATGTCCATCACCTCAGGTGGGTAGCCCCGGACCGCGAAACGCGACAGCATTTCCCCGTCACTGATGGACCGCCGTTCGATGCGGTGCCCCCGCTGGTCGGCGGCCATGCCGCCAACGCTGCAAAGTCCAGCGACTGGCTTGCGGTCAATGGCGGCGTTGCGCCTTCAAAGCGGCCCTCGTGGGTCAGCACTAAGGCCGCCGCTTCGGCCAGATCCGCATGGGTCGTCAAGGACGCCGGCCCGTATTCAGGCGGCTCGTCCAGCCCGGGCGAAAAGCCTGCTCGAGGATTGTCATCGCCGAGGCCGCGTAGAAGCCGTTGCGCAGCACTGTCCAGGCGAGTCCAGCACGCGCCAGTGCTAGTTCCGTCGCAGCATAGGTACGTGGCTGGCGGGAACAGCGAACCTGGGCTGGCGGCCATGTGGCTGGTGTAGACGATGCGGCGCACGCCGGCGGCCTTCCGCATCGCTCGCGGTTGCGTGCTGCTTCTCCGCATCGCCCCCGATGCAGGGGCATTGGAGGACACCAGCAGGACTTGCCCGGCGCCTTCGAACGCCTGGAGCAGGGTGTCGAACGCCTCGAAATCCCCCGGGTGCGCACGCCCAAGCGCGCCAGCCCCTGGGCCTGGGCGTCATCGCGGACGCTGATACCAAGCGCATTGGCCGGAACGTGCCGCAGCAGGTGTTGGACGATGGCGCGGCCGAGGCCATCGGCGCCGCCCTGGGCTTGCACGTGCGGCTGCCACGCATTCCCACCCCGGGCGCCGTCGAGAAGCTGTCGATGGGTGAGTTGCTGGTGCAGATTTCAGAACCATCCGCCGCGCGGGACTGTGGATCGGCGACGCCGTCATGCAACGGGGGCAAGCCTGGCGCTTCATCGCCAGGTTTCAGACACGGACCGGTCGTGCGTCGAGCGCACGCATCTTGCGGGTCGCTCAGGCCAGTCGCGCGCGGTGGCTGTGCGCACAGGCGTTGCGCCCGCTATTTCGCCAGGCTCAACCCATCCACCGCCAGGTCCCAGTCGATGTAGGACGCGACGGGGTCGATTGCCACCGGCTTGCGCGGAGGCTTGGCGGCACGCAGTTGTGCCAGTTCGTCCAGGGCCAACGCCTCCAGGCCGCGCAGGGCCACCGGCAGGGCCAGCGAATCGTCGCTGAAAGACGGACGCGTGTCGCTGGGGCGCACCTCGGGCTGGCCGATGTCGTACCGAAGCGGATCAAACGGATCGGCAGCGAAATCGTTCATGACCTGGGGCCGGGAAGGTGCGGTGGAAACGACGAGGCGCCGCGGCGGTCGAAACCGTGCGGCGCCCGTGGACCGGTCGGCGTGACCGGCATGGATCAGAACAGCTCGACGGTGCCGGCGCCCATGGATTCCTGTGCCACCGGCTTGTGCGGCGGACGCTCCCATTCGCTGCGCATGTCGCGCACGCGCTGGCCCAGGTTCTGCAGGGTACGCAGCACTTCGACATCCTGCGTGCCGCTGCGACCCATCAGTTCCTGCAGCGAGCTGGCCTCGCGGTTGATCGCGGTCAGGCGGTCCAGGTGGGTATGTGCGCTGCCCAGGGCCTGGGTGGTGATGTCCTCGAACTGCAGGGCACGCACCGCTTCGGCCACGCTGCCGTCGATCTGGCGGGCGCAATCGGAGATCTCGCGCATCCCTTCGCCCAGCGAGGCGTTGATGGCGGCCACGTTCTCCAGCATCGCTGCTGCTTCGTGGCGGGCTTCGCGGGAGCGGTCCAGGTCGCGCGAGGCCATGTTCGACACGGTGTCACGCACCTTGGCGATGGCGTCCTTGGAGCTGTGGGCCAGCTTGCGGATCTGCTCGTTGAAGGTGGTGGAGCGCTCGGACAGGTTGCGGACCTCGTCGGCGACCACGGCAAAGCCTCGACCGGCTTCACCGGCGCGGGCAGCTTCGATGGCGGCGTTCAGGGCCAGCAGGTTGGTCTGGTCGGCGATGGACTTGACGTCCTCCAGCAGCGAGAAGATGCCATCCAGGTGTTCGGCCATCTGGTCGATCTGGCCGACGGTGGCGGTGGACTGGCCGGAGACCTGCTCCAGCGCTTCCACCAGCTGTTCCATGCGGTTGCTGGCGTGCTGGGCAAAGCGGGCGAAGTCCAGGCCGCTGCTGCCATGGTCGCCGGTGCGGTCGACGATGCGGGCCACGGTCTGGCTCTGCTGGCGTGAGCGCTGGTTCATGGCGGAGAAGCTGGAGCCCAGCCCGGACACGGCCTGGCGGATCAGCTCGCGGGCCCGTTCGATTTCCGAACGGGAGCCGTCGATCTCATTGCCCAGGAACTTGCGCAGGTCCGTCAGCAGTTGGTCCTGCTCGCGCAGGATGCGGGCGTGTTCGCCATTGGGCTGGCCGCCGCCTGCACGCAGGGCGACCCAGAGGCCGAAGCCAAGCCAGCTCAGGGTCATGGTGGTCAGAATGGCGTAGCGGACAAAGGCTGGCCAGCCGAAACCTTCGGCAAAGGGCAGCAACAACGTCAGTACCACCGGGGCGGTCATACGGATCAGGACGCGGGAGTTCATGGTGGCTCTCGACAGGTTCACGGTTGCTTTATCGGCGCTCCAGCCGCCGGCTTTAGCCCGGCGTGGTGATCCATTTCAAGAAGGTGGCCACGGCCCAGATACGGAAAAGCCCCCGCCGGCAGGGCCGACCGGGGCTTGGGAAGCCGCGGGAGGCTCAGCGCACCTGGGTTCTGAACACCGCGGTGTTGTTGGTGAGGTCAGGCTCGTTGACCGTGGTGGTGGCCTCGGCCTTGACCTCGATCACTTTCGAGGCCGGCGTCGGTTTGGCCGGGACGCGCAGGCGGAAGGTGCCGCCATCCCCCGGGTCCAGGACACGGGGGGCCATGCACACGTAGCTCAGGTTGCGCAGGCTGCCCTCGGGCCAGCAGATCCAGCGCGGCGGCGGGATTACCACGGTCAGCGCGGACATGGTGTTGCCGCTGAAGCGCACCCATGCGTTCGGGGCGCGGCCAAGGTTGCCGCGGTTGATCACCGTGGCCGTGTACTCGGCCGAGAACGCGCGCGTGTTGATCGTCGCATCGCCGCTGAGCTTGACTTCCAGGTCGGTGTAGATCGGCCCCAGCACCTGCAATGCTGCGGTGGCGTGGTCGTTGGCCGGTTCCGGGTCGAAGGTCTGCGCGCTGGCCGACACCGACAGCAGGGCTTGCGTGCCGATCTGCGAAGTCAGCGCCGTGGCGTTGATCGAGAATGCCGCCACTGCGTCCACCGCCAGCGAGCTCGCCGCACAGGCCACCGAGGTGTTGCCGCCACTGACCTGGGCCGTATCGCAGCTCCAGCCAGCCGGTGCGGTCACCGCCATGTCCGGGAGTGCGCCATTCAGTGCGAAGCCCACGCCCGGGAACTGCGCGGTCTCCGGCCCCAGGTTGCGCAGCTGGGCGGTGAAGCGCAGCGGGCTGCCGGCGCGTGCCAGCGGGTCGACAGCGGCCGCCGTCACCGCCAAGTCGGCGCGGTGGCGGAACTCGAAGTACGCCACCACCGGATCGTGGTCGGACAGACGCGAGGGGCTGGCCGCATCGTTGCGGGCCACTTCCGGGAAATCGGCGTTGATGCGGGCGTGGTCCAGTCCGAAGGACGTAGCCGCCAGCAGCAGGGCTTCGTTGCCCAGCACGTGGTCCAGGGTCTGCGCGTTGCCGTCGAAGACGAAGGAGTACTGCTGGCTTTCTTCTTCCAGCGTGCCCAGGTTGACCAGGTCCGGATCGACCAGGTCGATGCCGTCACCGGCCACCGCGGTCTGCGCATCCGGCGTCGGCGTGCCCATCACCACGCTCATCGCATCGACGTAGCCGTCGTTGAACTGGAACGCGTTGAAGTCACCCAGCACGCTGATGCGGCGTTCCGGGTCGGCGACCTGCATCTGCTGGATCACACCGGCCAGGTATTCGGCCTGCTTCTGGCGCTTGGCGCGCACGCGTTCACCGGCGGCGTCATCGGTTTCCACGCCACTGAGCGAGCGCTGGTGCACGGCGATCACGGTGATGGGGAAGGTGCGGCCATCGGCGTAGTGCACCGTGGCATCCAGCGCCAGCGGCGGACGGTCGTTGAGCAGGCTGCTCTGGCCGTCAGGCTGCACCCAGGTGAAGTCCTTGCCGTGCTGGGTGACGGCGTTGACGTCCACGCGGGCCACGCCGCTGGCCACGGCTGCGGTCTTGACCAGGAAACCCACGTCGATGCCGCCGACGTCGTTGCCTTCTTCCAGATACGCCACGTACTGCGGGTCGCTCGCGCCGGCCGCCACGGCATCGGCATTGATGCGCGTGGCCAGGGTCTGCAGCACCGACAGGTTTTCCACCTCCACCGTGGCCAGGATGTCCGGCAGGTGCAGGTAGTCGCGCACGGTCAGCGAGGCCTTGGCCAGGCGGCGCTCGAACGCGGCGGCGGTCAGCACCGGCTCACCGATGGCCGGGTCGTTGGTGGTGTCGAAGAAGCGCTCCAGGTTGTAGCCGGCCACAGTGAACTCGTCGGCTGTGGGCGGTCGGGCCGCCTGCGGCGTGGCACCGGGCGTGACCTGGATGGCCACCGCAGGATCGCGATGCAGCGTGTAGCGGCGGAAGCCGTAATCCAGCGGGCCGGTGTAGCCGGTGATCACCGCGCCGACCGACAGGTCCAGCGTGTAGGCGGCGTCGCCCAGGCTGTCGCTGTCCAGGGTGAACAGTTCCGGGTTGGCATCCCACTGCGGGATCGGCGGCATGCTGCTGCCGGTCGGGGCTGGGGTGGGCGCTTCGATGCCGGGCTCGCGGAACGGACGGGCCACGCCCGTCACCACGGCATGCAGGATGCCGTTGCTGGTGCCGGTGGCGCTGGTCTCGTTGGTATTGCCGCCGGTGGGGGCGACCACGGTCAGGCTGGCCGCGTTGACGCGCATGCCCTCCAGGCGCTCCAGCTGTTCCAGCCCGCCGTTGGCGGAAGGGAAGTCCGGCGTGAGCGCGATGGGGGCCGGCAACGCATTGCCGGTGGACAGCAGCGAGACCGTCGGCGCACCGCCGATCTCGGTCAGCGACAGCTGGTACGGATCGGCGCTGGGCACGTATTCCAGCACCGTGCCGCTCACGCGCACCTCGTTGCCGACGGCCGCCGCCGCCGGTGGCGCGCTGCCGGTGTAGACATAGATGCCTTCGGACGTGGCCGGATCGGCGTCTGCGTCGGCGTCGCGTGCCTGCAGGAAGAAGCCGGCACTCTTGACGCCGGTGACGATGCCCGACGTATAGACCAGCGCGCCCTCCATCGGCGAACGGCTACCGCTGCCCTGGATGGCGTGGATCGCCGTGAGGCTGACATCGTCGTTGACGATGGTGGCCTGCACCTGCTGCCGGCCCAACACCGCGCCGACCACGTTGGACAGCTGCAGGAAGAAGGTTTCGTCGGCCTCGGTGATGTCGTCGTCGATCACGCTCACCGACACCGTGGTGCTGGTCTGGCCTTCGGCGATGTCCAAGGTTCCCGACGCGGCGGTGTAGTCGCTGCCCGCGGTGGCCGTGCCATCGGCGGTGGTCCAGTCCACCCGCACGCCACCGGCGCCAGCCGGCTGGTTGAGGGTGAAGGTGAAGACGAACGCACCGCTGGCTTCGTCCTGGCTGATGTCCGCCGCGGTCAGCACGGCCTGGCCGGCCGCACCACAGATGTTGGCCGGCGTGGCGCTGTTGCGCGGGGCGGGCGTGCCGGTGGTGAAGTCGGCGGCATTGTTGTTGGTGTCGGTGCAACCGGCATCGGCGCGCAGGGCGGCCGTGGTGTTGCTCAGGTTGGGCGTGGGCGCCGAACCTTCCGCGCAGCTGGCGGTGCTGCCGAAGCCGATGAAGTCCACGTTGCCGGTCGGGCAGGCGCCGCTGAGCGCGGTGCCGTTGTTGACCAGCGCGACCTTGCCGGCAGTGCCGGACATGGCGATGGTGCCAGTGGCATCCGGGTCGGGCAGGGCGGGCGCGGCGGCGTTGCTGCCATCGGCCTGCTTGACCAGGTAGTAGCCGCCGGCAGGAATGCTGCCACTCAGCTCGGTGCGCTGCCAGCTGGTGCCGGCGGCGCTGGCGTACTGCACCGACCACCCGGCGACGCTGACTTCTTGCGCCGAGGTGTTGTGCAGTTCGATGAAATCGCTGCGCAGCGGCGCACCGCTGTTGCCACCGCCACCGTAGACCTGGCTGATGACCACCTGGGCCTGTGAGGCCTGGGCCGCGCAGAGGACAACTGCAAGCGCCAGCAGGCGCTTTACTCCGTGTTCCATGTGACGCTCCTTCGGGGGAATGGCCAGCGTGTGTGGCCCCGGGCGATCTGGCTGGATTGTGGCGCGATCCTGGGTTTTGTCCATGACAGGCAGGTGACGCCGGGTACCATGGGCTCTTCCGTTGATTCCTACGCAGGCTGATGAGCATCCAGGACAACCAGCGCCCGTTGGAGGCCGGTATCCATACCGACCTGGCCGGCCGCACGACCTACGCAGGCTATCTCCGGCTGGATCTGTTGCTGCAGGCGCAGCAGCCGCTGTCCAGCCCGGCGCACCACGACGAGACCTTGTTCATCGTCCAGCACCAGGTGTCCGAGCTGTGGATGAAGCTGATGATCCACGAACTGCTGGCGGCCATCGCCCACCTGGGTCGCGACGAGGTCTGGCAGACGCGCAAGGTGCTGGCCCGCGCCAAGCAGGTGCTGCGCCAGCTGACCGAGCAATGGTCGGTGCTGGAGACGCTGACGCCTTCGGAGTACATGGGATTTCGCGACATCCTGGGCCCGTCTTCGGGCTTCCAATCGTTGCAGTACCGGCAGATCGAGTTCCTGCTGGGCAACAAGAACGTGTCGATGCTCAAAGTGTTTTCGCACGATCCCTTCGGCCAGGAAACCCTGCGCGGCGCGCTCGATGCGCCCAGCCTCTACGACGTGTTCCTGGCCTACCTGGGTCGCTTCGGCCACGCCATCCCACCGCATCACCTGGCACGT
Organism: Pseudoxanthomonas sp.; assembly: GCA_040508175.1. GTDB lineage: Bacteria > Pseudomonadota > Gammaproteobacteria > Xanthomonadales > Xanthomonadaceae > Pseudoxanthomonas_A. Next base: position 11,138 of record JBEVNH010000130.1, read on the forward strand.
GACTGGCGCCAGCCGCATGTGTCCGACGCGGCGCTGGTGCCGGTGTTCGAGCGCATCTACGAGGACACCGCCCGCTACTGGCGCGAGTACGAGCTGTGCGAGGACCTGGTGGATTTCGAAAGCCAGTTCCAGCTGTGGCGCTTCCGCCACATGCGCACGGTGATGCGCGTGATCGGCTTCAAGCGCGGCACCGGCGGGTCCTCGGGCGTGGGCTTCCTCAAGCAGGCGCTGGACCTGACCTTCTTCCCGGAACTGTTCGAAGTACGCACCACCATTGGCCTTTCTTCGCCGCCCACCCCGCCGTGAATCGGCTTCGCAGCGATCGCTGAACAGGGGTCAGCCCAGGCCGGGCCTTCAAGCACTTGATTTCTCGAAAGTTTGACGCCGCGCGCTGCGGTCGGTGATCCTCCCCGGTCCGCCGCTGGGGGTCTTCGGATTTCCCTGCCACGTCTTAGATCCCACAGGGGAAACTCTGCATGTCGCTTGAGGCCAAGTCGCCGACGCTCGAACCCATTCCGCCCGTCACGCCAGGCGATCCGCCTGCGTTCGGCGACCTGATGGGCCATCCGCGTCCCTTGTGGATGCTGTTCATGGCCGAATTCTGGGAGCGCTTCGCGTTCTACGGAATTCGTTGGGCGATGGTGCTGTACATCGTCGCGCAGTTCTACAACGGTGCCGGCACAGGCGAAAGGCCCGCCAGCGAGCTCTACGGTGCGTACCTGGCGCTGGTGTACGCGGGCGCGATCTTCGGCGGTTACGTGGCCGACAAGCTCATCGGCTACCAACGCTCCATCTTGCTTGGCGCGGCCATCATGGCCACCGGCTTGTTCATGCTGGCGCTGCCGACCGAATCGCTGTTCAAGCTTGGGCTGGCAACGGTCATCGTAGGCAATGGATTGTTCAAGCCGATCATCTCCACGATGGTGGGCAAGCTCTATGCACAGAGCGATGTTCGCAGGGATTCGGGCTTCACCATTTTCTACATGGGCATCAATCTGGGCGCGCTGGTGGCGCCTCTGATCACCCAGTATCTGGCCAAGAAGATTTTCGGCATCGACGACATGCCGGCTTACAAGGTGGTGTTCGTCGCGTCCGGCATCGGCATGGTCCTGAGCTTTGTCTGGTTCTGGTTTGGTCGCAAGCAACTCAAGGGTATCGGTTTGCCGCAGGCGCACCAGACAGGGCTTAGGAACCTGTCGCTAGTGCTCTTGCTGGGCGTGGTGATCGGAATCCCGGTGTTCTATTTCCTGCTGACCATCGACGCCAACGTGCTGCAGTACATCCTGATGGCGCTGCTGGTCGGTCCGGCGGTCATGCTTGTGATTGAAGGCATTCGTGAGGGCAAGGTGGCACGCGACAAGGTGATCGCGATGCTGATCATCCTGACGTTCAATGTCTTCTTCTGGTGTTACTTCGAACAGGCGG
>JBEVNH010000003.1:0-19970 GCA_040508175.1 Pseudoxanthomonas sp.
AGCGCGAGCAGGATTCCGAGGAGGCTGAGGATGTCCATGGGGTCGGTATCGGCCGGGTCGCGGCGGACTTGAACAGGGTGGGTCGCCCGATAGATGCAAGCGGCGGGCCAAAGCGGGGCGGTCGCGGCGACAGACGGCTGGCGCGATGTGCGCTTCGCGAAAAAACAGAAGGGGCCGGCTGGCCCCTTCGTGCATGGTGGGGTGGTGGCCCGGCCCTCAGGCCATGTTCTCGCGCAGGCCGTCCACGTCCAGGATCATCGCCAGGCGTCCGTCGCCGATCAGCGTGGCACCGGCGTAGCCGGGCAGGCCGCGCAGCGCGCGCGGCAGGGGCTTGATCACCACCTCCTCGCGCCCACGCACCTGATCCACGATCAAACCGAAGCGTGAGTCACCCATCTGCAGCAGCACGATGGTGAACAGGGTTTCGGACGGCACCTGCAGGCCCAGCCAGCCGCGCAGGTCCAGCAGTGGCAGGGTGTGCGAGCGGCGGTCCAGCACGGGGCGCCCGTCGAACCACTTGAGGGTCTTTTCCGGCGCGTGCATGACTTCCTGCACCCGGGCCAGCGGCAGGGCATAGACCGCTTCGCCCGCCTGCACCAGCAGCGTCGGCAAGATGGCGAGCGTCAGCGGCACGCGGATCAGGAAGCGGCTGCCGCGGCCCAGTTCGGACTGGATCTGGATCTGTCCGCCCAGCTCACGGATGCGTGACTGCACCACGTCCATGCCCACGCCGCGGCCGGAGATATCGGTCACCTCGGCCTTGGTGGAAAAACCGGGCAGGAAGATCAGGTTGAGGCACTCGTCCGCATTGAGGCGGGCGGCCGCTTCGGCGTCGATCAAGCCTTTTTCGCGGGCCTTCATGCGCAGGCGTTCCGGGTCGATACCGGCCCCGTCGTCCTGCACCTCGATGGCGACATAGTCGCCCTCCTGGCGCGCGGCCAGGCGCAGCTTGCCCGAGCGCAGCTTGCCGGAGGCTTCGCGCAGCGCAGGCGTTTCGATGCCGTGGTCGATGCCGTTGCGCACCAGATGCACCAGCGGATCGGCCAGCGCCTCGACCAGGTTGCGGTCCAGCTCGGTCTCGGCGCCGATCAGCTCCAGCTCCACTTCCTTCTGCAGCGAGCGCGCGACATCGCGCGCCACCTTGGGGAAGCGGGAGAAAACTTTGCCCACCGGCTGCATGCGCGTGCGCATGACGGCCGACTGCAGGCGCGCAGTGGCGACATCGAGCACGCCCACGGCACGCTCGAGCTCTTCATCGCGGATGCGCGTGCGCAGGGTCTTGAGTCGGTTGCGTGCCAGCACCAGCTCGCCGATCAGGTTGACGATGTCGTCCAGCCGGCGCGTATCCACGCGCACGGTGGTTTCGACATCGGCGGCCTTGGCCGGTGACGCGGCACGCGGTGCGGGACTGGGCGCGGCAGGCGGTGTTGGCACGCGTGCCGGGGCGGCGGGCGGTGCATGCGTCCCCGGCGCGGCGGCGCCGTGCAGGGTGTCGAGCAGGGATTCGAACTCGTCGTCGCTGATCATGTCGCCGCCCGCGGCGGCCACCGGCGTGGCTGCTGGCTTGGCGGCAGGTGCCGGTGCGCTTGATGCGTCCAGTGCGAACTGCGCGATCAGCTCCGGCGGCGCATGCGGCGGCTCGGTACCGGCCGAGAGCGCGTCCAGCATGCCCTGCAGCCAGTCCAGCGAACGCTGTGCGGCGTCGAAGTGGGCCGGTGCCAGCTCGCCCTGTCCCGCGCGCACAGTACCCAAGGTTTCCTCGGCGGCATGGCACAGGTTGACCATCGCGACGACGCCAAGGAAACCGGCACCGCCCTTGAGGGTATGGAAGCCGCGGAACACCGCGTTCAACTGCTCGCGGTCGTCCGGTGACTGTTCCAGGGCCACCAGCTGTTCACCGAGGCGGTCCAGGATTTCCTGTGCCTCGATGATGAAGTCCGCTGCAATATCGGGAGAGACCGCGCTCATGTCGGTTTACAGGCCCAGGTCGGAGAGCAGGGCGTCGGCGTCGTTTTGCGAAACGCCATGACGATCGATGCCGGCCAGCGCGGGGCCGGCCAGGCTGTTGCCGGCGTCGGACGGGCGCGGCTGCGGCGGCAGGCCGAGTGCGGCGAAGCCTTCATGCACGCGGCGCACGATGCCCGCCACGCGGCGCACGGTCTGTCCGGTGATGTCCTGGTAGCTCTGTGCCAGCGCCATCTCCTGCAGATTCAGTCGCAGGGTGGCCAGCAGTTCCAGCTGATGCGGGGCATCCAGTCCGGTGCGTAGCTGCTCGCTGATCGTGCGCGACTGCTCGATCAGGTCCAGCGTGCGGTGCGTGGCCTGCTCGGTGGTGGTCACCACGTGGTCCAGGCGCGCGCAGGCGTCGTCCAGTTCGTTGGCACCGGGATGGTCTGCCGGCGGCAGCTCGCCCAGCGCCTGGGCCAGGTCGCGGGCCAGGCGGCTCAGGCCCTTGACCAGGGGCTGGGTGCGTGCAGCGGCCAGCGCATCCACGTGCGCGCGCCATGCCGGCTCGTCGCCGGCTTCCAGCGCGACCAGGGCGTGCTGCAGCCGGTCGACCAGGGCGGCCCGCTCGGGCGCGCTGAGGCCGCTCATGCCGTTGCCGCCAGCCGTTCGAAGATCTTGCCGAGCTTCTCTTCCAGCGTCTGCGCGGTGAACGGCTTGATGATGTAGCCGTTCACGCCGTTCTGCGCCGCTTCGATGATCTGCTCGCGCTTGGCTTCGGCCGTCACCATCAGCACCGGCAAGGTCTTGAGCTTGTCGTCGGCGCGAATGTTGCGCAGCAGGTCGATGCCGGTCATGCCGGGCATGTTCCAGTCGGTCACCACGAAGTCGAACGGCGCGCTGCGCAGGGCAGTCAGTGCGCTGTTGCCGTCGTCGGCTTCGGCGGTGTTGGTGAAGCCCAGATCGTTGAGCAGGTTCTTGACGATGCGACGCATCGTCGAGAAGTCATCCACGATCAGGATGCGCATGTTCTTGTTCACTTGGTGCTCCAGCGGGAATTCATCGGGGTTCTTAGGACGGATCGCAAATAAGGTTCCAACGCGCGCGGATCAGGCTTCTTCCAGCCCGGCATCGGAGGTGTCGAACATGTTGAGCTTGCCGCGCAGGCGGACCACGGCCTGGCCGTGGATCTGGCACACGCGTGACTCGCTCACGCCCAGCACCGCGCCGATCTCCTTCAGGTTCAACTCCTGCTCGTAGTACAGCGACAGCACCAGCTGTTCGCGCTCGGGCAGGTCGCCGATGGCGCGGCCCAGCTCGCGGCCGAACTGGCCACGCTCGAGCATCTGCTGCGGGGTCAGGCCGGCATCGGGCGCCACGTCGACATCGCCATGGTCCTCGATGCGCGACTCCAGGCTCAGCACCTGGCCGCGCGAGGCGTCTTCCATCAGCCGCATGTAATCGGGCAGCGGGATGTCCAGGCGCGCGGCGACATCTTGCGAGGATGCGGCGCGGCCGGTTTCCTGCTCGATGGCGCGGGTCGCGGCAGCCGCGTCGCGGGCACGGCGGTGCACCGAGCGCGGCACCCAGTCGCCGCGGCGGATCTCATCGATCATCGAGCCGCGGATGCGGATCGAGGCATAGGTCTCGAACGAGGCGCCCTGCTCGGCGTCGTAGCTGCGCGAGGCTTCGAGCAGGCCGATCATGCCGGCCTGGATCAGGTCGTCCACTTCCACGCTGGCCGGGAGCTTGGCCGCCAGGTGGTGGGCGATGCGGCGCACCAGGTCGGCGTGCTTGGTGACGTAGTCGGTGGCGACGGTGCGCTGCACCGCGCGGTATTCCGCAGTGGCCATGTTCATGCCATTGCCCTCTGCTGGATCATGCGGTCGACGAAGAATTCCACGGTGCCACGCGGCTCCACCGGGGCCTGCCAGCGCGAGGCACGGCGGGCGATGTCGGTGATGGCGCGCGCCGACGGACTGGCGGGGTAGGCGCGTACGACGGGTTGCTGACGCTGCACGGCCATGCGCAGCCATTCGCACTGCGGCACCGCGCCGAGGTAGTTCAGCGAGACATCGCCCAGGAAGCGCTCGCACACGCGCGAGATCTTGTCGTACAAGCGGCGGCCCTCGTTGGCGTCGCGGACCATGTTGGCCACGATCTGGATACGGTCCACCCCGCGCTCGCGCGACAGGACCTTGATCAGCGCATAGGCGTCGGTGATCGAGGCCGGCTCGTCGCAGACCACCACCAGGATGTCCTGCGAGGCTTGGCAGAAGGTCAGCACGCTATCGGTGATGCCCGCGGCGGTGTCCACCACCAAGGTGTCCAGGTCGCGCTGCAGGTCGTTGAACACGTTGACCAGGCCCACATGCTCGGCTTGTTGCAGCTCGGCCATGTGGCGACGGCCGGAGGCGGCCGGGACGATCAGCAGCCCACCGGGGCCTTCGATCAGCAGTTCTTCCAGGTCGCAGCGCCCGGCCACCAGGTCGGCCAGCGTGTACTTGGGCGCCAGGCCCAGCAGCACGTCGACGTTGGCCAGGCCCAGGTCGGCGTCCAGCAGCAGGGTGCGTTTGCCCAGGTCGGACAGGGCAACGGACAGGTTGACCGAAATATTGGTCTTGCCCACGCCGCCCTTGCCGCCGGTGACGGCGATGGAGCGAACGGGGTTCATCGGCGGTGGGGGGACGCTGGTCACTGTCGTGTACTCATGCAACGGCATGGTCGTGCTCCGGGATATTCGGCTTATCGGCAGCGCGGCGCAGATCTTCAAGGCGCAGCGCCAAACTGGCGGCATTGGCCCGATGCAGGTCCTCGGGGACCTGTTGCCCATCGGTGACCCAGGTCAGCGGCAAACCGTGATCGACCACCACCGACAGGGCGCTGCCCAATCGGCCGGTTTCGTCCAGCTTCGTCAGCACCACCCCCTGTGGCGCTGCGGTCTGGAAACGGCGTACCACTTCATCCAGGTCGGAAAAATGCGAGTTCGCAGGAAGGACAAGCAAGGTCCGTACCTGTTTCGCGGCCCGCAGCCAATTCAGCTGGCTGGCCAGGGCGCGGTCGCGCTGGCCAAGGCCGGCGGTGTCCACCAGCACCAGCTTGTAGTCGGACAGACGCTGCAACAGGGCGATCAGCGAGGTGTGGCTGTCGGCCTCGTGCACGGCCACGCCGAGCTGGCGGCCATAGCTGTGCAACTGCTCGCGGCCGCCGATGCGGGCCACGTCGGTGGTGACCAGGGCGATGTTGCGGGCGCCGTGCTCGGCCGCGTAACGGGCGGCCAGCTTGGCGATGGTGGTGGTCTTGCCGGCACCGGTCGGGCCGACCAGGGCGATCACGCCGCCTTCTTCCAGCGGATCGACCGGGCACACCGGCAGGCGGCGTGAGATCAGGCCCAGCATCATGCCGCGGCCGCGGGCCGGGTCGGTGTCGGCCGGGATCTGCAGCACCACGTCGCGGGTGATGCCGGCATCGAAGCCGTAATCTTCCATCAGTTCCATGGCGGTGCCGCGCACCGGTGAGCCGCGCAGGCGCTCGTCGGTCAGGCGCGACATTTCGCGTTCGATCATCAGCCGCATCTGCGCCAGTTCGTCGCGCATCTGCACCAGTTGGGCATCGGACTGCGGGACTTCTGGCGTCGGCACCAGGCTCAGGCGCGGTGCGGCGGTGACCGCTGCGGGCACCTGCACCGGCGTGGAAGCGGCAAGCGGGGGCGCCACCGGCGCCGGCGCAGCGGCGGCCATCAGGGCGGCGGGGGCGAAGCTGGCCACGTCGTCGGGCAGCTCGGCAATCTGCGCCGGTGCCTGGGGCGCGCGCGGGGTGGTCATCGCGTCGCGGCCGGCCTCCTGGGCATGGCGTGGCGAGACAGCGGCCAGCAGAGCCTTGGCGAAATCGCCGGCGGTGGAGCCCTGCGGGGCCTGGGCCTGCTGGGTGGCAGCGATCAGGGCATCGGCATTGAAGCCGGCCTGCGGACGGATCTCGATGGCGCGCGCCTGGGCCAGGGCCTGCTGGCGGGCGGCCTGTGCGGCCTCGCGCTCGGCGGCCATGCGCTGCTCCTGCGCCACCTTCTCGGCGGTCGCGGCGGCGAACTCGGCTTCCCGGCGGGCGGCGGCTTCCAGCTGCTGCTGCACCATGCCCTCGTCGTAGTTGCTGGCCGCCACGATCTCCACGCCCTCGTCGGTACGACGGTTGGAGAGGATCACCGCATCGGCGCCGTGTTCTTCACGGACCATGCGCAGTGCGGTGCGCATGTCGGGAGCGGTAAAGCGTTTGATCTTCATGCAGGGCTCCTGCGGACGGGTGCCGCGGGGAAAGTTCGGGCTGGGTGGTTACGCTGGGCCAGGTCGCCTGTCGGCTTTCCGTCCCTCACCCCTACCTATGCATGTGGCGTGCCGATTTCGGTGCCGGTTTTCTGTTGGTCGGCGTCACGTCGGGCCCGCAGGCCGGTGCGCACGATCGAAAGCCCGTTGAATCAAGGCATTGCGTCTTCACGCCGCACTCAAAAAGAAAGCGACCGCCGGTTGGGCGGTCGCTCCTTGGTGGCCCACGGAATCAACTGATGGTGCCGATCAACTTCAGCCGCTTGTCCTCCGGGACCTCGGTATAGGACAGCACCGACAGCGAGGGCACGCTGTGGCGGGTCAGGCGCGCCAGTGCCGCGCGCACGTTCCCAGGCACCAGCACCACGGCCGGTTCGGCCTTGGCTTCCTGGCGCCCGGCGCACTCGGCCAGGGACTGCTGCAGGCGTTCGGCCAGGCCCGGCTCCAGCGCCGCGCCGCCGCCCTGGGCCGAATCGTTGAGTACCCGCTCCAGTTGCGGCGCCAGGGTGAACACGGGCAGTTCCGCGGCGTTGCCTGCGATTTCCTGGACGATGAACCGGCCCAGCGCATTGCGGACCACGGCGGTGAGGTTGCCCGGGTCCTGGCTGTGCGGGGCATGTTCGACCAGCGCCTCGACGATGCGGCGCAGCTGGCGCACCGGAATGCGCTCGATCAGCAGGTTCTGCAGCACCCGCACCACCACCGACATCGGCAGCGCCTTGGGCGTGAGGTCCTCGACGAGCTTGGGCGCGCTCTTGCCCAGGGTGGCCAGCAGTTGCTGCACTTCCTCGTGGCCCAGCAGCTCCGGGGCGTGGCTGCGGACCAGATGGGACAGGTGGGTGGCGATGACGGTGGATGGGTCGACCACGGTGTAGCCCATGGATTCGGCGTTGGCGCGCTGGTGCGGCTGGATCCACACCGCGTCCAGGCCGAAGGCCGGGTCCTTGCCGGGGATGCCGTCCAGCTGGCCCAGGGCACCACCCGGGTCCAGGGCCAGCTCGCGGTCCGGGTAGACCTCGGCGGTGGCCACCGGCACGCCATGCACCAGCAGGCGATAGGACGTGGCTGACAGCTCCAGGTTGTCGCGGATATGCACGGGGGGGACCAGGAAGCCGATGTCCTGGGTCAGCTTGCGGCGAACGCCCTTGATGCGCGCCATCAGCTCGCCTCCCTGGCTCTTGTCCACCAACGGAATCAGCCGGTAGCCCACTTCCAGGCCCAACGGATCGACCGGTCGCAGCTCGTCCCAGCCCAGCTCGGCATTGGGGTTGGCAGCCGGCGCCGGGGCGTTGGACGGGTCGGGCGCGGCGGCGTCAGCGGCCTTGGTGGCCTGTTCTTTCTTGTGCAGGCGCCAGGCCAGGTAGCCCAGAGCCGCGGCCAGCGTCAAAAAGGCGACATTGGGCATGCCCGGCACCACGCCGACCACGCCGAGGATGCCGGCGGCGATGGCCACCGAGCGGTACTGGCCGAAGACCTGGCCGCCCATGGCCTTGCCCATGTCCTGCTTGCGCGAGGCGCGGGTGACGAGCAGGGCCACGGCCGAGGACACCAGCAGGGCCGGCAACTGCGCCACCAGCCCGTCACCGATGGATAGCAAGGTGTAGGTGGCGGCAGCGTCGCCGACGGCCATCTTGTGCTGCAGCACGCCCACCGCCAGGCCGCCGATCAGGTTGATGAACATGATCAGGATGCCGGCGATGGCGTCGCCGCGGATGAACTTGTTGGCACCGTCCATCGCGCCGTAGAAGTCGGCCTCCTCGCGCACTTCCTCGCGACGGGCCTTGGCTTCCTCGCGGGTCAGCAAGCCGGCATTGAGATCGGCGTCGATGGCCATCTGCTTGCCTGGCATGGCGTCCAGGATGAAGCGCGCGGTCACTTCGGAGATGCGCCCGGCGCCCTTGGTGATGACCACGAAGTTGATGATGGTCAGGATGGTGAAGACCACGATGCCGACGGCGTAGTTGCCGCCGACCACGAACTCGCCGAACGCGGCGATGACCTTGCCGGCCGCTTCGTGGCCACCCTGGCCGTGCAGCAGGATCACGCGGGTGGAGGCCACGTTCAATGCCAGGCGCAGCATGGTGGTCATCAGCAGCACGATCGGGAAGATCGAGAATTCCAGGGGCCGCTGCACATAGACCACGGCCAGCAGCACCATTAGCGAGATCGCGATGTTGAAGGAGAACAGCGCGTCCAGGATGAAGGGCGGCAGCGGCACCACCACCATGCCCAGCATGGCCATGACCACCAGCGGTGCGCCCAGGCCGCTGCGCATCACCTCCATGACGCGGGCCATGCCACCGGCGCCGGTCGGAGCGGCCGCACTCACAGGTCGGCTCCGTCAGGGGCGCCATTGGCGCGACCGTCGGTGAATTCCTGCACGTCCACGGCCGGCTGGGACGGATACTGGCCACCAGCGGCGCGCCAGTTGCGCAACTGGTAAACGTAGGACAGCACCTGGGCGACGGCGGCGTAGAGTCTCACGGGAATTTCCTTGCCTAGATCCCCCTCCCTATACAAGGCGCGTGCCAGCGGCGGGGCGGACAGGATCGCGACCTTGTGCTGCTCGGCCATTTCGCGGATACGGAAGGCGGTTTCGTCCACGCCCTTGGCCACCACGATGGGCGCGCGCGCCTTGCCGTTCTCATACTTCAATGCCACGGCGTAATGGGTCGGGTTGACCACTACTACGTCGGCCGTGGGCACCGCTTCCATCATGCGGCGCTGGGACATCTGGTGCTGCATCTGGCGGATCTTGCCCTTGACCTCCGGGCTGCCCTCGCTTTCCTTCATTTCGCGCTTGAGTTCCTCGCGGCTCATCATCAGCTTCCGCTTCCAGTTCCACTTCTGGTACGGCGCATCGATGGCCGCCAGCAAGGCCAGGGCGCCTGCGGTGGCAAACAGCATTTTCAGGGCGAAGCCCACGCCCTGGCTCATGGCCAGTTCCAGCGGCATGTTCAGCAGCGAGCGCAGCAGCTTCATGCCCGACCACAGGGTCAGGCCGGCGGCGCCGCCAACCAGCAGCACGCGCAGGATCGACTTGATCAGCTCGGCCACGCTCTCGCCGCCCCACATGCGCTTGATGCCGGCCATGGGGTTCATTCGTCCCAGGTTCGGCGCCAGCGACTTGGTATTGAACTGGAAGCCACCCATCGCGATCGGGGAGATCAGCGCGGTCAGCAGCGCCACCAGCATCAGCGGCCACATCACCAGCATCAGCTTGAGGATCTGGTGGCCGAAATAGGGCAGCAGTTCGTGCGGGGTTTCCAAGAGGGTGCGCGGGGGCGTGAGCGCCTGTTTGAGCCAGTCGCGCGTGCTACGGCCGATGCCACCGCCGGCGGCCATGACCGCGATCACGCCGCTGGTGAAGACCGCCGCCGTGGCCAGCTCACGCGAACGCGGGATGTTGCCCTGGTCCCGCGCATCGCGAAGGCGTTTCTCACTCGGCTGTTCTGTACGTTCCTGGTCGTCTTCGGACATCGGACATCAAGCACGGCGGCGGGGGATGCCCCGGCATTTGCAAGTGCCGTGCCATCGCTAGGCGCGGCGCCTCGCCCGGCTCAGTGGGCGAGCGCGACCGGGACGGGGAGTGGCGAGGGCCGGCCCAGGTGGAAGCCCTGGCCCCAATCCACGCCCAGTTCGTCCAGCAGGGCCAGGATTTGCGCGTCCTCCACGTACTCGGCCACGGTCTGGGCGCCGAAGGCGCGGGCGATGGACACCATGGCGCGCACCAGTTCGCGGTCTCGGGGGCAGGCGACGATGCCCTTGATGAAGGCGCCATCGATCTTGATCAGGTCGATCGGCAGTTGCTGCAGGCGGTGGAATCCCTGCATGCCGGTACCGAAATCGTCCAGTGCGATCAGGCAGCCGCGCGCATGCAGGCCATCCAGCAACGGCTTGGCATGATGGATACCGTCGGCCACGGCGTGCTCGGTGACTTCGATGCACAGCCGTTGCGCCACGCCTGGAAAGGCATCCAGTTCGTGCAGCAGCCAGCGGCGGAACGGTTCCGATGCCAGGGACGGGCCGGTCAGGTTGACCGCCAGTCGCTGGTAACCAGCGTTGTCCGGCTGGGTGCGCATCCAGGCCAGCAGCGCCGACAGGACGGCCACGTCCAGTTCCACCAGCCCGCGCGCGGTCTCCAGTTCGGCCAGGTAGACGCCAGGTAGCAGGAGTTCTTCCGGACCGCGCAGGCGGCACAGCACTTCGGCCATCTCGCTGGCAACCGCGCCCGAGCGCGGCTGGCGCAGCGGACGGATCGGCTGCAGGTGCAGCTCGATTGCGTTCTGGCGAAGCAGCGACAGGGTCAGTGAGTAGGTGTCCCACCGGCGGCGCTCGGCGGCGTTGTCCACCATGCTGTCGGCGATCACCGGCAGCGTCTCGGCGCGTTCGCGGGCCTGGCTCAACGCGTGCCAGGCCGCCTGCAGCGCGCCGTCCAGGGCCGCATCGTCGTGTCCTTTCACATCGGCCGCGCCCAGGTGCGGTTCCAGGTGCACGCGCATGCCGGCGTATTCGAACTCGAAGCTCTCCAGCGACCTGAGCACCTCGCGCCACAGCGGCGCCGGGCCGAGGCGCAGCAGCGCGAAACGGTCCATGCCCAGCGTATAGACCGCCACCTTGTCCTCCAGGTGGCGGTGCAGGGCGGCCGCGAGTGCTTCCTTGGCCGGGAGCCCGAAGGCGGCGATCAACCCCTCGACGTGCTCCACGCTCAGGCAGGCGATATGCGCGCGCTGGTCCTCGCGCCGGCGCAGGTCGTGGCGCAACGCTTCCAGGTTTGGGACGCCGCTGATGGGATCACGCCGGGTCTGCTCGATCAGCCGCTGCACCAGACGCTGCTGCGCGTGCGAGCTGATCAGCAGGGCCATCGACACCTGCTGCATCAGGCCGAGTTCGAACAGCGTGCGCAGCAGCGCGCGGCCATCGCCGCCGGGGGCGTCCAGCACGTCCGAGCCGGCGGCACCCACCATGCACAGCATCACCACGGAGCTCAGCCAGACCGCGATGCCCCATGGCAGGCGCATGGCCGACCAGATCAGCAGGGCCAGTGCCGTATAGCGCTGCACCAGGACAGCCTCGGCCAGGTCGTGGTGCAGCCCGTAGTGCGACCAGCCCAGGCTGAAGCCGACGGCCAGGTAGGCCAGCACCAAGGCCCATTCCCATGGGCGCACGGTGCGAAGGCTGCGTGCCTGCGCGTGCCTGCGCATGGCCAGCAGGAGGACCGGCGCGGTCACGGCCAGTGCCGCACAGTAGCGGCTGAAGAAGAACGTGATGGCCATGTCCAGCACGGCCTCCATCGGATACGGCATCAGCGTACGGTTGAGTCCGACGTAGCTGATCGTCCAGCCGAGGGGGTAGAGAATGGAGACAACGCCCAGCAGCAGCACGTCGCGCTGCTTCATCCGGTGTTCGCGGCGTGGACGCGGCCATCCGGCCATGCGCGCGCACCACACGGTCCAGGGATACATCAGCGCGTAGTGGAGCGCGATGACGGCCACGTAGTGCGCCATGCCGGGCGACCACAGCGGAAAGTCGATCAACAACGCCGCGCGTGCCGCCGCGGTCAGCGTGACCGCCAGATAGAACCAGCCAAAGCGCAGGTAGGGTGGGCGCAGCATGGCCAGCGCCAGAATCAGGCCCCAGTGCAGGTAGGACAGGAACGTGGGGAACTTGGTCAGTGCGAACAGGCCCCTGGCCAGCAGGTCCAGGTTCTGCAGCAAGGTACAAAACGCGACCAAGGCCAACAGGCGGGTGCGTGCGGACGTTCGATTCGCAACAGGGGAGGGTCCGTCGACAGCCATGTCACTCCGGTCCCGCGGCGTGAATGCCTGGGCGGGTCTACGGCAGTATCGACGGAAATTTCGGTTACTTGAGGCTGCCCGGCGCGGGGGCAGTTCAGGCGCCAGTGCTAACCGGCAGCGGTTGCGGGCGGGAGATGTGATAGCCCTGCGCCCAGTTCACGCCCAGGCTGCGCAGCAGGCGCAGGATCTCCTCGTTCTCCACATACTCGGCCACGGTCTCGGCCTGGTAGGCGTTGGCGATGGTGACCATGGCGCGCACCAGCTCGCGGTCACGCACATTGCTGACGATGTTGCGGACGAAGGCACCGTCGATTTTCACCAGGTCGATGGGCAGCTGCTGCAGGCGGTCGAAGCTCTGCATGCCCGTGCCGAAATCGTCCAGCGCGATCTTGCAGCCGCGCTGGTGCAGCGCCTGCAGCAGCGGCGTGGCGCGGACGATGCCGCCCTCGATCGCCCGCTCGGTAATCTCGAAACACAGCCGCTGCGGCGCACCGGGGAACATGTCCAGCCGATGCAGCAGCCAGTTGCGGAAATGTTCTGACACCATACTGCGGCCGGTCAGGTTGATGGCCAGGCGCTGGTAGCCTCCGTTGTCCGGATGCGCCTGCATCCAGGCCAGCACGTTTTCCACCACCGCGCGGTCCAACTCGACCACGCCACGGCTGGCTTCCAGTTCGTCCATGTAGTCGGCCGGCATCAGCAGGCCATCGGGCCCACGCAGACGGCACAGCACTTCGCCCATGTCGGCCTGCGCCTGGCCGATACGACGGATCGGCTGCACATGCAGCTCCACCGCGTTCTTGCGCAGCAGCGACAGCGCCAGCGAGTGGGTCTCGAATGCAAGCCGGACGGCATCGCTGTTTTCCAAGGTGTCGGCGAACACCGGCAGGGTTTCCGCGCGCTGCCGGGCCGCACGCTTGGCGCGGAAGGCCGCATGTAAAGCTTCGTCGACCGCCTTGTCGCAGTTGCCGGCCAGGTGTGCCACGCCCAGGTGTGGCTCCATGCGCACACGCGTATCGGCATAGCGGAACTCGAACTCTTCCAGCGTCTGCAGCACCTCGTTCCAAGACACCGGGCGGCGCTCGCGCGGGACCAGGGCGAAGCGGCCCATGCCCATGGTGTAAGCATCGACAAACTGCTTGAGGTGCGCGTGCAGCGCAGCCGTCAGCGCCTCCTGTGCCGGCAGGCCGAAGGCGGCCATCATGTTTTCGACGTGCTCGATGCTGAGAAAACCGATTTCATTGGGCGCATCGGCGCGCTTGGTCAGGTCCCGGCGCAGCGCGGTGATGTTGGGTACGCCAGTCAGACCATCCAAGTGTGCAGCCTCGGCCGCCCTCCTCAGTACCCGGCGGCGGTTGCTGCTGATGAGCAGCATCAACACGCAGATCTGCTGGATGATCAGCAGCTCCACCGCATACTGGAACAGGCGCTGGTGCAGAAAAGCGGGATCGTTCGCGCTGGACTGCGCGATACAGGCCACCAACAGCGCCGACGCCAATGCGATCAGCGGCACGCACCAGCGCCAGGACAGCCGCAGCGACATCCAGACCATCACCGCTGCCACCATGAAGCGCTGATCCAGGACGCGGGTAGACAGGTCCTGGTGCTGCTGCTGAAGTGAGACCAGTCCGATGAAGATCAGGACATAGGCGCCAATCACCGCCCATTCGATGGAAGGCAGGCGCGAAGGCGTGGCGGCTGGTTCATGCAGCCCAGTGACCAGCAGCACCATCGGCAGGGTGACCAGCAGCACGCCGAAATAGCGCGAGAAGCACAAATGGATCGCGCGCTCGTAGATCTCGCCGGCGTCCATCCAGGTCAATCCGGACGTGGCCGCAAAACTCAACGCCCAGCCCAGCGGGTATAGCAGCAGCGCGACCATCACAAAGCCCGGCACGTCGCGCTGACGGAAATGATGGCGCCGCGGTGGTCGCGGCCAGCCCATCATGCGCACGCAGGCCACCGTCCAGCCATACATCAACAGGTAGCTCGGCAGCATCGCACCGACCTGTGACAACGCGATCTCCGATCCGTCGGGCGTGCCCCACAGCATGCGCACCGCCCAGCCGACGAAGCAGGCCGTGAAGGTCACGCGCAGGTAGACCGGTGACTGCGCCAGCATGGCCACGGCGAGCACCAGGCCCCACTGCAGGTGGGCCAGCGAGGTGTGGGTATGCGTGGGAGGCTGCACCGGGCCCGTGGCGACATCGACGAACGGCAATACCAGGCAGGCCAGCGTCAGCCCCAGCAGCCAGGCCAAGTTGACGGTGCGTTCCCAGAGCGCCGGCCATGGCGCCGTGCTCGCCTGCGCGAGCAGCGCAGGAGATTCGCCGATGGTGGGAGGGCCGCCGATGGGGGACATGGAGTTCCAGAAGCGCCGGCAGATGCCGGCAGACAGGGGTCTAGGGAGATATCGGCCTGACGGCCCCAACCCTTGAATGGAGATGCATCACGGATGGGTGACGCGTCCGCTGGCCTCGAAAGCGGCTTCGAACAGTCGCAGCACCGGAGAACTGATGTCGCCCATCATCACCGCCAGCAGCGACATGCCCATCAGCAGCGCGACGGGCAGGCCCAGCTGCACGGGGTTGAGCTGTGGAGCGGCCTTGGCCAGGACGCCGAACGCCAGGTTGGTGGCGAGCATGGCGATCATGATCGGCAACGCCAGTGACAGCCCGCCGCGCAGCACCGCCGGCAGGAAGTCCGGCGCCACCGCCAGCATCGCGTTGACATCGGGGATGGCCATGCCGACCGGCAAGGCCTGGTAGCTGCGCACCAGCAGGCTGATCATGGCCAGGTGTCCGTCGCTGGCGAAAAACATCAGGCCGAACGCCAGGTAGAACCATTGCGATGTCACGCCCGAGTTGGTGCCGCGCAGCGGGTCGGCCATCTGTGCGAACGACAGGCCCATGCCCTGCGAGACCAGCTCACCGGCAAAGGCGCCGGCCTCGAACACCAGGCGCAGCATGAAGCCCATCGCCACCCCCAACGAGACTTCGCGCAGGATCGACAGCACCGTGACCGCGTTGAAGCCGCCCCAGGCAGGCAGCGGCGGCAGGATCGGCGCCAGCGCCACCGACAGGGTGCCGGCCAGCAGCACGCGCACGCGCGCCGGGACCGCGCGCGTGCCGACCAAGGGCATGGCCATCAGCATCGCGCCGGTGCGCAGCATGATCCACAGCACTGCGCCGATCATGGCGAAGGCGCGGTTGCCGTCGAGCACCATGGCGGTGGCGGCATCCATCAGCGCAGCACGCGGTCAGGGAAAGGAAGGCGCACCCGTCATCCGATCAGGTTTGGAATCCGGTGGAACAGATCGATGGTGAAAGCGGTCAGCGAGCCCAGCAGGAAACTGCCGAGCGCGAATAGCGCCGCCGTCAGTGCCACCGCTTTGGCGATGAACGCAATGGTGGGTTCGTTGAGCTGGGTGGCGGCCTGCACCACGCCGACCACCACGCCGACCAGCAGCACGGTGAGCAACAGCGGGCCGGCGATCCACATGGCCGTCAGCAGGCCGCCACGCAATTCGGTCAGGGCAAGTTCCGGTGTCATGGCTAGATCGCGTTGAAACTGGCGGCCAACGTGCCCACCGTCAGCACCCAGCCGTCGACCAGCACGAACAGCAGGATCTTGAAGGGCGCCGAGATCAGCATCGGCGAGAGCATCATCATGCCCATGGACATCAGCACGCTGGCCACCACGAGATCGATGATCACGAACGGGATGTAGATCAGGAAACCGATCTCGAAGGCGGTCTTCAGCTCGCTGGTGACGAACGAGGCGGCCAGCGTCGGGAACGGAATGTCGGCCGGCGTGTTGAAGGTGCCATGGCCGGACAGGCCGGCGAAGGTCATCAAGTCGGTATCGCGGATCTGCGCCAGCATGAAGCCGCGCAGCGGCGACATGCCCAGGTCCCAGGCCGTGCGGAAATCGATCTGTCCGTTGAGGTAGGGCCCAAAGCCGCTGTCCCAGGCCTTCTGCCACACCGGCATCATGATCATCGAGGTCAGGAACAGGGCCAGCCCCACCAGCACCTGGTTGGACGGCGTCTGGCCCGTACCCAGCGCCTGGCGCAGCAGCGCCAGCACGATGGTGATGCGGGTGAAGGCGGTCATGACCAGCAGCAGCGAGGGCAGCAGGGTGATGCCGGTCATCAGCAGCAGCGTCTGCAGCGGCACGCTGACCGGATCGTTGCCGATGCGGCCCACCGAGACATTCGGCAGCGACGGCAATGCCGAGCCGGTACTGGTCGGTTCGGCGATCGGTGTCGGGTCCTGCGCCAGGCCGGCCAGCGGCGCGGCCAACAGCAGCACCAGCAGCCATGTCACCCACCAGCGGCGAGCCATCATTTCTTCGAATCCTTGCGCATGCGCTGCGCGAGCAGATGGGCGAAATCGGGGAGTTTCTTGAAATCGGACAGCTGTGGTGCGGGCGGCATCTGCAGCGGTTCGGGCAGCGTGTGCAGCACCGTGACCGACCCGGCGCTGACGCCGAGCAAGAGCTGCTGGTCACCCACCTGGACGACCACGGCGCGTTCCTTGGTGCCCAGCGGAAGGCTGGCGATGACCTTGAGTTGCTCGTTCTGGCGGAACGTACTGCCGGGCATGCGCTTGAGTAGCCAGGCCAGCCCCAGGATCAGGCCCAGCACCAGCAGCAGCGCGAACACGCCACCCAGCAGGCTGCCTGCGGTCGACGCCGGCGGCGCGGCGCGGGTGGCGGCGGAGGCCGCCGCAAGCAGCATCAGCGCAGTCTCCGGACGCGTTCGGCGGGGCTGACCACGTCGGTCAGGCGCACACCGAAGCGGTCGTTGATGACCACCACTTCACCATGGGCCACCAGCGTGCCGTTGACGTAGACATCCAGCGGATCGCCGGCGCCACGCTCCAGTTCGATCACCGAGCCCTGGCTGAGCTGCAGCAGGTTGCGGATGGGCATGCGCGTGCGGCCGACTTCCAGCGTCAGCGCCACCGGCACGTCCAGGATCATGTCCAGGTTGAGATCGTTGCCGCTCTGCGGGCCATCGGCATACAGGTCGTCGAAGCTCGCTGCGTTGACGTCGGAGGCTGGGGTGTTCATGGGATGGATTCCTTGACCGTCTTCTTGGCACTGGTCTGGCCGGGTGGATGGGTGGCGGTGATCTTCACCGCGTTGTTGCCGTTGGAGATGCCGAATTCACCGGTGAACAGCGGGATGTCCTCGACACAGATCGGGACTTCCTTGGGCAAGTCGATCGGCAGCACGTCCCCCACCTTCAAGTGGGTCAGCTGGCGCAGGTTGAGGGTCTTGCGCGCCAGCACGGTGGAGATGGTGACTTCCGACAGCTGCAGCTGTTCGCGCAGGGTCGTGTTCCAGCTTTCGTCACGATCCACCCGGTCGCTCTGGATGCCGGCGTCGAGCAGTTCGCGGATGGGCTCCAGCATCGAGTAGGGCAGGGTCACGTGCACTTCGCCGCCGCCCCCGTCGAGTTCGACGTGGAAGCGGCAGACCACCACGTACTCGCGCGGGGTGACGATATTGGCGAAGTGCGGGTTGACCTCGGAATTGATGTATTCGAAGTCCACGTCCAGCACCGGCGCCCAGGCTTCCTTCAGATCGTGGAAAGTCTGCTTGAGCATCAGCTGGATCACGCGCATTTCCGTGGGCGTGAACTCGCGGCCCTCGATCTTGGCCGGGTAACGGCCGTCGCCGCCGAAGAAATTGTCCACCACCGTGTAGACCAGCTTGGGCTCGAACACGATCAGCCCGGTGCCGCGCAGCGGCTTGAACTTGATCAGGTTCAGGTTGGTCGGCACGTACAGCGAATGCAGGTAATCGCCGAACTTCAGCAGATCGATGCCGCGCACGGACAGGTCCGCCGAGCGGCGCAGCAGATTGAACAGTCCGATGCGCCACAGACGCACGAAGCGCTCGTTGACCATTTCCAGGGTCGGCATGCGCCCACGGATGATGCGATCCTGGCTGGCGAAGTCGTAGGACTGCGCCACGTTCGGATCGACCGGTGCCTCGGTTTCCACGGCACCGGAGTCGACGCCATGCAGCAGGGCATCGATTTCATCCTGTGAGAGCAGGTCGGACATCGTGGCAGGCCTTTACTGGGTCACGAAGCTGGTGAAGAGCAGGCCTTCGGCGCACTGCTCGCCGGTTTCGGCGGTCATGAGCTTCTGCACCTCGGCCAGCGCGGCCGCCTGCAGCTTCTTGCGGCCGGGCACGTCGACGATCTCCGCTCCGCTTTGCTGTGCAAACAGCATCAGCAGGTCGGCGCGGATGGCCGGCACATTGGATTTCAGATGTTCCAGCTGGATCGGATCACGCGTCATCAGCTGGACTTCGACCTGCAGGTACTGGGGGCCAGAGGTGCCGGACAGGTTGACCACGAATGGCGGGTCCAGCGCCAGGTACTGCGCGGGTGCGGGAACGGCGGCTTTCTTCGGCGCGGCCGCGGCGTGTTCGCTATCGGCAGCCTTCTTGGAACTCAGGTACCAGCCGGCACCGGCACCGCCGGCCGCCAGCACCGCCACGATGGCGATGATCAGCGGCAGCTTGCCGCCTTTCTTCTTCTCGCCTTTGTCGGCGGCGGCCTTGGCGGGGGCTTTCTTGTCGGACACTGGGGGAATCTCCTGAGGGTTGCCTGTGGAGATAAGCAATTAACGTGCCGAAAGGGCGTCAGAATTCCGACGAAGCCGGTTTCCAGCGCAGGCCGCCGCAGTGTGCCAGCGAGGACCTGTCGAGGTGAACCCCGCGCCGGCCCATCGCAGGGCGCCAGGCCCGGACTGTGATGGGCCGCGTGTTTATACG
Source organism: Pseudoxanthomonas sp. (assembly GCA_040508175.1). Classification (GTDB taxonomy): domain Bacteria; phylum Pseudomonadota; class Gammaproteobacteria; order Xanthomonadales; family Xanthomonadaceae; genus Pseudoxanthomonas_A. The sequence goes on from JBEVNH010000003.1 coordinate 18,854, forward strand.
CAGGATGCCGGCCACGCCATCGTGTAATGGCGGCCTGTCGGCGTGACGCGACCATCTGTGCCGCCGTGCTCGAAGCTCGTCGCACATGGTGGCGCCCGCCTGTCTCTGTGGAAACAGGCCGCGCGTCGCACCAGCGGATCGACTGGCACGGCAGCACGCGTCCTCTTGCGCTTGTCCAGGGGGCAACACAGCGCAGCGAGGTCGCCGCGCCGACGGCTTACGCGTAGGCGTCGAGCAAGCCACGGTGAAGCAGGCTGGCCACCGATACCGTGGTGATCGTCCCGTCGTCAGGGGTCTCCACGGTACCGCCGCGGCCGGCCAGCTGGCCGGGGGCGTCACTGTTCTGACGCGACTGCTGGCCGACGTCGGCATGTGCCAACTGGAAGCCATGCTGGCCCAGCAGTTCGCGCAGGCGCGGCAGACTCTGCTCCAACGCCTGGCGAACATCGGCCTGGGCGGCGCTGAAGTCGGCCGAGACGCGGTCGCCGTCCAGCTTCAGGCGGATGTCCACGGTGCCCATGTCATCGGGCGAGATCCGCAGATGGGCGTGGCCGACCTTCTGGTCCGCCATCCACTTCAGATGCGCGCCGATCTCCTCGGAGAACGCATCCCCCTGCATGTTGGGCACTACGCTCGGCGGTGCCACCACGGCGACATCGCGCGCGGCGGCCAACGGTGCGGGCTGGGTCATGGACAGTGCCGCGCGGACATCGGTGATGCTGGTGTCGGCCCCCGCGTCCGCGGTCTTGTCCAGCGCCTTGGTGTCGGTCGCCAGACTGGCCACGAGGGCAGCCATGTCTGCCGGCAAGGCGTCGTGCTTGGCCATCGGCAGTGCATTGAGCGCGAAGGCCCCGGCCGGCTGGGCGGTGGCGGCGTTGGCCTGCTGTCCGGTCGGGCCCGCCTGCAGCACGGGTGCGGCATCGCCCGCCAGGGCTGGTGTCGCCTGTGCATCGGCAGACGGTGCGGTGACTTTGCCGGTCCCATCGGGGGCGGCCGCGGCCTGGCCCAGCAGCGCGGCCAGCGTGGTCGGGACGGCCGGTGTGGCTGCACCCTTGCCGGTCGTCAGCAGGTCGGCCTCGAGCGGTTGGCCGGTCAGGGCAGGCGCAGGCGAGGCCGT